>DATLBJ010000087.1:0-11573 GCA_035526975.1 Ramlibacter sp.
GACGTCGTGATCATGGTCAGAGGGCGCTCGCGGGCGTTCCTTGCGGGTCCGCCGCTGCTCAAAGCTGCCACTGGGGAGATTGCGACCGAAGAGGAACTCGGCGGTGCCGAGATGCACACCAGCATTTCCGGCCTTGGCGAATACCTGGCCGAAGATGATCGGCATGCATTGGGCATCGCACGCGATGTCGTCGAGAGGCTGTCCCCCCGGACGCGATCCGGAGTCGTGGGCGACGGAAAAAACGCGCGGCCTCCGTCGCCAACGATCCCGGGTCAAGCCCGGGATGACATCCTCGGATTGATCCCGACATCCCTGCGCGAACCCATCGACATGCGCGAGGTCATCATCCGCCTCGCAGACGGCGCCGACATGCTCGAGTTCAAACCGCTCTACGGCGCCGCAACCATCTGCGCGCAGGGCCGCATCGCCGGACACAACGTCGGTTTCATCACCAACAACGGCCCCATCGACGTGGCCGGTGCGAACAAGGCCACGCACTTCATCCAGTGGATGTGCCAGCTCGGCCATCCGATCGTCTACCTGCAGAACACCACGGGCTACATCGTGGGCAAGGAGAGCGAACAGGACGGGATGATCAAGCACGGCAGCAAGATGATCCAGGCCGTCACCAATGCCACGGTGCCGCAGCTCACGATCCAGTGCGGCGCATCGTTCGGCGCGGGCAACTACGGCATGTGCGGCCGCGGCTACGACCCGCGCTTCCTGTTCTCGTGGCCAAGCGCCAAGACGGCGGTGATGGGCGGCGAGCAAGCCGCGCAGACGATGCAGATCGTCACCGAGGCCGCGCTCGCGCGCAAGGGAATCATGCCGGATCCCGCCGAGTCGAAAAAGCAGTTCGACCGCATCGTGGCGATGTTCGAAGCCCAGGCCGATCCGTTCTACACCTCCGGCCTGATGCTCGACGACGGCGTGATCGACCCGCGCGACACACGCGACGTGCTGGCGTTCTGCCTGGACACCCTCGCCGAAGCGAAAGACAAGACCGCGCACCCGATGCAGTTCGGCGTCGCGCGCATGTAACCCTTCGACAAGCTCAGGACGATCGGATTCGTATGCAATTCACCCACGAACACCTCGAGATCCAGAAAACCCTCAAGCGTTTCATCGACGACGAGATCAACCCGCATGTCGATGAATGGGAAGCGGCCGAAATGTTCCCGGCGCACGAGGTCTTCAAGAAGCTGGGCAACCTCGGCATGCTGGGCCTGACGAAACCCGAGGAATACGGCGGAGCGGGGCTCGACTACTCGTACTCGATGGCGATGACCGAAGCGCTCGGCCACATCGAATGCGGCGGCGTGCCCATGGCGATCGGCGTGCAGACGGACATGGCCACGCCGGCGCTCGCGCGCTACGGCAGCGACGAGTTGCGCGCGCAATTCCTCGCTCCGGCGATCGCGGGCGACATGGTTGCGTGCATCGGCGTGAGCGAACCCGGCGCCGGCAGCGACGTTGCGGCCATCAAGAGCCGCGCGGTGAAGGACGGCGACGACTATGTCATCACCGGCCAGAAGATGTGGATCACGAGCAGCCTGCAGGCCGACTGGATGTGCATGCTGGTGAACACGGGCGAAGGCGCGGTCCACAAGAACAAGTCGCTCGTGATCGTGCCGATGCGGGACGGCCCGCGCGGCAAGCTCACGAAAGGCATCGAGGTCGCCAAGAAGATCAGGAAGATCGGCATGAACTCGTCCGACACCGGCTTGATCTATTTCGACGAAGTGCGCGTGCCGCAGCGCTATCGCATCGGCAACGAGGGCTCGGGCTTCATCTACCAGATGCAGCAATTCCAGGAAGAGCGCCTGTGGGCTGCGGCGAGCAGCCTCGTCTCGCTGTCCAACTGCATCCAGTGGACGATCGATTGGGCGCAGGATCGCAAGCTTTTTGGCGCTTCGCTCGCGGACCAGCAATGGGTGCAGTTCAAGCTGGCGGAGCTGAAGACGGAAGTGGAAGCTTTGCGCGCGCTCACCTATCGCGCTTGCGAGCTGTATGTGCAGGGCACGGACGTGCTGGAGCTCGCATCGATGGCCAAGCTCAAGGCCGGGCGCCTCAATCGCCTGGTGCCTGACACGTGCCTGCAGTTCTGGGGCGGCATGGGCTTCACTTGGGAGAACAAGGTCTCGCGCATGTACCGCGACGGGCGCCTCGCATCGATCGGCGGCGGTGCGGACGAGGTGATGCTGCAGATCCTGTCCAGGATCATGGGGATCGCCAAGAGGCCCAACGCAGGATGAACATTCGCCGCATCCTCATCGCGAACCGCGGCGAAATTGCACGCCGCGTGATTCGCACCTGCGAGCGGCTGGGCATCGAGACGGTTGCAGTGTATTCGGATGCCGACGGCGATGCGCTGCATGCGCGCGAAGCGACGTTCGCGCATGCATTGGGTGGAAACGCGTCGAGCGAGTCTTACCTGCGAATCGACAAGATCATCGCCGCCGCTCGCGCTACACAAGCGGACGCCGTCCATCCGGGTTACGGTTTCCTCAGCGAAAACGCGGAGTTCGCGCAAGCGGTGGTCGACGCCGGCCTCGTGTGGATCGGCCCGCCACCTGCGGCGATTCGCGCGCTTGGAAGCAAATCGTCGGCGAAGGCGATCGCACAGCAACGCGGCGTGCCTTGCCTGCCCGGTTACTTCGGCGGCGACCAGTCCGACGAGTGCTTCGCGCGTGAAGCGCAACGCGTGGGTTTTCCGCTGATGGTGAAAGCGGCGGCCGGGGGCGGGGGCCGCGGCATGCGGCTGGTGACCGATGCATCCCAGTTGCGAGCGGCATTGCAAAGCGCGCGCTCGGAAGCGCAGTCGTCGTTCGGTTCGGGCGAGTTGCTCGTCGAACGTGCGTTGCTCGCGCCCCGGCACGTCGAAGTGCAGGTGTTCGCGGATGCGCACGGCAATTGCATCCACCTGGGTGAGCGCGACTGCTCGGTGCAGCGGCGTCACCAGAAACTCGTCGAAGAGACGCCGAGCCCGGCGGTGGACGACGCACTGCGTGAGCGCATGGGCGCGTGTGCCGTGGATCTCGCGAAGGCGGCAGGCTATGTGGGTGCGGGCACGGTGGAATTCCTCGTGGAGCCTTCGACAAGCTCAGGCCGAACGGATTTTTTTCTCATGGAGATGAACACGCGCCTGCAAGTCGAACATCCGGTGACGGAGATGGTGACCGGGCTTGATCTTGTCGAGTGGCAGGTTCGCGTAGCGCGGGGCGAGCACTTGCCGCTGAAGCAGGAACAGGTGCGCTTCGAAGGCCACGCGATCGAAGTGCGGCTGTGCGCGGAAGACGAGAACTTCGCGCCGCACGCGGGGACGATCGCGAAGTTCGCCGAAGTCCCGGACGTTCGCTTCGATCACGCGATCTACCAGGGCCTCGCCGTCCCGCCGTATTACGACTCCATGCTCGGAAAGTTGATCGTGCACGCGGCTTCGCGCGGTGAAGCGATCGACCAGCTCGCATCCGCACTGGACCGCTTGACGATCCTGGGCCTGCCGACGAACCGGCGCCTTCTCGCGGCTTGCCTGCGGCATCCGAAGTTCCGCGCCGGCGAAGCGCTGATCCCCTTTCTTGCGGATCACTCCGCTGAAATTCGTGAGCAACTTGCGGCGGAGGAACGCGACGTCGCTGGGCCCGCCGCAGCAGCGGCGTTTTCTCCACGAAGCGATGCGCTGCCCTGCCCATTCAGCCGGCCGCTGCGTGTGCGTCATCGCGGGGAACGGGTCGACATGCAATCGCGCGCGGAAGCGAACGTGATGAAGGTCCATGCCGGCGGCAATACGTGGCATGTCCAGGTCGGCTCTGTCGACTTCTTCCTCGACGACGCATCCTTCGAGCCCGCCGCGCGCGCGCTGGGCGCTTCCGCCGACAGCGAGTTGCGGGCCCCGTTCAACGGCAAGGTCATCGCAGTGAAGGCCCAGCCCGGCGCGAAAGTGTCGCGCGGCGACACGCTGCTCGTCATCGAATCGATGAAGCTCGAACACTCGCTTGCGGCGGCGCGCGATGCGATCGTGAAGGCGATCCATGTCCAGCCGGGCCAGCAGGCCGCGACGTCGCAAGTGCTCGTGACGTTCGAGGCGACGACATGAACGCAGAACTTCGCGCCGACATCGAAGCGCTCACGGCAACGGTCAAGCGCTTTACCCTCGAGCGCCTCACCCCGAATGTCGAAGCCTGGGAAAGAGCCGGAAGCGTTCCGCGGGAAGTCCATCGGGAAGCCGCGGCACTCGGGCTGCTCGGCCTCGGCTACCCGGAGGAGTTCGGCGGCACGCCCGTTCCCTTCGCGCTGCGCAATGCGCTGTCCGTCACGATGGCGCGCTACAGCGCAAGCGGCGGACTTCTCGCGGCGCTGTACTCGCACAACATCGGGCTGCCGCCTGTGCTGCGCCACGCTTCGCGCGAGTTGCAGCGGGAAATCATCCCGCCCGTATTGCGCGGCGAGAAGATCGCGGCACTCGCCATCACGGAACCTGGTGGCGGGTCGGATGTCGCCGCGCTCCGCACCACGGCGCGCCGCGACGGCAACGACTGGGTCATCGATGGCGAGAAGGTCTTCATCACTTCGGGCATGCGCGCCGACTGGATCACGATGGCGGTGCGCACCTCGGAATCGAAAGGCCCGTCCGGCATCTCGATGATCGTCGTGCCCGGCGATGCGAAGGGCTTGTCACGCGCGGCCCTGGACAAGATGGGCTGGCTCTGCTCCGACACCGCGCACCTGCGCATGGATGGCGTGCGCGTGCCCACGCGGTTCCTCGTCGGCGAAGAGGGCGCGGGCTTCAAGATGATCATGAGCAATTTCAACGGCGAACGGCTCGCGATGTCGGCGATGGCTCTGGGCTTTTGCGAGGCTTGCTACGACGAAGCGCTGGCCTGGTCGCGCGATCGCAGGACCTTCGGCTCGGCGCTGGTCGAGAAGCAGGCAATCCGCCACAAGCTGGTCGACATGAAGATGCGCATCGCGTCGACTCGCGCATGGCTCGACTCGGTGACGGAGCTTGCCGACGCGGGGAAATTGGAATCTGACCCCAATTGCGTGGCGCAGGTGTGCATGCTGAAGAACCATGCCACGCAGTCAATGCAGTTCTGCGCGGACCAGGCGGTGCAGATCCTGGGCGGGATGGGGTTCATGCGCGGGACGCGCAGCGAGCGAATCTACCGCGAGGTGAAGGTCATGATGATCGGTGGCGGGGCCGAAGAGATCATGAAGGACCTTGCGGCGAGGCAGCTGGGGCTATGAAGAACACTCCCGCGGGCGTCACGTTCGAGCCGGAGTTTGTCGACGGCCTGAAGCACCTCTTCGAAGAGCTCGTCGTGTTCAACCGGGTTCTCGGCCTGAAGATCACGCACCTGCATCCGGAAGGCGCGGAAGGGCGCGTCGCGATGAAGCCGGACCTGGTCGGCCACTTTGCGTACAACCGCCTGCACGGCGGCGTGATCAGCGCCACGCTGGATGCGATGGGGGGCCTTGCCGTGATGGCTGCGATCGGCGCGCGCCACATGGACGATGCGCCGGAACAGCGGCTGCAGCGCTTCCTGAAACTCGGCACGATCGACCTGCGCGTCGACTACCTGCGCCCGGCCATCGGCGAGCATTTCGACGTGCGTTCGCAAGTGCTGCGGCTCGGTTCCCGCGTCGCTTCGACACGAATGGAGTTTCTCGGACCCGACGGCAAGCTGTTGTCGACGGGCGCAGGGGCCTACATCATTTCCTAGGACGCTTCGCGTCCGAGAAGATGTCCCAGGCTGCGATGAAAACCGCGGCGATCACAGGGCCGATCACGAAGCCATTCAGGCCGAACACGGCCAGGCCACCGAGCGTGGCGATGAGCACCAGCCAGTCGGGCAACCGCGTGTCCTTGCCGACGAGGATGGGCCTGAGCACGTTGTCAACCAGTCCGATCACCAATACGCCCCACACGATCAGGCCGACTCCGGACCAGATGGAACCGGACGCGAGCAGGTAGATCGCAACGGGGCCCCACACCATCGCCGCGCCGACGGCCGGCAACAGCGACAGCAATGCCATCACGGCGCCCCACAGCAATGCGCCGTTGATGTCGAGGAACCAGAACGCAAGCCAGCCCAGCGCGCCTTGCACGAGCGCGACGACGACGTTGCCCTTGACCGTCGCACGCACCACGGTGGCGAACTCGGTCATGACGCGATGCGTGTGATCGGGCGCGAGCGGCATCGCCTTTTCGACTTTCACCGCCAGCGTCCTGCCGTCGCGCAGCAGGAAGAACAGCAGGTACAGCATGACGAAGAAGTTCACGACGAATTCGAGGGTTCCCTGGCCGATGAGAAACACGCGCTGCGTCACCACGCTGCTGCTGCGGCCCAGCGCTTCGGCCAGTTTGCTCTGGAGCGCCGGCAGGTCCTCCACCCCGACGCGCGACAGCCACCCGCGCACCCACTCCGGGAGCACACCGAGCACGCGCTGGAAATATTCGGCAAGCTGGATGTCGCCGGACTTCAGCCGCGCATAGAAGGCCGCGGCCTCATGCGTGACCGCCACGGCCAGGAGCGCCATCGGCAAAATCACGCTGAGGGTGATGATCACAAGCGTCGAGAACGCCGCCCAGCCGCGCCGCCCGCCGAGCACCTGCACCGAGCGTTCCTGCAGCGACGAAAACACGATTGCGATGAAGACGGCCCACGACACCGCGCCGGCCATCGGCCACAGAACCAGGAAGAACAGCGCCGTCACAACGAGAACAAGGCCCAGGAGGGCCTTGTTCTGCATCGACGGTGAATTGAGCGGCTCGGTCGCCATGGGTACGACCGATTATGCGCGGGGCCCGACGCTCAGCCGGTGACCGGCCAGTACACCATTCCGCTTTGCATCGCGCCCATCAGGTTCCCCTGGTTCTCGGGCGACTCGCTGAAATTCACGAGCAGCTGCTCACGGTCGACTTGCCCGGTGTGCAATGCATTGAGGTGGTATGCCACGCCCCCTGCTTCACCTTCGCGATGCAGCACGTTCTCATAAAGGCGCTGGACGTATTCGAGGTCCGTCAGGTTCGTACCGAACCGCGAGATGAACTCGGGGCTGTGGATGAAACCGATCGCGATGTCGTGCTCGCTCCATCCGTGCTCGAGCTTGTCGATGTAATAGCCCAGCCCGCCCGGATCCGGCGCGCGGTCCAGCGCCGCCTGGTACAGGCGATAAGCCTGCCCGGCGGGGCCGTCGATGTCGTACGCAATACTTTCGTCGGTGAACACGAGGCGCTCGATACCGGTGAGCGTGTCCAGGCTGGCCGACGTGTCCTGCACGTCGATGTGGTCGGGCCAGTTGATGATGTTGACCCCGCTGCGCGCGAACGGGTACACCACGCTGTCGATCCCGGCGCCGCCGGCGATCGTGTCGCTGCCCGGGTCTGCCTGGAAGAAGTTGGCCGACGAATTGCCGGTACAGGTGTCGTCGCCGCCGAATATCTCGTACAGGTTGAACGCCGGATAGGCAACTTCGACGCTGCCGAAACCGGTCCACAGGATCGTTCCTGCCTTCGACATCGACATCGCCTCGAGCGTGCAGATCGTTTCGCTGTGGGCCCGCACGGTCATCTGCAATTCGAAGCCGTTGGCGGAATCGAAGATGTAGGTGCGGATGTTGGAGCGCGGGTCGCCCTGGTAGTAACCGTTGATGATGTCGCCGATGACGGACCCGTCGAACGCCGACCGCAGCCCGTACTGCGCCGCCGCTTCCTCGAAGCGCAAAGTGATGGCCATGTTCCTCCCCCGAATGCGCGGGTGAGTCTACGCCATCACTTCACGTAGTCGGATACGACCTTCCAGCGCCCGTCCTGGATCTGACCGAGGCGGGTGAGGTTGCTGCCCAGGCGCTGTGTCGACGTGAACTTCAGCTCCGGCGCGCCGAAGATGTCGGTGGGGATGGTGATGGTGTCCATCGCCTTCACGAAGCTGTCGGTGGTGAGCGTGGGGCCGGCCTTGCGCGCGCCGGCGATGAAGGCATCGACGATCTCGTAGCCGTACACGGAAAACATCGCGGGGTCTTCACCGAACTTGGTCTTGTACTTGTTGGCCCAGAAGCGGATCGGCTGCGACGTTTCGTCGGTGTAGGGCAGCTGCGCGACCATCGTCGAATAGAAGCCGTCCATCGCCTTGCCGCCGAGCTTGTGAATGAGCTCGGTGTACGACGCCGTCGTGCCGATGAAGACGGGGTTGTAGCCCGTCTTGCGCGCTTCGCCGATCGCGCCGATGGTCTCGCGGATGATCGTGCCGAGCACCACCACTTCGCAGCCCGAGGCCTTGAGCTTGGCGACCTGCGACGAGAAGTCCGTCGCGCCGCGCTTGTACGTCGTCTTCTCCGTGACTTCCATGTTCATCGTCTTGAGCCCCGCTTCGGCACCGCGATGCACTTCCAGGCCGAACTCGTCGTCCTGGTACAGCGTGCAGACCTTCTTGGCGCCCTTGTCCTTTACGAGCTTGGGCAGCGCCATGCGCACCTGGTCGTAGTAAGTGGGCGAGAAAGCGAACTTGAGCTTGTGGTGCGGCTCGTACATGTCGCGCGCGCCGGACAGCGGGAAGAAGTTGACCACGTTCTTCTCGAACTGCACCGGCATCGCCGCCATGTTCTGGGCCGTGCCGATGTGGCCGACCATCGCGAAAATCTTGTCCTGGTTGACCAGTTTCTGCGCGGCGAGCACGGCCTTCTTCGGGTCGTACGCCGAATCTTCCACCACGAGGCGCAGCTTGCGGCCGTTGATGCCGCCCTGCTCGTTGATCTCGTCGACGCGCAGCAGCATGCCGTTGCGCGCCTGCTTGCCGAAGCCGGCGATCGGCCCGGAAAGATCCTGGATGGTGCCGATGACGATTTCGTCCTTGGTGACGCCCTGCGCCTGCGTCTGCGCGTGCGCGGCAACCGCGCCCAGGGCGAACGGGACGAGCGCGGCGGCGAACTTCACTTTCATGGCACTTCTCCTCATGGTTGTGCTGTGTTTCATTCTTCCGCGAGGGCTGCCAGTGTCAAGCTGGAATGCACTATAAAGAGCCCTGCCATGCCTGCTTTCGCTTCCCGCCCGTCATTCATCGTCGCCGTCGCGTTGGCGGTGGGGCTCGGGCTGCGGTGGGTGCTGGACCCCTGGCTCGGGCCGCAGTTGCCGCTGATCACGCTGTTCGCCGCGGTGGCGCTCGCGGCGGCGCTGGGCGGCATCGGCGCCACGCTGGTCGTGACCCTGGTTGGCTATCTCGTCGCGCGCTGGTTGTTCATCGAGCCGCGCGGCAGCCTCGTGGTCGTGCCGTCGGAGTACGGGCGCCTGACGCTTTACGTCTTTGCGTCGTTCGTGATCGGCGGCTTCGGCGAATGGATGCGGCGCACGGTCCAGCGCTCCGAGCAGGCGCGCAAGCTCGCCGAGAAGGAAGCCGCGCGCCGTGCGGACGCCGAGGCGCGCTTTCGCCTCGCCGCAGATGCGGTCAATGGCGTGATCTACGAATACGACTTCCGCACGCGCAAGGTGGAGCGCACGCGCGGGATGTTCGAGGTGCTCGGCTACCGCCCGGAGGACGTTCCGCCCATGCCCGACTGGTGGGACAACCAGGTGCACCCGGATGACCGCGCCAGCCGCAAGAAGCAGTTCTTCGACGGCGCGGCGGCGGGGGAGCGCCATTTCGTCCTGCGCTATCGCATGCGCCACCAGGACGGCCGCTGGCTGCACGTGGAAGATCGCGCGGTGCTGGTGGTGGACGAACGCGGCGAGTTCTTCAAGCTGCATGGCTGCACGGTGGACGTCACCGAGATGCGGCAGGCCGAGGAGCAGATGCGCAAGCTCAACGCCGGCCTGCGCGATGCCGACCGGCGCAAGGATGAATTCGTGGCGACGCTCGCGCACGAGCTGCGCAACCCGCTTGCGCCGATTCGCAATGCCGTTCGCATCCTGCAGGCGAAGGGCCCGCCGGACACGGAACTCGTGTGGGCGCGCGCGGTCATCGAACGCCAGGCCGCGCACATGTCGCGCCTGCTCGAGGACCTGCTGGACGTCAGCCGCATCACGCAAGGCAAGCTCGAACTGCGCCGAACGCTCGTCACGCTGTCGAACGTGATCGAAGCGGCGATCGAGACCAGCCGTCCCGCGATCGAGACGGGCGCGCACAAGATCGAAGTGGTGCTGCCGGACGTGCCGGTCCAGCTCGAAGCGGATGCCGTCCGGCTCGCGCAGGTGTTTGCCAACCTGCTGACGAACGCGGCGAAATATACGGAGCAGGGCGGGCGCATCACCGTGACTGTGCGGCAAGAGGGCAACGAAGCGGTGGTGAGCGTGCGCGACACCGGCATCGGCATCGCGCCCGAAATGCTCGGCAAGCTGTTCGAGATGTATACGCAGGCCGTGCCGGCGATCGCACGTGCCCAAGGCGGGTTGGGCATCGGCCTGTCGCTCGTTCGCGGGCTCGTCGAATTGCACGGCGGGCGCGTCGAGGCCAGGAGCGAAGGCACGCAGAAGGGCAGCGAATTCATCGTGCGCCTGCCGCTGCCCGTCCCGCAGGCCGGCGACACGTCGTTCGTCCAGGCGGCCAGCGGCCCGATGATGCGGCTGTCACGCCGCGTTCTCGTCGTCGACGACAACCACGACAGCGCCGACACCTTGTCCACGCTGCTGCAAGTGCTCGGCTGCGAAGTGGCCGTGGCTTATGACGGCGCAGAAGGCGTGGACAAGGCGCGCGAGTTCAAGCCGGACGCCGTGCTGCTCGACCTCGGCATGCCGGTGCTCAACGGCTTCGAGGCGTGCGAGCGCATGCGCAGCGAGCCCTGGGGCAAGAACATCTGCATCGTCGCGGTCACGGGCTGGGGCCAGGATGAAGACCGCAGGCGCACGAAAGAGGCGGGTTTCGATGCGCACATGGTCAAGCCCGCCGATCCAGGCAAGCTCACGGAATTGCTCGCGTCGATTTCGATCAAGCACCCGCGCGAGACGGCATGACGTGCCTGCTTTCGATCCGGATTCGCGTTGCCTACTGCGCGATCCGGTCGACCAGCGCCTCGAGTTCATGCAGCTCGAAGGGCTTCCTCAGCGCATGAGCGGTCGGGCCAAGGGACACGGCGACGTTCCTCAAGTCCTGCCCCGAGCAGACGATCACCGGCAGCGTCGGGTTCTGGCGAATGGCCTCGCGCGCGACGTCGAGGCCCGAGCCGTCGGGCAGGTTGATGTCGGTCATCAGCAGGTTCACGTTCTGCTCGCGCAGCGCCTCGCGCGCGCCGGCGCCGTCAGCCACACACACGACCCGGCGCCCGGCAGTGGCGAGCAACTCGGCGAACGACTCGCGGACCAATTCATTGTCTTCGACGTAAAGGATGACGAAAGGGTTGGCGGTCATGGCAACTACCTGGTTTCTGATGACCAGGGGAAATTGATATAGTTTTCGCGCGTATCGAAACAGATATTGCCGTACATCTTCAGGTAAGACGCGCGCCGCGAAGGGTCGGCGTACACCGCGCCGGGGTTGGCCGTATCGCGTTCATAGTCCGCGATGTTGCTGCTGGTGAGTGCCTTGGGCAGGATATCCATTGCCTGCGGGATCGATTTTCCGTCCAGCCAATCGGCGGCCTGC
>DATLBJ010000088.1:0-3143 GCA_035526975.1 Ramlibacter sp.
CAGGGGCAGGATGGCCTGGAACTTCCGGTCGCGCCCTTGCTTGGCGCTGCCGCCGGCGGAGTCGCCCTCGACGATGTAGATCTCGCACAGCGCCGGGTCTTTCTCCTGGCAGTCCGCCAGCTTGCCGGGCAGGCCCATGCCATCGAGCACGCCCTTGCGGCGCGTCATCTCGCGCGCCTTGCGGGCGGCCTCGCGTGCCCGCGCGGCGTCGATGATCTTGCCGACGATGATCTTGGCGTCGTTGGGGCGCTCCTGCAGAAAGTCGTTGAGCGTGCGGGCCACCACGTCTTCCACCGGGCCGCGCACTTCGCTCGAGACGAGCTTGTCCTTGGTCTGCGACGAGAACTTCGGCTCGGGCACTTTCACCGACAGCACGCAGGTCAGGCCTTCGCGCATGTCGTCGCCGGTCACTTCCACCTTGGCTTTCTTCGCGAGCTCCGTGTCGTCGATGTACTTGTTGATCACGCGCGTCATCGCCGCGCGCAGGCCCGTCATGTGCGTGCCGCCGTCGCGCTGCGGAATGTTGTTGGTGAAGGCCAGCACCTGTTCGTTGTAGCCGCTGTTCCACTGCATCGCCACTTCCACGCCGATGTTGGTGCCCTGGTCGCTTTGCCGGTCGCCGATCGCGTGGAAGATGTTCGGGTGCAGCACCTGCTTGCCCTTGTTGATGAAATCGACGAAGCCCTTCACGCCGCCCGCGCCGGAGAAGTCGTCGTGCTTGCCCGTGCGCTCGTCCACCAGCTTGATGTTCACGCCGTTGTTCAGGAACGAGAGCTCGCGCAGGCGCTTGGACAGGATCTCGTAGTGGAAGTCGTTGTTCTCGCGGAAGATCTCCGTGTCGGGCAGGAAGTGCACCTCGGTGCCGCGCTTGTCGGTGTCCCCGAGGATCTGCATCGGCCGCACTTCGACGCCGTCGCGCATTTCGGTGATGCCGTTCTGCACGAAGCCGCGCGAGAACTCCAGCACGTGCACCTTGCCGTCGCGGCGCACCGTCAGGCGCAGCATCTTCGACAGCGCGTTCACGCAGCTCACGCCCACGCCGTGCAGGCCGCCCGAGACCTTGTAGCTGTTCTGGTTGAACTTGCCGCCGGCGTGCAATTCTGTGAGCGCGATCTCCGACGCCGAGCGCTTGGGCTCGTGCTTGTCGTCCATCTTCACGCCGGTGGGAATGCCGCGGCCGTTGTCCACGACAGAGATCGAGTTGTCGCTGTGGATGGTGACGACGATGTCGTCGCAGTGGCCGGCCAGCGCTTCGTCGATGGAGTTGTCGACCACCTCGAACACCAGGTGGTGCAGGCCCGTGCCGTCGGACGTGTCGCCGATGTACATGCCGGGGCGCTTGCGCACGGCCTCCAGGCCTTCCAGGATCTGGATCGCCCCCTCGCCATACCCGTCGCTCGCACCGGCCTGGTGGGCGTCGATCTTGGGCTGGTAATTGCTGCTTTCCTCGCCGGGAACGCTGGGGGTGGAGTTGTTTTCTTCGGCCATCAATCGGGTCTTCGTAATCTCTTTAAGTGCCGAACCCGCCACATCAGGCGGGTCCGTCTGGCTCGAAACCGTTCGCCCTGAGCTTGTCGAAGGGCTTCGACAGGCTCAGCCCGAACGGTTTGGCTAGATGCGCATGGGCATCACCACGTACTTGAATTTGCTGTTGTCGGGAATGGTGATCAGCGCCGAGCTGTTCGAATCGGCGAGCTCCATCTTCACCATGTCCTGGTCCATGTTGGCCAGTGCGTCGATCAGGTACGTCACGTTGAAGCCGATCTCGATCGCGTCGCCGCCGTAATCGATGTCGAGCTCGTCGACGGCTTCTTCCTGTTCCGCGTTGTTCGACGCCACGCGCAGCGTGCCGGGCTCGATGTTCAGGCGCACGCCCTTGAACTTCTCGCTGGTGAGGATCGCGGTGCGCTGCAGGCTGGCCAGTAGCGGCGCGCGCCCGAGCGTGACGGCATTCTTGTGGTTCTTCGGGATCACGCGGTTGTAGTCGGGGAACTTGCCTTCGACCAGCTTCGTGACGAACTCCATGCCGCCGAACGAGAACTTCGCCTGGTTGCTGGCGAACTGCATCTCGATCGCGCCTTCGGCATCGGACAGCAGGCGCTGCATCTCGAGCACCGTCTTGCGCGGCAGGATCACCTCCTGCCTGGGCACTTCCACGTCGAGCGTCGCGTTCGCAAACGCGAGGCGGTGACCATCGGTGGCCACGAGCGACAGCTGCTTGCCCTCGGCCACGAACAGGATTCCGTTGAGGTAGTAGCGGATGTCGTGCACCGCCATCGCGAAGCTCACCTGGTTGAGCAGGTCCTTGAGCACCTTCTGCGGCACGCTGAACGCGGGGCCGAAGCTCGCGGCTTCCTGCACCAGCGGGAAGTCTTCCGCGGGCAGCGTCTGCAGCGTGAACTTGCTCTTGCCGCCCTTGAGTATCAACTTGCTCGCGTTCGATTCGAGGCTCACCGTCTGGTCCGACGGCATCGTGCGCAGGATGTCGATCAACTTGCGCGCGCCGACGGTGGTGGTGAAGTTGCCGGCATCGCCATCGAGTTCGGCCGTGGTGCGGATCTGGATCTCGAGGTCGCTCGTCGTGAACTGCAGCTGCGCGCCGGTCTTGCGGATCAACACGTTCGCGAGGATCGGCAACGTGTGCCGCCTCTCGACGATGCCCGACACCGACTGCAGCACTCCCAGCACTTTCTCTTGTGTGGCCTTCAGGACGATCATGTCTTCCTCTTCCTCTTTTCTCTTTAATTCAATCTAGTCGTAGTAGCTAAGGGAGCCGTCCTTTTGTGGACAACCGCTATTTTCGCCTGTTTCATCAGTCACTTACAGGCTGGAACAGCATGTGGGCCACCGTGTTTCGTAGGACACGTCTGACAGGGACAACTTCGCCGGCCCGCCCGCCGCTGTGGACAACAGCCGAGTTGTGCCGGAACGCTCCACAGGGTTGGCGAGCGGCATGCGTTAACCCTTTAGCGTCTGTTCCAGCACGTGCAGCTGCTGGTTCAACTCGGTCACGGTCTGGCGCTCGCCGGCGATCTTGCGCACGGCGTGCAGCACGGTGGTGTGGTCGCGGCCGCCGAACAGCTCGCCGATCTCGGGCAGGCTTTTCTGCGTGAGCTCCTTGGCCAGGTACATCGCGATCTGGC
>DATLBJ010000089.1:0-42180 GCA_035526975.1 Ramlibacter sp.
GGGCGTCGGTGGCATCGAAGCCGAAGCGGCCATGCTCGGGCAGCCCGTGTACATGCTCACGCCCGACGTCGTCGGGTTCGAGCTCACCGGAAAATTGCGCGAAGGCTGCACGGCGACGGACCTCGTCCTCACCGTCACGGAGATCCTGCGGCGGCACAAGGTCGTGGGGAAGTTCGTCGAGTTCTTCGGCGAAGGCACGCGCACGCTCGCCGTTCCCGATCGCGCGACGATCGGCAACATGGCGCCCGAGTACGGCGCGACGATGGGTTTTTTCCCCGTCGACGACAAGACGATCGACTACTACAAGGGCACGGGCCGCACGAAGGAGCAGATCGCCGCGATCGAGTCGTACTTCAAGGCGCAGGGCCTGTTCGGCGTGCCGATGCCGGGCGAGGTGGACTACTCGCTGGTGGTGAAGCTGGACCTGCGCGAAGTGACGCCCAGCCTTTCAGGGCCGAAGCGTCCGCAGGACCGCATCGAGCTGGGCAACGTCAAGAACCGCTTCACCGAGCTGTTCAGCAAGAGCGCGGCAGACAACGGGTTCAACCAGTCCGCTGCAACGCTCCTGTCGCGCCACATCATCCACGCGGGCGGCGAAACACCCGACACCAAGGTCCCCACGAACCCGCCGGTGAAACCGGCCGCGCTCGTTTCCGAAACCGAGATGGAGGCGAACAAACCGACGCTGGCCTCCGCGCAATCGGAAGCGCCTTCGGCCCCGGCGCCGCCGATGCATGGGACCATCGGCAACGGCGACGTGCTGATTGCTGCGATCACTAGCTGCACGAACACCTCGAATCCCGGTGTGATGCTTGCTGCCGGATTGCTCGCGAAGAAAGCGGTCGAAGCCGGCCTGCACGTGGAGTCCCACGTGAAGACCTCGCTCGGCCCCGGCTCGCGCATCGTGACCGAATACCTCGAGAAAGCCGGATTGATCCCGTACCTCGAGCAACTCGGTTTCAATGTGGTGGGCTACGGCTGCACGACGTGCATCGGCAATTCGGGCGACCTTGCGCCCGAGATCAATGAAGCCATCACGAAGAGCGACCTCGTGTGCTCCGCGGTTCTTTCGGGCAACCGCAATTTCGAGGCGCGCATCCACCCGAACATCAAGGCGAACTTCCTGGCGAGCCCGCCTCTCGTGGTGGCGTACGCAATTGCAGGCACCGTGCTCAAGGACCTGATGACCGAGCCGCTCGGGAAGGGCAGGAACGGCAAGGACGTGTGGCTCGGCGACATATGGCCGACCAGCGACGAGGTCTACAAGCTGATGAAGTTCGCGATGGACGGCAACGCGTACCGCGAGAACTACGCAAACGTGAAGTCAAAGCCCGGTGAGCTGTGGCTCGGCATCACGGGCGTCAGCGGCGAAACGTACAACTGGCCCGAGAGCACCTACATCGCCGAGCCGCCGCTGTTCCCGGACTTCTCGATCGACCCGCCGGCCGTGGGCGGCTACGACGTGAAGCGGGGCCGCATCATGGCGCTGTTCGGCGACTCGATCACGACCGATCACATCTCGCCCGCCGGCTCGATCAAGGAGAGCTCGCCTGCGGGGCAGTGGCTGCTGGCGCATGGCGTGATGAAGCCGGACTTCAACAGCTATGGCTCGCGCCGCGGCAACCACGAGGTGATGATGCGCGGCACTTTCGCCAACGTGCGCATCAAGAACCTGATGATTCCCGCGCGCGAGGACGGCTCGCGCGAAGAAGGCGGCGTGACGATCTACCGCGATGCCAAGGGCGGTACCGAAAAGATGTCGATCTTCGACGCGGCGATGAAGTACATGCAGGAAGGCCGCCCCACCGTGATCTTCGCGGGCGAGGAGTACGGCACCGGCTCATCGCGCGACTGGGCGGCAAAGGGCACGCAGCTGCTCGGCGTCAAGGCGGTCGTGGCGCGCAGCTTCGAACGCATCCACCGCAGCAACCTGGTGGGCATGGGCGTGCTGCCGCTGCAGTTTCGCGGCCACGACACCTGGGAATCGCTCAAGCTGGATGGCAGCGAGTTCGTCGACGTGATTCCGGACCCGCAACTGAGGCCCCAAAGCGACGCGAAGGTGGTCATCACGCGCGGCGACGGTTCGACCGAGGAGATCACCGTCACGCTGCGCATCGACACGCCGATCGAAGTGGACTACTACCGCCACGGGGGAATCCTGCCTTTTGTTCTCCGGCAGCTTCTGGCTGCCTGAGAACCGCGGCATGGCCGGCATGTGAATCGTCACGCCAAGGGCGTGACGAGGTTCTCAGCCAACTGCTTTCATAGGATTGCCCAGCCGCACGATCGCGTCCATCAGGTAGGCGGCCGCGGGCGACGGCGTGCGCCCCGCGAGTGACACCACGGCCACCTGCGACTGCGAAAAATCGGGCGGGAAGTCCTTGACCGGCAGCATCGCCATCTCGTGGCGCCCGATCTCGGATGAAAGCAGGTCGTCGGTGGCGATGATGACCGTGTCGCTGCCCAGCGCAACGCGTTTGAGCAGCTGCGCGTCATCACATTCCACCGAGAGCGTGAGCGTGGTCCCTTCGGGCAACCCCATGCTTTTCGCGAGATGCAGCGACACATCCTGCGGCAGCTTTCCCGCGCCGACGCCAAAGGGCAGCAAGTCGGCGACCGAGCAGCTCTTGTGCGCCAGAAGTGGATGGCCGGCACGCACGTAGAAGCCGCCACGGATTCGTCCCAGGCTGCGAACCTTGAACGGTCCGTTGCGCGGCACGCGGCGCGCGTTGGCCACGAAGAACTCGTGCTCCTGCCGCTGCACGCAATTCATGAGGTCCTGCGAATTTCCCAGCGACACGCGCACCGACACGTGCGGGTAGCGCGCGCGCAGCTGCGCGATCGCGCCGGGCACGAGCACCGCCGCGGGGAAAGGCCCCGTGCCGAATGTGACGTCCCCCACCTCTCGGTCGCGGAACATCGCCATGTCCTTGTCGAGGCGGTCGGTCTGCAGCAGCAGCGCGCGGGCGCGCTGGACGAAGAAGGCGCCGGCGGGGGTCAGGCGCGCCTCCACGCTGCCCCGGTCGAACAGTTTCAGGCCCAGTTCGGTTTCGGCGGCCTGGATGCTGCGGCTGAAGGCCGGCTGGCTCAGGTGCACCTGCTCGGACGCGCGGCGGAAGCTGCCCTCGTCGGCGAGGGCCACGACATGCTGGAGCCGGCGCAGGTCCAAGTTTTGTAAGCGATGCGTAAGGTGCATCGATTTTGGCCCCACAATGCATTGGACGGCAAGCCACCCAGCCGGAATAATCCGGACCCTTGAGAGCGCCGCGCCTTCCCGGTGCGCGCCACCCCCCAACCCCCCGAGATCGACCGGCTTATGAAAGTCACTCGCGTCCTGCGAGCCAGTGTTTCCTGCGTCAGCGGTTCCGTGATGGAGGAACTGTTTGCCGCCCGCGAGCGCGCCTTGACCGAGCCGGTCGAGGGCCTGAACGGCTCGCTGATGTATTCCAGCGGGTGGTTCGTGCTTTGGATGGAAGGCAGCGACGAAGCCATCGACATGGTGCTCAAGCGCTCGTCCAAGCGCCTGAGGCTGCACACGCAGCCCCGGGTGATCCATCGCAGCCGGGGGCCGGCCACGCTGAAGGAGCCGCTGACGCTGCTGTCCAACCAGTGGCCCGAAACGCCCGGCGAGTTCGCGCGCCGTATCGACGGCGTGGAAAAGATGCCCGGCCTCGAGCCTCGGGAAATGTGGCGGCGACTGGCCGAGCCCTGCTCGCTGGGCGACGGCTCGCCGCCGCGCCGCGTGGCGCTGGTCGGCGCGGACGACATGCGCTCGATCGAACTCGTGCGCAAGCTCGCCGACCGCTTCGACGTGCCGATGGTCTACCAGCGATTCGCGAACTCGGACAAGGGCACGCGAGACGTGGGTGCCGCCTATGTCGACCTGCCGATCGACGGTGAGCCGACGCGCGTGCAGGTGCTCTCGCGTCGCGCGCTCGGCCATCGCATGGTGCGCGAATCGCTCAAGGGCGTGGAGAAACTCGCCGTGCTGCTCGGGCCGCGCCCCGCTTCGGCAATCGAGTTGGCCGACAGCGTCGCGGGCTTCGTGCATGCGTCGCAGCATGTCCCGTACATCGACCTGGTGGGCCAGTCGGCGGAGACGGCGCACAGCCTGACCGAATATCTCTCGCGCAAGCTGCGCAGCGCCGTCACCAGCCGCGTTTCCGAAGCGACCGAATCGCGTCTCTTCGATGTCCTGTTCGGGCCTCCGCCGCTGCAGGCCACCTGAGGGGACCCATCCCTCCGGGCGCGGGCAGAATCCGCCCCATGTCCCTGAAGCTCGCCATCGCCGGCGGAGGAATCGGCGGCCTCGCGGCGGCCCTTGCGTGTGCGCGCGCGGGTTGCGACGTGCGCGTCCTCGAGCAGTCAGCCGCATTCAGCGAAGCCGGAGCCGGCCTCCAGGTCGGGCCCAACGTGACGCGCATCCTCGATCGCTGGTCCTTGGGTGACGCTGTCCGGCGCCATGCAGCCCAACCCGACTCGCTTGTCGTGCGCGATGCGGGCGACGGGCACGAACTCGGCCGGCTTTCCCTGGGTTCGGACTTCGCTTCGCGCTACGGCGCGCCCTACCTCACGATGCATCGCGCGGACCTGCAGCAGGTGTTGCTCCAGGCCGCGCGCGAAGCGGGCGCCGCACTCCGCGTGGATTCGCGGGTCACGGGCATCACGCAGGACGAGACTGCGCACGTCACGCTGGCGTGCGGCGCGGTGATCGAGGCGGATGCGATGGTCGCCGCGGACGGCGCGTGGAGCACGCTGCGCGAACACGTCGTGGCCGACGGTCCGGCGCAGCCGACGGGCCACTTCGCCTTTCGCGCGCTTGCTTTGCAGTCGTCCCTGCCGCAGGCGTTGCGCAGCACGCGCGTGACGCTCTGGCTCGGCGCTCGGATGCACGTCGTGAGCTATCCGGTCCGCAGCGGCGAACAGCTGAACGTGGTCGCGCTGGTGGAGAAAGCCTCGACCCCGCCGTCACAGGGTTGGGATGCGGTCGGCGTGGAATCCGACCTGGAGCCGGTGTTGCGCGGCGCATGTTGCGAACTGCACCAGCTCGTCGAAGCGATGCCGGGATGGGGCGTCTGGGCGCTGCACGACCGGACACCGATGTCGGGCGCGCATGAGATGGCGCGCGGCCGGGTGGCCTTGCTGGGGGATGCAGCGCACCCCATGCTGCCTTACCTCGCACAAGGCGCGGGGATGGCGATCGAAGATGCGGACGTGCTGGCGGCGGTGCTCGCGGATGCCAATGCGCCCACTGTTGCGACTGCGTTCGGCCGCTACGCGGACGCCAGGTGGCGGCGCAGCGCCCAAGTGCAAGCGCGCGCGCGTCGCAATGCGAAAATCTTCCATGCGAGCGGGGCGATGCGGTTTGCGCGCGATGCCGCGATGCGCATTGCGGGCGACAAGCTGATGGACCAGCCCTGGCTCTACGCGCGCTAGAGATCGGTGCGCAGCTTCCAGATCTCCGGGAACAGCACCACGTCGAGCATCTTGCGCAGGTAGCTCACGCCCCCGGTGCCACCGGTGCCGCGCTTGAACCCGATGATCCGTTCGACGGTCGTCACATGCCGGAAGCGCCACAGCCGGAACGCGTCCTCCAGGTCGGTGAGCTCCTCGCCCAGCTGGTACAGGTCGAAGTACTTCTTGTTCTCGCGATAAACGATGAGCCAGGCCTGTTCGACCTGCGCGCTCTCGACGTAAGGCTGGGTCCAGTCCCGCTGTGTGTGCGATGCGGGGATCGGCAACCCGCGCGCCGCAAGCAGTCGCAGCGACTCGTCGTAGAGCGACGGCGACTCGAAGAAGGACCTCACCATTTCAAGCAACTCGGGCCGATGCTCGTGGGGCTTGAGCATCGCGGCATTCTTGTTGCCCAACGCGAATTCGACGCAGCGGTACTGCGCGCTCTGGAAGCCGCTCGATTGACCGAGGTATGGCCGGATCGCGCTGTACTCGGGCGGCGTCATCGTCGCAAGCACGTCCCATGCGTGAACGAGCTGCTCCATGATGCGCGACACGCGCGCAAGCATCTTGAAGGCACTGCCCAGATCGTCGCGCGCGATGGACGAGATCGCCGCGCGCAACTCGTGGAGCATCAGCTTCATCCACAGCTCGCTGGTCTGGTGCTGGATGATGAACAGCAGTTCGTTGTGGTCGGGCGAGAGCGGCTGCTGCGCGGCGAGGATCTTGTCCAGCTGCAGGTAATCGCCGTAGCTCATGGACTTGCTGAAGTCCGTGAGCGCCTTCTCGTCGCGCACGATGTCTTCGGGCTTGCGCGTTTCCATCACGTCACCGCGTTCTTCATGTTGAATTCGGGCCGGCGCCATTCTTCGGCGTCGAGCACTTGCTTGAGGTGTTCGGCTGCGTTCCACACGTCCTCGAACGATGTGTAGATCGGCGTGAAGCCGAAGCGTGCGATGTCGGGCGCGCGGAAGTCGCCGATCACGCCGCGCGCGATCAGTGCTTGCACGATCGCGTAGCTCCCCTCGTTGCGCGACAGGCAGACCTGAGAACCGCGCAGGGCATGTTCGCGGGGCGTGACGATCGTGAAGCCCCCATGCGCGCAGCGCTCTTCGACCAGCTGGATGTACAAATCGGTGAGCGCAAGCGATTTGCGGCGCAGCGCCTCCATGCCGCCGAGTTCCTGCGCGGCGAGGAAGGTGTCGAGGCCGCATTCGAGTGCCGTCATCGACAGCACCGGCTGCGTGCCGCACAAATACCGCGCGATGCCGGGGGCTGGCCGGTACTCGTGCGTGAACTCGAACGGCGCCGCATGACTCCACCAGCCGGACAGCGGCTGCTCGAAGCGTTCGCGATGGCGCGGATGCACCCACACGAAAGCCGGCGCGCCCGGACCGCCATTGAGGTATTTGTAGCCGCAGCCGATCGAGAAATCCGCATTCGACGCATGCAGGTCGACAGGGACCGCGCCCGCGCTGTGGCACAGGTCCCAGATCGTCAGCGCACCTGCGTCGTGCGCCGCTCTCGTAAGCGCGGCCATGTCGAGCATCGCGCCGGTCCGGTAATTGACGTGCGTGAGCATCAGCACGGCCACGTCGCGCGCCAGCGCAGGAGCCACTTGCGCATCGTCGACCAACCGCAATTCGCAGCCTCGCTCCTTGCACAGCGCCTGCGCGATGTACAGGTCGGTGGGGAAGTTGCTGCGCTCGCTCACGATCGCGCGGCGTGCCTTGCCGTTCGACTGCGCGATGGTGATCGCGGCACTGAGGACCTTGTAGAGATTGATCGACGTCGTGTCGGTCGCAACGACTTCGCCGGGGCGCGCACCGATCAACGTCGCGATCTTGTCGCCGAGGCGCTGCGGCATCTCGTACCACCCCGCGCTGTTCCACGAGCGGATCAGGCCGTCGGCCCATTCCTCGTTCACGGCACGAGCGATCCGGTCGGGCACGGTCTTCGGCATCACGCCGAGCGAATTGCCATCCAGGTAGACGACGCCTTCCGGCACGACGTACAGGCCGCGCAGTGCGCGCAGCGGGTCTTTCGCGTCGAGGGCGCGGCAGTCTTGGAGCGTTGTCATGGTTCTCGCAGCACCGCGCGCACCGGCGATGCGTCGGCGGTCATCAGCTTCAGGGGCAGGGCGATCAGTTCGTAGTCGCCCTCGGGCACGTCGTCGAGCACGAGGTTCTCGAGCACTCGCAGTTGGAGCCGCCGGATCACCTGGTGGCTGTCGAGTGTCTTGCTCGCCGCAGGGTCGATGCTCGCGGTGTCGATGCCGATCAGTTTCACGCCGCGTTCAGCGAGGCGCTCGATCGTCGACGGTGCGTATGCGGCGAGGTCGTCGTCGAAATGGTCGACAGGCATGCGTTCGTATGTGCGCACGAGCACGCGCGGCGGCAGGTCGTGCAATGCGTGCTCGATGTGATGCCATTCGACGAGCGGGCCGCAGCCGATCGCGTGAATCACGCGGCAAGGGCCCAGATACGTATCGAGATCGACCTCGCCGATCGTGCGGCCGGTCTCGTCGTAGTGCAGCGGCGCGTCGGCATGCGAGCCCACGTGCGGCGACAGCGTGATGCGGCTCACGTTCACGGGGCAGCCGGGACCAAGCGTCGCACTCCATTCCTGCGAATACGGCGTGTCGCCGGGGAAGACGGGCGAGCTCGCCATCACCGGCGGCGAGATGTCCCAGATCCTTTTGCGGTTCGACATGCGGCCGAGTGTGCGACGCCTGCGAGGCGCGTGGTGTCGGTTAATCCCAACAGGATCAATCGAAGGAAAGGGTGTTCCCGGTCAACGACCAACCTCGTCAACGGCCGCGCCGCAGCTCGCGTTGGAGGCGAGCTGTATATCAATACAGCATTCATCAACCAGGAGGACAACATGGAACTTGCGGCCGCGCGCCAGATCATCGACACCCTTGCCCAGGGCATTCACCCGGTCACCGGCGAAGTCATGCCGGAGGACAGCCCGTACAACGCCCCGCCCGTGATCCGCGCGCTGTTCGCGGTGTCGCAGGCGCTCGACGGCAACGTCGCGACGAAACCGCGTCGCGAGACGCCGCCCAACGCCGGAAAGGCGTGGGAAGCCAGCGAAGACGGCAAGCTCGAGTCCGCGTTCGCCGCGGGCATCGATGTGCGGGACATCGCGCAGGAACTCGGGCGCACCGCGTGGGCCGTCGAAGCCCGGCTCGTCAAGCTCGGCAAGCTGGCGCCCAAACCCGGCATGCGCGTTGTCGCGCCGGCGAACTGAGGGATGACAGGCTTTCAGCCTGTCACCTTGCCGAGCACGAGGTACTCCATGAGTGCCTTCTGCACGTGCATGCGGTTCTCCGCCTCTTCCCACACGACACTCTGCGGGCCGTCGATGACGTCGGCGGACACTTCCTCGCCGCGATGCGCCGGCAGGCAGTGCATGAACAATGCATCCGGCTTCGCGGCTTTCATCATGTCGGTGTCGACGCACCAGTCGGCAAACGCCTTGCGGCGCACTTCGTTCTCGGCTTCGTAGCCCATGCTGGTCCACACGTCGGTCGTGACGAGGTCCGCGCCCGCGCAGGCCTGCATCGGGTCCTTGAAGACCTGGTAGCTTTGCGCGCTGCGGATGCCGGCGAGCGCCTGGTCCACTTCATAGCCGTGCGGCGTGGAGACGTGCACCTTGAAGCCGAGCAGGTCGGCGGCTTGCAGCCACGTATTGGCCATGTTGTTGCCGTCGCCGACCCACGCGACGACGCGGCCCTGGATCGAACCGCGCTGCTCGATGTACGTGAAGATGTCCGCGAGCACCTGGCACGGATGGAATTCATTGGTCAGGCCGTTGATCACCGGCACGCGCGAGTGCGACGCAAAGCGTTCGATCTTGTCCTGGCCGTAGGTGCGGATCATCACTACGTCGACCATGCGGCTGATGACGCGCGCCGTGTCCTCGATCGGCTCGGCGCGGCCGAGTTGCGTGTCGCCCGTGGTCAGGTGGACGACGCTGCCACCCAATTGGTACATGCCCGCTTCGAAGCTCACGCGCGTGCGTGTCGAAGCCTTCTCGAAGATCATCGCCAGGGTGCGGTCCACCAGCGGGTGGTACTTCTCGTAGGTCTTGAACTTGCGCTTGATCTCGCTGGCGCGCTGGAAGACCCAGGCGTATTCGTCGGCGGTGAAGTCCGAGAACTGAAGGTAGTGCTTGATCCGGTCCATCGCGTCACTGTTCCGAGAGGAACTGCTTCACGAGGGGGGCCAGCTTCGCGACGATCTCGTCCGCTTCGGCTTCGGTCAGGATCAGCGGCGGCACGATGCGGATGACGCTGTCGGCCGTGACGCTGATCAGCAGGCCGTCGTCGCAAGCGCGTTGCGTGAGCACGCCGCAAGGCTTGGCAAGCTCGATGCCGAGCATGAGCCCCTGGCCGCGGATGTCGGTCACGCCTTGCACGCCGCCGAGCTCGCGTTCGAATGCGGCCTTCAGGTGTGCGCCCACGCGCGCGGCGTTTGCAAGCAGGCCGTCTTCTTCCATGATGCGGATCGTCTCGACCCCTGCGCGCATCGCAAGCGGGTTGCCGCCGAACGTCGTGCCGTGGTTGCCCGGCTGGAAGATGTTCGCAGCCTTGGGGCCGGCAACGACGGCGCCCACAGGAACGCCCGAGCCGAGGCCTTTCGCCAACGGCATCACGTCCGGCACGATGCCCGCCCACTGGTGCGCGAACCACTTGCCGGTGCGGCCCATGCCGCACTGCACTTCGTCGATCATCAGCAGCCAGTCCTTCTGCGTACACAGCTCGCGCACCTGCTTGAGGTACTCGACGCGCATCGGGTTCACGCCGCCTTCGCCCTGGATGGTCTCGAAGAACACGGCGACGACGTTCTTGTTGCCCTCGGTCGCCGCCTTCAATGCGTCGATGTCGTTCAGCGGCACGCGGATGAAGCCCTGCACGAGTGGGCCGAATCCCTTCTGGACCTTCTCGTTCCCGGTGGCCGACAGCGTCGCGATGCTGCGGCCGTGGAAAGCTTTCTCGTACACGACGATCTGCGGGTTCTCGATGCCCTTGTCGTGGCCGAACTTGCGCGCAAGCTTGATCGCGCCTTCGTTGGCCTCGAGCCCCGTGCAGCAGAAGAACACGTTCGTCATGCCCGAGAGCTCGACCAGCTTCGCCGCCAGCTTCTCCTGGTTCGGCACGTGGTAGTAGTTGGACGAGTGGATGATCTTCGACACCTGGTCCTGCAGCGCCGGCACCAGTTTCGGGTGCGCGTGGCCCAGCGTGTTCACTGCGATGCCGGCCAGCGCATCGAGGTATTCGCGGCCATTCACGTCCCACACGCGCACGCCTCGGCCATGCGACAGCGCGATCGGCAGCCGGCCGTAGGTGTTCATGGTGTGGGGCGAATCGGCCACGATGGTCATTGCGTTTTGCTCCAGAAAGGAAAATCGGCTCAACGCCGCGAAAGCGGTGAGCCGTTGAGGCCCAATTCTAGGCACATGCCTTGCCCGTGCTGGTTGCCGATTCCGCATCACTGCGATGAGAGCACGAAGGGTCCAAGTCTTATATAAGAGTACAATGACTGTTGCGCTGCAAAATGGCGAAGCAACTCTTCATCCAGGGTCTCACGCGAGACGGCAAGACGTTCCGTCCCAGCGACTGGGCCGAACGGCTCGCGGGCGTGATGAGCCCGTTTCGCCCGGGTGGCGCGCAGCCCGGCAGCCATCTGAGCTACTCCCCGTGGTGCGTGCCGACGGTGATCAACGGCGTGAAGTGCGTCATCGTGAACAGCGAGCTGCGTGACTACGACGTGATGGCCTGGGACTTCGTCATCAGCTTCGCCAAGGACAACAACCTCGAGTACGGCGAGGCTTGCCTGATTCCGGAGGAAATCAAGGACGCCGGATCCCGGCCTGCGCCGCAATGACAAAAGCCGCCCGGAGGCGGCTTTGTCACTTTGCTGGCAGCGCACCCGTATCAAACGGCGCAGTCCGGAGACTGCGGGCTGGTGCCTGATGGGTCCGTCAGGCGGCGGCGGTTGCCAGGGTCTTCACCTTGGCAGCCAGGCGGCTCTTGTCGCGGCTCGCCTTGTTCTTGTGGAAAATCTGCTTGTCGGCCACGGTGTCGATGATGCTCTGCGCCTTGGCGAAAGCATCGGTGGCCTTGGTCTTGTCGCCGGCCGCAACGGCCTTCTCGACGTTCTTCACCGCGGTGCGGTACTTGGAGCGCAGGGACGTGTTGGCCGAATTGAGGGCCACGTCCTGGCGCGCGCGCTTGCGACCCGACGCGAGGCGCGGGTTCTTCTTCTTGGGTTTTCCAGAAGCCATGTATGAGTCCTTAAGTGTCTGAGGATGATGCCAGCAAAGCCCCCAATTATAGCCCGGGGGAGGTTCACGAGGCGCGCACTATAAACTCGCGCAGCCGATGAGCCTGTTCAAAGCTGCTTCCACCGTCTCTCTGCTGACGCTGGCGTCCCGCATCACCGGGCTCGTGCGCGACCTGCTGATGGCCGCGACGTTCGGCGCGAGCGGATTGACCGACGCGTTCAACGTCGCTTTCCGCATCCCGAACCTTTTCCGCCGGCTCTTCGCGGAAGGGGCTTTCAGCCAGGCCTTCGTTCCGGCCCTGGCGCATTCCAAGGAAACGAATGGCGTCGAGGCAACACAGCGCTTGATCGACGGCGTGGCAACGGCACTGGCTTGGGCGCTGCTGGTCACATGCGTCATCGGCGTTGCAGGCGCACCGGTCCTGGTGTGGCTGCTGGCCAGTGGCTTCAAGAACACGCCGCACAGTTTCGATGCGGCCGTATTCATGACACGGTGGATGTTCCCGTACATCGCGTTCATGTCGCTTGTCGCACTCTCGGCGGGCATCCTGAACACGTGGAAGCATTTCGCCGTGCCGGCCGCGACGCCCGTATTGCTCAACGTCGCGATGATCCTCGCCGCGTGGCTCGGCGCGCCGTGGTTCCGCGAACTCGGGATCGAGCCGATCTACGCGATGGCCGGCGGGGTCATCCTCGGGGGCGCGCTGCAGCTGGGCGTGCAGATCCCGGCGCTGCTGCGCATGGGCCTGTTGCCGCGCGTGGGATTGAGTTATCGCGCGTTGAAGCTCGCAGTGGCGGAGCCGGGCGTGCGGCGCGTCGCCGCGATGATGGCGCCGGCGCTGCTGGGCGTGAGCGTGTCGCAGATCTCGCTCATGATCAACACGCAGATCGCATCCTGGCTCGGGCCGGGCAACGTCACGTGGCTCGATTACGCGGGCCGGCTGATGGAGTTTCCCACCGCACTGCTCGGCGTGGCCCTCGGCGTCGTGCTGATGCCGCAGCTCGCGGGCGCCCGGGCGAGCGAGGACCATGCGCGCTATTCGTCGATGCTCGATTGGGGTTTGCGCCTCGTCGTGCTGATGGCGGTGCCGAGTTCGCTCGCATTGATGGTCTTCAATGTCCCGCTGATCGCCACGCTGTTCCACTACGGCGCGTTCAAGGACAGCGACGTGCACCAGGTCGCACTCGCACTGGCCGGTTATGGCGCGGGCCTCGTGGGCCTCGTCGCGATCAAGGTGCTCGCGCCCGGCTTCTATGCGAGCCAGGACATGAAGACGCCCGTGCGCATCGCGATCGTCGTTCTGGTGCTCACGCAGCTCATGAACATCGTGCTCGTGCCGTGGCTGCGCCAGGCCGGCCTCGCGCTGTCGATCAGCCTGGGCGCGATGCTCAATGCAGGGTGGCTGCTCGTCGGGCTGATCCAGCGCGGCAGCTACAAGCCGTCACCCGGGTGGGGCCGCTTCCTGCTGCAGGTGACTGCGGCCACGGCGCTGGTCACGATCTTCCTGATGTGGGCTTCGGCAGCGTTCGACTGGCTGCAGTTGCGCGAACACAGCCTGCAGCGGGTCGGCCTCATGGCGGCGATGTTGCTCGCGTCCGCCCTCATCTATTTCGCATCCCTTTGGGCATCGGGCGTGAAGCTCAGGCACTTCCTGTCGCATTGACGCCGGCGCGCGGTCGCACTACAAAGGGCTGCATGCGACTGGACTTCACGCCGCCGACGCCGCTGGAGTACTTCGGTGCCCTCGTGGAAAGCGACGACACCTTTCCGCTGCTGGAAGCCGCGTGCGCGATCGCGCAGGATGAGTATCCGGAGCTCGACGTGCAGCAGGTCCTCGGCGATGTCGACCAACTGCAGTCGCGGCTGAGGCGGCGCCTGCCGGCCGATGCCTCTGCGCTGCAGCGCCTGCGCATCCTCAACCAGTTCTTCTTCCGCGACCTGAGCTTCTCGGGAAACATCAACGACTACTGCGACCCGGACAACAGCTACCTGCACGTCGTGCTGCGCACGCGCCGCGGCAACCAGATCGCATTGGCCGTGCTGTGGATCGAGCTCGCGCAAAGCCTCGGCCTGCACGCACGAGGCGTGTGCTTTCCCGGCCACTTCATGGTGAAGGTCAACCTGCCGAAAGGGCAGGTGGTGATCGACCCGTTCACGGGCCAATCGCTGTCACGCGAGGAACTCGAGGAAAGGCTGGAGCCGTACAAGCGGCGCAGCGGGCTGATCGATGATTTCGAAGTTCCGCTGGGCCTGTACCTGCAGTCGTCACCGCCGCGTGACATCGTCGCAAGGATGCTGCGCAACCTGAAGGAGATCCACCAGTCCCAGGAGGACTGGCTGCGGCTGATCGCAGTGCAGGACCGCCTGATCATCCTGTTGCCCGACGCGTGGGGCGAGTACCGCGATCGCGGTCTCGCGCATGCCGAGCAGGGCCACACGCACCTCGCCGTCGACGACCTCGAGACCTACCTCGTACACGCGCAGGACGCGCTCGACATCGACTTCATCGCCGACCGCGTGGCGAACCTGAGGCGCGAGAAGAGTTGATCCGCCGGGCTCAGCGCTTGACGTACTGCGGGATGCGCTGCAGCGTCGGCGCAAGGCGCGACCCCTGCACGGCCGAATCGCTCGTCGTGTTGATGCGGTTTACCGGGGGCCGCGTCACGAGCAGATAGTCATTGGCCGCTTGCACGGGTGCCAGTAGCGGCTCCAGCCATCGGAGGACGGGCTGCCATTGCACGCGATCGATTTCCGTTTGCTGCTCGGGCAGGTCGAAGATCGTGAGGCCCTTTTCCAGCGTGCGCGTGTACAGCTGCGTCTCCCGCAGCGACCCGATGTAAGGGATGCCGACCGCGTCGGCCCATGCGCGCATCATGGCCGCGTGGTGGGTACGCCCGTCGATGCGCATGCCGACCACGCCGATGCGGCAGCGTCCAGTGGCGATTCGCGGCAGCGCGGCGAGCTCGGCATGGCACAGCGCCGCCGATTCACGGTCGAAGATCGAGGAGCACACGGGCATCACGATCGCGTCCGCCGCCATCACGACGCGGGCCAGCTCGAAGCCGTGCAGGCCGCCGGGCGTATCGAGAACGACGTGGCTGATGCCGGCTGGCACCTTGAGGATGTTCTGGTCCATCGCCCATGGCGCGATTGCGGGCAGGTGCGGGGGACGGCGGCGCAGCCACGTGCGGCTCGATTGCTGCCGGTCGACGTCGCCCAGCATCACGGCATGGCCCTGCCTCGCGCACCACGCCGCAACGTGCGCCGCGAAGGTGCTCTTGCCGCTGCCGCCCTTGCGATTCACGACGGCGATCACTGGCACGGGGCCCTCTCCTCATCCATTTGCAGGAAGGCGAGTCTGCTACAAAATTGTGCAGGCGTCCAGCGGCAAAGCGCTGATGCGCCCGATGCGCTAGCGGTTTTGTAGCGACGCCGCGCGAGAGGGGGTTCCCGCGAGCCCGAGCCGGTGCCACGCCCGGCGCAACTGGGTGTCCGAAGAGAAGCCGGCCAGTTCGGCAGCCTGCGTCACACCCTGGCCCGAGGCAAGGGCGGCCTGGGCGAGCGCAAGGCGGATGCGACGCACGTACAGCAAGGGCGCTGTCGCGGCGTGCTCCACGAACAGGCGCGTGAGGTGGCGCGGCGAGGCGTGCCCGACTTCGGCCATCCGGGCGACGGTCCATTCCCGCTGCGGGTCGGCACACACAGCGTCCTGCACACGGTGGAGCACCGGATGCATGTGGTCGCGATGCGCGAGAAACGGCGAGAGCTGCGGATCCTGCGGCCCGCGGCGCAGGCCTATGACCAGCGCCTGCGCGACACGCGCAGCCAGCGGCGCGCCGCACTCCTGCGCGATGAGGTGCAGTGCGAGGTCGATGCCGGTCGTGACGCCTGCGCTGGACGCGATGCAGCCGTCGATGACGAACACCCGATTGACCACCACTTCGCAGCTGGCGGCAACCTTGCGCAGTTCATCGAGGTGCTCGTGATGCGTTGTCGCGCGGCGCCCATCGAGCAGGCCTGCATGGGCGGCCAGCAAAGCGCCGGCGCACACCGTGATGACGTGCAAGCCCTCGCGCCCGGGAGACAGCGTGCGCAGCCACCGCAAAGTCTCCGGCGCGCCGGGCTGCTTCGCGTCGAAGCGATTGCCGGGCGTGCCGACCAGGACAAGCCAGGTGTTCGCGGGGACCTTGGCCGGGAAGGGCTCTACGCCCGCCACGGCGATTCCCACTGACGTGCGCGGCGAATCGTGCGGGCCGGTGAAGCGCAGCTCGAAGCGCGGCGGCTTGCCGCGCTCGGCGAGGGCCTGGTTGGCGATGCGAAACGCTTCCGCCGGCCCGCCCCAGTCGAGCACGAGGCTGCCCGGCAGCAGCACGAAGAAAACGGGGATGGGTGTCACGCCCCGCGGGCCATGCGCTCGATCGCCTGCGGCACCGTGCAGATCGTCGCGAAGCGATCCTTCAGGACCGTGGCCGTGCGCTTGCGGATGTCCGCTGCGGAGAGCGTCGAGCCGTCCTCGTTCTGCATGTCGAACGTGAGCGTCGCTTCCGTCACGTAGTCAACGGCAAACCCCAGGTCGGATGCATGGCGCGTCGTGGTCTCGCAGCACTGCTCGGTGCGGATGCCGCTGACCACGAGACGGCCGATGCCGTTCTGCGTCAGCCACACATCGAGCCCGGTGCCCACGAGTGCGCTGTGGCGCGTCTTGTGGAAGGTGGCCGCGGGCTCGACCGCGCGAAGCCCTTCCAGCGGGCGGACATGTCCGGACTCGAGCGCAAACGGGTTCGTCGCGACCTTCGGGCCGTCGACATGAAAGATGCGAACGATCGGCACACCGTGCCGCTGCGCTCCTTCGATCAGCTCGTTTTGCGCGTTGAAGTAGGCGGGCAGCCCGCGCTCCGTGAAGTACGGGCGTTGCCGGAACGATTCCTGGATGTCGATCAGAAGAAGACAGGATTTCATGGGAGCCTCGTGCGGTTGAATGTGCCGGAATCGTCGCTTGAATTGCACTCATGCGCCACGCCGCGAAAGACCGGTTTAGATCAGTTTAGGACATGGCGTGCCGCCGCACCAGCAATCCGAGCAAGGCCAGCGCGGCAAAAGCGGCGCCGCATGCGAAAGTGAACGCGGGCCCGTACGCATCCCAGAGCCAACCTGCCATCCCGCTCGCCACCAGCATCGCGATGCCGCTGGCCAGGTTGAACACACCGAATGCCGTGCCGCGCAGATCCGCCGGCGCCGAAGCCGCGACCATCGCCGAGAGGAGCCCCTGCGTCATCGCCATGTGCAGCCCCCACAGCAGGATGCCCGCCCAGAGCAAGACCCCGCTGCCGGCCATTGCGAGCAACACGTCGGCAGCGACGAGCACCCCCAATCCCCCAGCAAGCAGCGCGCGGCGGTTCATTCGATCCGCGAGGCGGCCAAACGGATACGCGCCGACCGAATACACGACGTTCATCGCGATCAGCACGAGCGGCGCGAATGCGATGGCCAGCCCGCCTTGCTGTGCGCGCAACACGAGAAACGCTTCGGAGAAGCGCGCCAGCGTGAACACGCTGCCCACGGCCACCACCCACCAGAACGACGAGCCCATTCTTCGCATGTTCGCGCGCCGGATCGGGAAGTCGCGCTTGTCCGCACGCTCGATCTCGGGTTCGCGCACGCCGACGGCGAGCAGGGCGACGCACAGCACGGCGGGGATCACCGCCACCCAGAACACGGCCCGGAAGTCGTCGGCCCACAGCAGCATCAAGGCGATGGCGAGCAGTGGCCCGAGGAAGGCGCCGACGGTGTCGAGCGATTGCCGCAGCCCGAAAGCCGCGCCCTGGATTTCCTTCGGCGTGATGTCCGCGATCAACGCGTCGCGCGGCGCGCCGCGGATGCCCTTGCCGATGCGGTCCGCGAGCCGCGCCGCGAGCACAAGCCCGGTGCTGTTCGCGATGGCAAAGAGCGGTTTCGATACCGCGGCGAGGCCGTAGCCCAGCACCGCCAGCGGCTTGCGCCGCCCGAACCAGTCCGAGAGCACGCCCGAGAAGACCTTGACGATCAAGGCCGTCGCTTCGGCGGCGCCCTCGATCAATCCCACGGCCAGCATGCTCGTGCCGAGCACGGTGACCATGAACACCGGAAGCAGGCTGTGGATCAGTTCGGAAGAGAGGTCCATCAGCAGGCTGACGAGCCCGAGCATCCATACCGCCGCGGGCATGCGGGGCGGGTTCGGCGTGAGCGGCGATAATTTCGTCATGAATTCGAAAGCAGCGGGGCCCGGCACTCTCAGCTACGAGCAGGCCGGCGTCAATTACGACCTGATCGACCCGCTCAAGGTGGCCGCCCAACGTGCCGCGGCTGCGACGGCCTCGCACCTGGCGGCGCATGGTTTCAGCGAAGTGAAAGCCTCTCGCGGCGAATCGGCCTATGTCGTCGACGTCGGGCCCTTCTACATCGCGTCCATCGTCGAGTGCCTCGGCTCGAAGACGCTTGTCGCCGACGAGATGGCCAAGCTCACCGGCCGCAGCTTCTACGCCAGTATCGCGCAGGACACGATCGCGATGGCGGTGAATGACCTCATCACGGTCGGCGCGACACCCCTGGTCGTGCAGGCCTACTGGGCGGCAGGCGGATCCGACTGGTTCAGCGATGCGCAACGCGCACAGGCGTTGGTCGAAGGATGGAAGAAGGCCTGCGACGTGTGCGGTGTCGCGTGGGGCGGAGGCGAGACGCCGGCGCTCTCGGGCATCGTCGAAGGTGGGCGCATCGACCTGGCGTCCTCGTGCACGGGGATCATCAACCCGAAAGAGCGCCTCTCGGTCGGCGACAAGCTCGGTGCCGGCGACGCGATCGTGCTGCTCGCATCGAGCGGCATCCATGCGAACGGCCTGAGCCTCGCGCGCAAACTGCTCGAACGATTGCCGCAGGGCTACATGACCCCGCTGGAAGACGGCACGACTTACGGCGAAGGCTTGCTCGCGCCGACGGTGCTTTATTCGCCGGTGACCGAAGCGTTGTTCAAGGCCGGCATCACGCCGCACTACTGCGCGAACATCACGGGCCACGGCTGGCGCAAGCTGCTGCGGCATCCGGCGCAATTGACGTATCGCATCACGGCGGTTCCGCGTGTGCCACCGGTGCTCAGGTTCATCCAGCAGCACGCGCAGCACGACGACCGCGAGGCGTACAGCACGCTCAACATGGGCGCGGGGTTCGCGCTGTTCGTCTCGGCGAAGGATGCGCGCAAGAGCGTCGACGTGGCGCGCACCTGCGGCGTCGATGCGATCGTTGCGGGGCAGGTCGAAGCCGGCCCCCGGCAATTGTTCATCGATCCGCTGTCGATCCGCTTCGGCGACGACGACCTCCAGTTGCGCTGAGCACCCGGATGGAACTGACCCCGACCCAGAGACGCGCGCTCACCTGGCTGGGCATCGCGCTGCTCGCCGTGGTCGTGCTGCGCGCACTCGGCCCGGTCCTCACGCCTTTCCTTGTCGCAGCCGTCTTCGCCTATGTGCTCACGCCGCTGGTCGAGCGCCTGTGCAGATCGGCGCACGGCCGCTTCCCGCGCGTGCTGGCCGTGGCCATCGTCGAGCTGTTGCTGATCCTCGTGATCACGATGCTGGTTCTGCTCGTCGTGCCCGTGCTGTCGAAGGAGCTGCCGCAAGTGCAGGAACAGCTGCCCGGTTTGTTCGGCAAGCTCGATTCGACGGTCAGCCCCTGGCTTCGTGAGCTGGGCATCTTCGTCGCGCTCGACCTCGCGAGCCTGAAGCAGCACGCGGCGACTTACCTGGCAGCGAACTACAGCGATGCCTGGTCATCGCTCGTGTCATCGCTGCGCCTGGGCGGAAGCGTGGCACTTGTCGTCGTCGCGAACGTGCTGCTGATCCCGGTCGCGCTCTTCTACCTGCTGCTCGACTGGAACAAGTTCACCCACAAGATCTTCGAGCTGGTGCCGCCGCGCATGCGGCCCGGCGTCGACTCGTTCACCCACGAAGCCGACGTGGTGCTCGGCCAGTACCTTCGCGGCCAGTTGCTGGTGATGTTGACGATGGCCGTCTATTACTCCGTCGGCCTCGGGCTGTTCGGCCTCGAGCTCGCGCTGCCGATCGGCGTGTTCACGGGGCTCGCCATGTTCGTGCCCTATGTCGGTTTCGGCATCGGCCTCATCCTCGCGTTGCTCGCCGGGCTGTTGCAGTTCGCATCGGCCAAGGCGTTCGTCATGGTCGCCGTCGTCTACGGCAGCGGACAGGTCATCGAAGGCTTCTTCCTCACGCCGCGGCTGGTGGGCGAGCGCATCGGCCTGCATCCGCTCGCGGTGATATTCGCGCTGCTTGCGTTCGGCCAGCTGCTCGGGTTCGTCGGTGTGCTCATCGCGCTGCCGGCGAGCGCGGTGTTGCTCGTCGCGATTCGTCGCGTGCGAGCGGGTTACATGGGAAGCAGGCTGTACCAGGGATGAAGCAGATCGCGCTCGACATCGGGCTCGCCGCCGCGCCATCGTTCCCGAATTTCTTCGCAGGGCCGAACGAAGCGGCCTTGAAGCACCTGCAGCTGTGGGCCGGCAGCCCCACGCGCTCGCCCGTCCCCACGTATCTGTGGGGCGCGAGCGGCAGCGGGAAGACCCATCTGCTCAAGGCCACGCAGGAAGCGTTGCGCGAGCACGGGGCCGTGTGCGGCTGGCTCGATGCATCCATCCTCGAGCCGCCTTGCTTCGACGAGCGGTGGGCGGTCGTGCTCCTCGACGACGTGCATCTCTACACCGCCGTGCAGCAGCACGCGGCCTTCACATGGTTCGTCAACGCGCAGACGATGCAGCGCGGCGTGCTCGGCGCAGGCGCCTTGCCGCCCGCCGACCTTCAGTTGCGGGAAGACTTGCGCACCCGCCTCGGGTGGGGACACGTTTTCCAGTTGCAGGTGCTGAGCGAGCCCGAACGACGCGCGGTGCTGCGCCAGGCCGCCGACGAGCGCGGCGTGTTCCTGCCGGATGAGGTCATGGACTTCATGCTCACGCGTTTCTCGCGCGACCTCGCCAGCCTGATGCAACTGCTGCAGCAGCTCGACGGCTTTGCACTGCAGACCAAGCGCGCGATCACGATCCCGCTGATCAAGGCGATGCTGGAAGAGGCGCCATGAAAACACGCATTGCGCTGTTCGACCTCGACCACACGCTGCTGCCGATCGATTCGGACTACTCGTGGGGCGTGTTCACGCAGCACATCGGATGGACGGACCCCGCGGATTTCAAGCGCCGCAACGACGAGTTCTACCAGCACTACAAGGCCGGCACGCTCGACATCCACGAATACGTGCGCTTCGCGATCGAGGCCGTTCGCGCGAAAGGCAGTGATGCAGCGGCACAGGCGCACGCGCAGTTCATGCGCGAAGTCGTGGGGCCGGAGATCCGGCCCGAGGCGATCGAACTCATCGAAGGCCATCGCAAGCAAGGCGACGAGGTGATCATCGTCACGGCCACCAACGAATTCGTCACGCGGCCGATCGCCGATGCACTCGGCGTGGAAGAGCTGATCGCCGTGAAACTCGCGCGCGGCGGCGACGGCTGGATCACCGGGGACATCGAGGGCGTGCCGTCCTCGCGCGAAGGCAAGGTGCACCGCGTGGAAGAGTGGCTGCTACAGCGCGGGCTCAGCTGGGAAAGCGCCGAAATCACGTTCTATTCCGATTCCATCAACGACCTGGCGTTGCTCGAGCGCGTGGACCATCCCGTCGCGACCAACCCGGATGAGCGGCTGCGCGCCGTCGCGCAGGAGCGCGGCTGGCGCATACTCGACCTCTTCGAAAAGAAATGATCAAACGGTTCATCGACAAGCTGCTTGGCAGCGGCAAACCTGCGCGGCCGGATTTCGGCAAGCGCCGCGAAATCGGCCCCGAGGAACACGGCATCGACCCGACGCTGGTCGACGACCGCGCCGCGAACGTCGTCCACACGCTCAAGGAAGCGGGCTTCGAGGCGTACATCGTCGGCGGCGCCGTGCGCGACCTGCTGCTCGGCCTGCGCCCGAAGGATTTCGACGTCGCGACGAACGCCACGCCCGAGCAGGTCAAGGGCCTGTTCCGCCGTGCGTTCATCATCGGCCGGCGCTTTCGCATCGTGCACGTCGTCTACGGGCGCGGGCGCGAACACGAAGTGATCGAGGTCTCGACCTTCCGCGCGTACATGGACAACGCCGCGGCGGAGCAGGTGGCGGGCAACGAGAAGACCAGCCGCGCCGAGCTCGCTGGAATGAAGCACGCGGTCGATTCGACCGGCCGTGTGCTGCGCGACAACGTGTGGGGGCCGCACGAAGAAGACGCCACGCGCCGCGACTTCACGATCAACGCCATGTACTACGACCCCGAGACGCGCACGGTGGTCGACTACCACGGCGGCATCAAGGACGCGAAGAAGCACCTGATCAAGATGATCGGCAATCCGCTGATGCGTTACCGCGAAGACCCGGTGCGCATCATCCGCGCCGTCCGGTTCGCGGCGAAATTGAGCGGCCTGGGCTTCAAGCTCGACCCCAAGACGGCGGCCCCGATCAAGGAGTGCCTCGCGTTGCTCGACGACGTGCCGCAAAGCCGGCTGTTCGACGAGATGCTCAAGCTGCTGCAGACCGGGCACGCGATCGCCACGGTCGAACAGCTCAAGACGCTGGGTTTCGGCAAAGGCATCTATCCGCTGCTCGACCTGGTCGTCGAGCGCGCGGACCAGCCCTTCGTGCGGTCCGCATTGCAGGACACCGATCGCCGTGTGTCCGAGGACAAACCGGTCGCGCCGAGCTTCCTGCTCGCGTGCGTGCTGTGGTCCGACGTGCGCGACGGCTGGTCGCGCCGCCTCGCGCAGAAGGCGCATCCGTTCCCGGCATTGCAGGACGCGATCGACGACGTATTCGATGCCCGCATCGGCGATGTGTCCGGCCGCGGCAAGCTCGGCGCCGACATGCGCGAGATCTGGATGATGCAGCCGCGCTTCGAGAAGCGCACCGGCAACACGCCGTTCTCGATGGTGGAGCAGCCGCGTTTCCGTGCCGGTTTCGATTTCATGCGGCTGCGGGCGGACATCGGCGAAGTCGATGTCGTGCTCGCCGACTGGTGGCAGGAGTTCAGCCAGGCCAGTGACTCCGTGCGCGAGGACCTCGTGGCGCAGTTGCGCGAGGAGCAGCATCGCGGCGCGCGTCGCGTGCGGCCGGCTCGTCCGCCGATGCCGCCGCAGGAAGCCGCGCCACGCAGCGATGAGCCGGCGGGCGATGCGCCGCAAGACGGCGATGCAGCCTCGGCGCCGAAGAAGCGCCGCCGCCGGCGCCGCAAGCCCGCGGGCGAGCGCAGCGGCCAGCAGCCGCCGGCGCAGGAGTAGGCCGTGCGCGAGCCCGTCACCGCGTACGTCGGGCTCGGCGCGAATCTGGGTGATCCGGCGGCCGCCGTGCGAAGCGCGATCGACAGAATCGGGCAGCTGCCGCGCACGCGAGTCATACGCGCGTCGTCGCTGTACCCGACGAAGCCGCACGAGGCCAGCGGCCCGGACTTCATCAACGCCGTCGCGCAGCTCGAGACGCGGCTCGATGCGATGGAACTGCTCGCGCAACTGCAAGCGATCGAAAACGATTTCGGGCGCGAGCGTCCCTATCGCAATGCGCCGCGCACGCTCGACCTCGACCTGCTGCTGTATGGCAGCGCGCGCATCGACAGCGCCCGGCTCACGGTCCCGCACCCGCGCATGTGGGAGCGCCAGTTCGTGCTGCTGCCGCTGCGCGAGATCGCGCCGGAACTCGTCGCCTCAAAACCAGTTCACGAATCCTGATTGATCCGCGTTCTGCGGATTCGAGCCCGCGGCGCGGACGCAATCGAGCGCTTCCCCGGTCGACAGGCCGAGCGCCTTGAGCACGCACGCCGCCGCGCTGCCGGTGCGGCCCATGCCGGCCGCGCAGTGCATGAGGACCGCGTCGCCCCCGCGGATGCGGCCCGCAATCCGCTCGATTGCTTCGCGAAAACTATTCGGGTCCGGTGGCACGCCGAAGTTCGGCACGGGCAGGTCCATCCACTCGTACGCCGCATCGCCTCGCAGGATCGATCGCGCGTAGTCGGGCGAGAGCTCTTCGACCTCGTCGCGCGGGGTGAGGCACACGACCAGCGCGAGCCCGGTCGCCTTCGCATGCCTTTCGAATTCGTGCATCGACCCGAAGCGGCCCGGCATCGCCGAAAGCCAGAGCGATCCGCGTGCATCGTCCGGCAACTTCACGGGCCTGATGTTCATTGCGACGTGCCGCCCCTTTGACGCGTGACTTCCAGCTCGCTCACTGCGCCCGACTGGTTGCCCCACGACATGCGGATGTGGCTCAGGACCGCGGCGACGTCGGCGTCGGACAGCACGGTGGCATAAGGCGGCATGCCGAAGGGACGAGGGTTGCCTGCCGTCGCCGGCGGGAAGCCGCCACCGAGCACGACTTGCACCAGGTTCGCGGTGACGGGCAGGTTCACGGCGCGATTTCCCGCAAGCGCAGGGTAGGCGCCCGCGACGCCTTCACCCTTGTCGCCATGGCACTGCGTGCACTGGTTGCGGTACACACGCGCGCCCTGCTCGGCAATGCGTGTGGGAAGCGCGGGTGCATTCACGGGCGCGCCTTCGCGTTGCGGCAGGGCCTTGAGGAACACCGCCATCGCGTGCGCATCGGTGTCGCTCAGGTATTGCGTGCTCTGCAGGACCACTTCCGCCATCGGGCCGAGGATTGTTCCGCGCGGGGCCACACCGGTGCGCAGCAATCGTTCGACCTGTGCCGGGTCCCAATCCGCCACGCCGGCTTCGCCGCGCGACGCGAGCGAAGGGGCATACCAGTTCTGCATCGGGATGACGCCACCCGACAGGTCCATCATGTCGCTGCTCGCGCCGAATGCGTTGCGCGTCGTGTGGCACGCGCTGCAGTGGCCCAGGCTTTTCACCAGATACGCGCCGCGGTTCCATTCCGCGGATTTCGCCTTGTCGGGTTCAAAAGCGGCTGGCGTGAAGTACATCGTGCGCCATGCCCACAGCGCCGCTTGCGTGCGATAGGGCCAGCGCAAGTTGTGCGGCGTGTTGGCGCGCGCCACGGGCGCCAGGCTGCGCAGGTAAGCGAAGATCGCATCCGAATCCTCGCGCGTCACCAGCGTGTAGTTCGGGTATGGAAACGCGGGATACAGCAAGCGCCCGTCACGGGAGCGGCCGTCATGCAACGCGCTCCAGAAATCCGACGGGGACCAGGCGCCGATGCCACTGGCCGAATCCGGCGTGAGGTTGCTGGAATAGACCGTGCCGAATGGCGTGTCGATCGCGCGGCCGCCCGCGAACGGTGCGCCGCCCCGCTGGGTGTGGCACGCGATGCAGTTGCCAACCCGCGCCAGGTACGCGCCCCGCGTGACCGTGTCCGGGACGGCAGGCTTCGTCGCAGGCACCGGCGCACTGCCGCATTGCAAAGGCATGTCGCGGGGCAATGCGCGGGCAGGATGCGGGTCGGCAGGCAGCGGCTGGGACGCGAGCCACGCAGCCACCGCAGTGAGGTCCTCGGGCGACAAGCGTTTCGCAACCTGCGCCATGCAATCGGGCGCATGCGAATGCCGCTCTCCTGCGCGCCACGCGCCGAGCTGCGCATTCAGGTAGTCGCGCGAGACACCGAGCAGCCCGGGCACGCTCGGCGACGCGCCGGTGAGGCGCTCGCCGTGGCACTGGACGCAAGCGGGCACCTTCGCAGCCGGATTGCCGTGCATTGCGATCACGCGGCCGCGGTCGATCACGTTCGGCGGCAGCGTCGCGGGCTGCGGTGGCGGGTAGGGCAGGTCGAGCGAAGCGAAGTGCTCCGCAATCTCGTACACATACGCTTCGGACAGCGGGTCGAGCAGGCGCGTCATCAGGCCGTAATGCCGGCGGCCTTCGCGAAAGTTCAACAGCTGGTTGTAGAGGTAACCCGCCGGCTTGCCCGCGATGCGCGGGTAGTAGCCATCGGGCGCGGCGCGCCCTTCCTTGCCGTGGCATGCAACGCATGCGAGCGTGCGTTGGGAGATCGTGTCTTCGAATGCGGGAGCCGCCCCAGTCGCGCTTCCAACCAGGACGAGGCACAGCCAGAGCAGACGCATGAGAGTGACTATGCCACGCGTCCTACAGCGCGGCGTGCGCGGCGGTTCCAGAATTTCCGCCATGACCTCGCCCAAACTGCCCGAGCGGCCCCAGGAACTCGACAAGCCGTTGCCGCCCGACGAAGACAAGCCGGGCACGAACGAAACGCAGCACCAGCCCAACCCGAAGGCCAAGCCGATTCCGGACGGCGAACACCCGTACCACCCGCGCAGTCCCTATACGACCGGCAACTACTGAAATCGCCGCGACCATAATCGCGCGATGGCCACCGGGATACTCGCGCTCCTCGACGACATCAGCACGATCCTCGACGATGTCTCGCTGCTCGCGAAGGTAGCCGCGCAGAAGACGAGCGGCGTGATCGGCGATGACCTTGCGCTGAACGCGCAGCAGGTCGCGGGCGTGCGCGCCGAGCGCGAGCTGCCCGTCGTGTTCGCCGTGGCAAAGGGCTCGTTCATCAACAAGGCGATCCTCGTGCCGGCGGCCCTTGCGATCAGCGCGTTCGCGCCGTGGGCCGTCACCGTGCTGCTGATGATCGGCGGCTCTTACCTGTGCTTCGAAGGCGCGGAAAAGCTCGCGCACCGCCTGATGCACCCGCGCGAAGAGGACGATGCGCATCACGACGAGCTCAAGCGCCTGAACGCAGATCCTTCGGTCGACCTGTGCGCGGTGGAAAAGCAGAAGATTCGCGCCGCCGTCCGCACGGATTTCGTCCTGTCGGCCGAGATCATCGCCATCACGCTCGGCACCGTCGCGGACGCCGACTTGCTGCAGCAGGTCATCGTGCTCGCCGGCATCGCCATCGCGATGACGGTCGGCGTGTACGGCATCGTCGCGTTGATCGTCAAGCTCGACGACATGGGCTCCTACCTCGCCCAGCGCGAGGCGGGTGGCGCGCGTGCAATCGGCAAAGCCATCCTGCTGGGCGCGCCGTGGCTGATGAAATCGCTGTCGGTGATCGGCACCGCTGCCATGTTCATGGTGGGCGGCGGAATCCTCGTTCATGGCATCCCTTGGCTGCACCACGTGATCGAAGGCGCGTCGACGCTCACGTCGCTGGCATTCGACGTGGTGTGCGGGCTGGCCGCGGGCGCGATCGTGCTCGGGGTCGTCTCGGTGGCCCAGCGCATGATGCGCCGGCGATGAGCGAAGACACCTTCACCTGGCACTCCGAAGCGGGCGTGCCCCGGCCCGCGAAGTTGCGCGACGTCGACGACACGCTCAAAGCGGACGCCGCGTTCCGGCTCGCGAGCGAAGGCAACGCGCTGGTGTGGCGCAGCGACTATCACAACGCGCGGCAACTGCTGTCCGCGATGGCGCGGCGCGCGGATCGCAAGCGGCGGCGTGAGGCACCTGCGTCGCTGCTCGAAGCGTTCCACCTGCATCGCAAGCAACAGGCCGAGCGTGCCCGGATTCTCGGCCGTGTGCTGATTCCCATCGAGGGCGATCACCGGATCGCCCTGCCGCGTGCACCGGACGTGCGTGAGGCACTTGCCGAGGCGTGGGGCCCCGCGGAAGGCCGGCCGGCGCTCGTCGCGTTGCGTGAGCTGCTCGGCTTGATCGGCGCGCACGAATGGCGCCGAAAAGGTGTGGAGATTCAGGCTTTAGGCGCACGCATCCACCCGCACTACGGGGTGTTCTCGCCGGTGCGCGGGGAATACATCGACCTCATCGCAAAGGCGCCCTTGCCTTCAACGCAACTCGCATTCGACATCGGCACCGGCACGGGTGTGATCGCGGCGGTTCTCGCCCGCCGCGGCGTGCAGCGCGTGATCGCCACCGATGTCGACGAACGCGCGCTCGCGTGTGCCCGCGAGAACATCGAACGCCTGGGTCTCGCGTCGCAAGTCGAGTTGCTGCGCGCGGACTTGTTTCCGTCCGGACGCGCGTCGCTTGTCGTGTGCAACCCGCCCTGGCTGCCGGGCCGCGCGAGTTCGCCCATCGAGCGCGCGCTGTACGACGAGGACAGCCGCATGCTCAAGGGATTTCTCGCGGGCGTGGGCGAACATCTCGACAGCGACGGCCAGGCCTGGCTCGTGATGTCCGACTTCGCGCAGCTTCTCGGATTGCGCGCGCCCGGCGAGCTGGAGGCATGGATCGCCAACGCGGGCCTTTCCGTCATCGCGAGGGACACAGTGCGGCCGCGTCATCCCAAGGCGAGCGACCGTGACGATCCGCTGCATGCCGCGCGCTCGAAGGAAGTCACGTCGCTGTGGCGGCTCGCCCCGCACTCGAAGTAGGTTCGCTCCTACGCTGGCTCTAGCGTTTCACGGATATGGCTGGGCTTCGGCGCCGTTGATGATCGATGCGTCAACGAAGAAAGGCCACCTCCATGAACGCGACCGGTTCCACTGCGCAATCCTCAGCGCCGCAGCACGCCGCGCGCGTTCCTGCGCAGCTTCCCGATGTGCATGACGAAGATGAAGTCGCGATCGGCTGGGAGTGCGCCAACCCGGCATTGCAGATCGACGTGTGGGGCCGGGAGCTTCCCGCCGATGCGCACGCCTGAGCGCACATCTCGCCGCAATTCGTGACAGTGCGGGTCCTACAGGCTGTGCCTGCATAGGCTCACTTTTTTACCCCCCTCCCAAAACTTAGTCTTGCTGCAGTCGGCAACAAGCCGGCTCGCCATCACGATTCCCATTTCGGGGTTCATCCATTCAAGGAGCAAGACATGATGAAAACATTGACGACACTCGCCGCAGCGGCGGCCCTGGCATTTGGCGGTATCGCGTTCGCGCAATCCGGCAGTGGCAGCGCAGGCACGTCCGGCAGCAGCGCCGGCCAGGGCGGCACCAGCGCCTCCGGCACCTCCAGCACCACCGATGCGAGCAAGAACAGCTCCAGCTCGATGGGCGCGACGGGCAGCACGAGCGGCTCCGCCAGCACGAGCGCCACGCCGAGCACCAGCTCGAGCATGAGCGCCGCACCGAGCACGTCTTCGACCGACACGACGGCAGACAGCTCCAAGAAGAGCAGCACGACCAGCATGGGCGCGAGCGGCACGGGCACGAGCAGCACGGGCACGAGCAGCGACACGTCGTCGACGGGCATGTCCTCGTCGAGCGACACGGGCAGCAGCTCGGGCAGCTCCACCAAGTCGGCCAAGGCCGACCGCGGCTAATCGCAGGAACATGACGGACCGGCACGACGCATCGACGAAGAAACCTCGCCCATTCGCGGAGTCCCTCCGCCGGGGCGTGTTGATCGGTGCGGCGGCGCTGGCCCTTGTCATCCCCGTCGCGCTGCACTTCGCGCCTCATGGCGCGAAGCCAGCGACGACCCCGCCCCAGCACGAAATCCGCCATGCGGATTTCGGCGCTGAAGCGGCTTCTCCCGATGCGCGCCGGCTGGCCAACTGGGTCACCGATTCGCGCGACAACGCGACACACTCATTCGTCGTCCTCGACAAGCGCGAGGCGAAAGTATTCCTGTTCGACCGCAACGGCCGCTTGCAGGCCGCAACCCCGACCGTGATCGGGTCTGCGATCGGCGACGATCTTTACCCCGGCGTCGGCGACAAGCCGCTTTCCGAACTCAAGCCCTATGAGCGCACGACGCCCGCCGGCCGTTTCGTCGCGGAGTTGGGAGAAACCGCCAGCCGCCATGAAGACGTGGTGTGGGTCGACTACGACTCGGCGACTTCCATGCACCGCATCATCAAGGTGCCCGAGCGCCTGAATGCGATCGCGACGCCGGACCCTGCGGACAACCGGCTTTCGAACGGCTGCATCAACCTGCCCGACGCGTTCTACGAAAAATCACTGCGTCCCGCGGTCGACCATGACGGCGTGGTGGTGTACATCCTTCCTGAAACGCGCGCCGTGCAGCAAACTTTCGCGTCGTTCTACGACGTCGATGCGCCGCCCAAGCTGGCGCAGCAGTGACAACCCTTCCGCAGCGTCGCCAACTGTTACCGTTACAAAGGCGGTGACCGCCTAGCTCATCGCTACCATCGTCCCTGTTGTTGAGCCAGAACAGGGGACTCGATGCTACGCAAAGCCGTGACGGCGGCGCTGTTCGCGCTCGTCGCCGCATCGGCCGGCGCCACGCCGCTGGCCGGGGAAACGCGTGAGTTGCACGACTGGGTGATCAAGGCCCGCGACCACGAGGGCCGCCCGTTCGCGATCGTCGACAAGAAGAACGCGCGCATGTTCGTGTTCGATTCGGCCGGCCGCGTTCAAGGCACGTCGACCGTGTTGCTGGGTGCGGCGGTCGGCGACGACATCGCGCCCAACGTCGGCGCGCACGCGCAGCAGGGCTACGTCCCGTTCAAGGAGCGCACGACGCCCGCTGGCCGGTTCGCGTCCGAGCCGGGAATCAACTTGTCGGGCGAGCACGTGATCTGGGTCGACTACGCAAGCGCATTCGCGATCCACCGACTGCGTCCCGGTGCGTCGCACGCCGCACGCCAGGCCAAGCTTGCAACACCCGACCCGTCGCAACATCGCGCGTCGTATGGCTGCGTCGTCGTCCCGGTGAAGTTCTACGAGGACGTGGTGCAGCGCTGGCTCGGCAAGAGCCGTACGGTGGTCTACGTGCTTCCTGAACAAACGTCCGCGCGCGAGATCTTCAACTCGCTGTAACCGGTTGCAGCGGCTGTACTGCCGCGTCCGACAGGATGTCAGCCTCAGCACTGACGCCGCGCGACTGTGCGGGACCTAGCCTTAAGTACACCGGCGAAACGCGTCGGTGATCCATAGCATGAACTCAAGGAGTCCCGAATGAAATCAATCCTCACCAAGGGTGTGCTCGCCGCTGCGGCATCCCTCGCGATCGCCGGCGCGTTCGCACAAGTGCAGACGGGCGAGCCCAGCCCGGGCAGCAAGCTGGGCGTGACGCCTCCGCCGTCGACGAGCACGACGACCGACACGAGCCGCCTGTCTTCCGACTGCAGCAAGGTCGCCGAACGGCAGCGTTCGCACCAGGCCGGCGGTGACCAGCTCGGCGCGAACTGCGGCAACACGACGACGATGGGCGCGACGGGCACGGCCGCCGCGCCGGCCACCGTGGGCAGCACGACGGCTTCGACGACCACGACGCCGTCTTCCAGCGGCTCGACGGGCACGGCGATGCCTTCGGATACCGGCAGCACCAACGTCGCATCGAGCGACATGGGCAGCGCCCCGAAGCACAAGGCCAAGAAGGCGAAGGCCGACCGCGGCTGATCGCGCGCCAGCTTTCACACCAGCAACCGGGCCTTGCGCCCGGTTTGTTTTTTTCAATCGCGCAGCAACGCCTCGAAGCCGCCTTCGGGCTCGAAGCGCCCGTCGACGTGCCGCAGCCGGGTCGGCCCGGGCAAAGCCCGCGAGCGGACCGAGTGGCGCTCATCGCCGGGGTAGCAAATCACGTGCAAGCTGCCGTCGATGAACGGCTCGGGCTGCACGAGCGGGGGCGGGCGCGATGCCGCCTCCGCGATTGCGCAGGCCGCGCCTGCGTGCCGTGACAGGTGAGCGAGGCTCATGATCTGCGGCGGCGCGAGTTCGATCTCGCGGGCCCAGTACTGCCGCAATGCTTCGCGCGGCGAGAGCCAGACGCTGTGCGTCGTTTCGCGTTCGTCATGCCGCGGCACCTGGCCATGCGGCACACGCGCGAGGAAGAAGCGCGTGTCGAAGCGCTTGCGCACGACGCCGCCGATTGCGGGAGTGATCCAGCGTGACCACGGCACGAGTTCGCCGGTGGCAAGCGTCAACTGCATCATCGCCATCGTCTCGTCGAAGCCGCGACCTTCGCGCGTCAGGTCCCATGCGGTGCGCGCCACTTCGCTCGTCGCTTCCGCCGCAAACAGCACGCCGCTTTCCTCGAACGATTCGCGCAGCGCCGCAACGAAAAGTGCGGCTGCATCTTCGTCGCGCAGGTCCGGTTCATTCAGGGTGGCCTGCAATTGCACCGGAGTGCGATCGAGCCGCGCGTGAAGTTCGCCCTCGGCGTCGCTGCGATCGACCTTGCCGCCTGGAAAGACATACGCGCCGCCCAGCACGTCCGAAAGGCCGTGCCTTTTCAGCAGGAACACTTCGAGACCGCCGGGTGCATCTCGCAGCATCACCACGGTCGCCGAGGCGCGTACCGGCTCGGGGGAGGCTTCCATGTTGATCTGCATGGAATGAAGCGTAGCACCCGGCCGGCAGCTACTTGCGGTTGCCGGCCTTCTGTTGCGCCATGCGCTGCAGGATCAATTGGCGCGTCGAGCGGATTTCCGCGGCATACGGGTTGTGCGGATCGCTCACCTTGTCGAGGGTTGCGAGCGCTTCGGTGTGGCGTCCCCCGTCGGACAGCGACTGCGCGAGGTTGTTCGTGAGGATCGCGGAATCGGGGTGCCTCTGTTGCGCGGCGCGCAGGATCGTGACGGCGTGCGCATAGTCGCCGCGCTCGTGATAGAGGTTGGCCAGCCCGATGGTGGCCGGCAGGTTGTCGGGCCAGCGCTTGAGCGCCGCGGTGTAGCCCTTGAGCGCGGCGGCTTCGCCGCTCACACGCGCCATCGCAATCACGGCGTTGACCCAGCCGTTCTCGTTGGCCGTGACGGGGATGCGATCCGGCGGCATCACGACCATCGCCCAGTAGCGGCTGGCGATCCACGTCCGCTCGAAATACGTGAAGGGCATCTCCTGGCGCTTGTCGGTGCCCGAGCGAAGGTAGATCGTGCCCGACGGATAGTCGAAGCCGTTGACCACCGCGTAGTGCCATTGCGTGAAGATGTCACCGACGTCCTGAAGCACGACGACGGGGTTGCCCGCCGCCACTTCGCGCAGCACGTCCGCATACCTCGGTGCGAGTTCGTACGACACGCGCGCGTAATTGCGCGGCGCGGCCAGCATTTCGAGTTGCAAGCTGCCCTTGCGCGCCGGCAAGAAGACCTGCTTGACCAGGGGATCGGGGGTGACCTTTGCGCCGCTGTACGCGAGTGCCGTTGCGAGCGCAGCCGGGCCGCACTGGTAGTCGGTCTGCGGGAAGAACGGGACGTCGGTGAGTTCGACGGTGCGTGGCACGCCCTGCGGCCACTGCGTGCGCAACTCGGCCGTCTGCGGGACGAGATGGTCGAGCTGCGCGCACCCTGCCAGCAAGGCAACCGCGAAACCAAAAAGGCCCGCGCGCAGGCGGGCCCTCATCGCTTGCATCGGTGCTTACTTGCGATACGCGAAGTACCACACGAGCGCAACGACGAGCACCACGGCCGCCCAGCCCCAGCCGCTCATTGCACCGGCCGGCGCCGTCTGCATGTCTTGCGCGAGTGCATGGACTTCCTGGTCGGTCATCGCGTTGACGCGATCGCGCGCGGCTTGCGGGTCGACGCCGTTCGCCTGCAATTGCGCGACAGTTTCGGCGCGGCCGAGGACGCCCATCACGGCGGCACGATCGGACTGCACCGCCTGCGCGGCCGCCTGGTCGGCACCGATCATCCCGGCGTTCGCAGTCTGGAACGACAGTGCCAGCAGCGACACCACCAACGCACGGCAAGTCATCTTCTTGATATTGGATGTCATCTCACGCTCCTTGGAAGGTTTCAAGTTGCGCGCCTCTTGGCGAGGAAACCACCCGGGCGCAGGGGCAATATACGCGCGAGATCGCGGCTTGTGTGCGCCGCGGTTGCCGCAAAGCGACTGTGCAACAGCGGGAAGCTACACAAGGGTACAAAAAAGAGCGCCGCTCCGCTACTTGCCTTGTTCGACGACGTCCGGATCGCGCCGGATCGTCTCGCGATCGCGGTGCTGGTGCCGATCGAGCTTGCCGAGCTTGTGCTCCAGTGCATGGATGAGTCTTTGCGAAGCGCCCCGCATCGCCTCGTCCATCGTCTCGCCCATGTGCGTCACCGCGACGGGCGGATGGGCCGCGAGCCGCGCCTCGAGCATGCAGCGCATGTCCTGGCCGCCTTGCTTGCCTTTCGCTTCGTCGCTGAGTTGCACTTCCACGCGTGTGAGTTCGCCGCGAAAGCGCGCGAGCGAATCGTTGAGGAACCCGGTTGCCCAGCGCTCCAGCGTGTCCTTGGCCTGCAGGCCGTCGCCACAGTTCACTTGTACTTGCATGCACCCAGTCTGGCTGCAATCGGCCTCCCCGGCTGTAGGGCGCGGCGCCTCACCGCATGTCGGACACATCGGGCCGCGCGGCCTTAAACTGCCGCCGTGCTTGAAACCATCGACATCGAAACACAACCCCAGCCGCGCGCGAGCGTGATCGTGCTGCACGGCCTGGGCGCTGACGGCAACGACTTCGTGCCGGTGGCGCAGGAGCTGGATCTTTCGGGCGTGGGCGGCGCGCGCTTCGTTTTTCCCCACGCGCCGGTGATTCCCGTGACGATCAACGGCGGCTACCGCATGCGCGCCTGGTACGACATCCTGGGCACCGGCGACATCCGCAGCCGCGAAGACGAGAAGGGCTTGCGCAGTTCGCACGCGCTCGTCGAGGAGCTCATCGCGCGCGAGAAGGAACGCGGCATGCCCGCGAACCGCATCGTGCTCGCCGGTTTTTCGCAAGGGTGTGCGATGGCGCTGCTCACTGGCTTGCGCCACAAGGAGCGGCTCGGGGGCGTCCTGGGGATGTCGGGCTACCTGCCGCTTGCGCAGGCAACCGACACCGAACGCAGCGACGCCAATCGCCTCACGCCGGTCTTCCTTGCGCACGGCACGATGGACCCCGTGATTCCGTTGGCCCTGGCGGAGGCATCACGCGATGCGCTCACCGGGCTCGGCTACGACGTGGAGTGGCACGCCTACCCGATGCCGCATTCGGTGTGCATGGAAGAAATCCAGGACATGAACGCCTGGCTGTCGAGGGTGCTGGCTTAGCCGCTCTCAGGTCACTTCGCCGCCGAACCGCTTGATCAGGTTGGCGATGTACTTGTCGACGAGCTTTTCGAATTCGCCTTCGACGACCGGCTGCACGACCATCTTCATCAGGCCGGGCAAGGGCAGGTTGATTTCGCCCGCGGTCTTGAGCTCGATCTTCGTGGACTTCTTGTTGTCCTTGATCTTCCAGGAGCCGCCGACGAGCGCGTTGCCCACGCCATCGACGGGCGTCCAGGTGACCGTGCCCTTGGTCCTGTCGCTCTTGTATTTGCTGGCGTAGACCGTCTGGATGCCGACTTCCTTCGTGCCGACCTTCTCCATCTCCCACTTGTAGACGCCCCCACCCATGTCGGTGAGCCTGTCCACTTTGGGGAAATGCGAGACCGATTCCGGCACATCGGAAAGCACCGCGAACACGTCGTCGTACTTCGCCTTGACCTCGAACTCGTAGCCGAGGTCGATCTTGACCGTCACCGCCATCGCGTGTCTCCTCTTGCCTGGGGCAAAGGGATTGTGCCGCGATCAGGCGTGCTTGTATGCAGCGACGCGCTCGACGCCGGCAATCGTCGCACCGACGAAGGTGTCGACGACGATCTGGGCGCCGTCGGCCGTCAAGGCGACCGCACGCGAGTAGTAGCGGGCGAAGACGTCCTTCGCGTGCGTGGCGTTCTTGCGGGTTTCCGCATCGAGCTGCGGCTTGGCCTGCGCGAACGCGGTGTCCCAGCGCTCGCCCGCGATCGTCGCGATGCGCTCGCCGCCGTTGCGGTACAGGTCGATCGCCTGGTGCGCTGCGTTGCCGAAGCGGCCGAGGGCTTCCGTGGTGGCCTTGGTGATGTCTTGCTTGTCCATGGGGTTCTCCATTTGCTGAGTGGATTCTGTCCAGTCGGCCTAGTGAACGCGACCTAGTTGCCTAGAGTGGCGGCCCTAGCTTGGGCGTTTTCCTTACCAGAAATCCCCCATTCCGGCTGGGAGCGGAAATAGGCCAGCCGTGCTACCGTGCAGGCCGGAAACAAGCCCATGACGCAGCTGCAGGCCCGCCTCTCCAGTCTCACGCCCGACAAGGTGCGGGGGATTCGCCGCGGCATCGAAAAGGAAAGCCTGCGCGCGACGGCCGACGGTGCCCTGGCGCTCACGCCACACCCGCAAGCGCTGGGCTCGGCGCTCACGCATCCGCACATCACCACCGACTACAGCGAAGCGCAGCTCGAGCTGATCACCGGCGTGCACGCCACGCCCGAGACGTGCCTCGAAGAGCTCACGCACATCCACCAGTTCACTTATCGCGCGCTCGGCGAGGAGAACCTGTGGGTGTCGAGCATGCCGTGCAACCTGCCGGCTGACGAGAACATCCCGATCGGGCGCTACGGCTCGTCCAACGTCGGCCGCGCGAAGAGCGTGTACCGCATGGGCCTGGCCCACCGCTATGGCCGCCGCATGCAGACCATCTCGGGCATCCACTACAACTGGTCGATGCCCGGCGTCACGAGCGAAGAGTATTTCGCCCTGATCCGCAACTTCCGCCGCCATGCGTTCCTGCTGCTGTTCCTGTTCGGCGCCTCGCCCGCCGTCTGCAAGACCTTCGTCGCCGGCCGCCAGCATCCATTGCAGGAGCTCTCGGACGGCACGATGTACATGCCCTACGGCACGTCGCTGCGCATGGGGCGCCTCGGTTACCAAAGCGAAGCGCAAGCCAGCCTCGCGGTCAGCTACAACGGCCTTGAAGGCTACGCGGCATCGCTGTACGAAGCGCTGACGCGTCCCTATGCCGCATACGAATCGATCGGCATCACGAACCCCGGCGGCGAATACAACCAGCTCGCGACGTCGCTGCTGCAGATCGAAAACGAGTTCTACGGCACGATCCGTCCCAAGCGCGTGATCCATCCCGGCGAACGCCCGCTGCACGCCTTGCGCGAGCGCGGGGTCGAGTATGTCGAGGTGCGCTTGCTCGACCTCAACCCGTTCGTGCCGGTTGGCATCACGCTGCAGAACGCGCGCCTGCTCGACATTTTCCTGCTTCATTGCCTGCTGTCCGACAGCCCGCCCGATACGCCGGCGGAGATCGCCGCGCTCGGCCGCAACCAGCACAAGACGGCCGCCTTCGGCCGCGAGCCCGGGCTGAAGCTCGAACGCGACGGACAGGAAGTGCTGCTCACGCAATGGGGCGGCGACTTGCTCACGCAGTTCGCGCCGATCGCTGCGCGGCTCGATTCGGTGCACGGCTCGACCGATTACACCGACGCACTGCGCGCTGCACAGTCCCTGATCGCCCAGCCGGATCTGCTGCCTTCCGCCCGCGTCCTCGCGGTGATGGAGAAGGACCACGGCAACTCGTTCACGGCGTTCACGCGCGCGCAATCGCTGCAGACCAAGGCCAAGCTGCTGGCACTGCCGTTCCCTGCGACGATGCACGCGAAGTTCGAGCAGCTCTCGGCGCAGTCGGTGAAGGAACAGAAGGCCATCGAGGCCGCGGACTCGATCCCGTTCGAAGCCTACCGCCAGCAATACATCTCCGGCGAGCGCCTGGGCTTGACCCGCGCCGCCATCACACCCGCACTCGCGGCGGTGTAGGTACAACTCGCGACCTTCTCCTACAGACGAAGGTCAACAGTGCGCCGATGGTTGCCGTTGAATCGGTACCACCGACAGGAGTGCAAATGAAGAAATTCCCGATCGTCCTCAGCACAGCCATGGCCGCAGCGTTCCTCTTCGGCGCGCCGGCATTCGCGAAAGACCATGGCGACAAGGACGCAAAGCATGCGGAAAAGGAAGAGCGCAAGGCCCAGAAGGAAGACCGCAAGGCCGAAAAGCGCGAACAGAAACTCGAAGCGCGCCGCGGCGCGTATTTCCGGGAGCAGGACCGCGAGCGGGTGCGCGGCTATTACGTCGAACACTATGGCGGCGGGAAGGGGTGCCCGCCCGGCCTCGCGAAGAAGCACAACGGCTGCATGCCTCCCGGCCATGCACGCAAGTGGGACGTCGGCAGTCCTCTGCCGCGCGATGTCGTCGTGTACTCCGTGCCGCAACCGGTAGTCACATACCTGCCGCCCGCACCCGTGGGCTACCGTTACCAGCGCGTCGGCGGCGACCTCGTGTTGATCCACGTCAGCGATCGCGTCGTGATCGACATCATGCTCGACGTCTTCTGAACTTCCGTCGCAGTCCTACACCGCGCGCCTGAGCCGCGCCGCACAGTGATTCCTCATCGCTTGCATGAGGAGTTTACGCATGGAACGTTGGCAGTACTCCGCGCGCGTCATCGCGGCCGTCGCAATCGCGGCGTTCGCGGGCGCGGCCGGGGCGGCCCAGAAGGCCGCGAAAGACAAGGAGGCCGCACCCGCGGCTGAACAGGAACAGGCAGCCCCCGCGCCGGGCAAGACCATGGGGTACGGCGTGAAGCTCGGGGGCTTCTTCACGGAACAGCACAAACAGGTCGCGAAACGATCCTTTGCGCAGCACTTCGCGAAGACCAAGACGTGCCCGAAGGACATGGACCGCGAAGGCAAGACTTGCCGCGCGCTGGTCAAGGGCCACTATTGGGCGGTGGGGCAGACACTGCAATCCGCGGTGGAAACGTTCCCGCTGCCCGATGAAGTGAAAGCAAAATTGCCGGCGGCGCCGGAGGGCTACGAATACGTTCGCGCCGGCGAGGACATCCTGCTCATGTCGTCGAAGATCCACCTCGTGGTGGACGTGATGCAGGACGTGCTCGGCTGACCCTGCGCGTCAGAGCTTCGCGGGTTCCGTTGCCGCGAACACCGGTTTCGTCTTGCCATCCGAATGCTTGTCGAAATCCGCATCGCGGGCGGCCAGGAGCTGGTCGAGGTCGGCGCGTGCATCCACCGCCTTTGCCGTCGCGCCGATGTGCACCGGGCCCTCGATGATGTCCCCCGCCACAGGATCGGCTTTGGCTGGTGCGGGCTCGGCCGCGCGCTGGTGCATGGCCCAGGTCGTCGCGTTGGGCAGGGGCGGGCACATCGATTCATCATCGAGCGACAGCTGCCACGAGATTCCATTGAGCCAGTTCGTCGCGAGCGGGTCGAACGTCAGCACGCGCTTGATCAACGCGTTCTGCAGCGACACGGAGCATTCCATCAGGCGCGCATCCCAGTGCTTGATGTGCAGGCGCCAGTGGATGCCGCGCTCGCCGCCGCGTGAAGTGGCGGACAGCAGCTCCGCGGTGATCCATGCGACCGGAATGCCGTGCCGGTTCAAGGTGTCCCGCAGCACCACGCGCAACAACTCGCGCCGTGTGGTGTTCTGCGACTGCGCAAGCTGCACCGACATCCCCGAAGAGTTCTGCGAATGCAATTGCGACGACTGCGCGGCCTGCGGCTGGGAGCGGCCGATCCCGAACATCCTGGTGAAAAATCCCATATGCGCCCCTCGGTTTGCGCGATGGTAACAACTTGTTGCAAACGGGCGCAAGGGGGCTGCAAGGGACCCAATCGTGATTTCGCATAACCTTGTGCATTAGGTCACTGCTTTGCCCATGCAAGAACACGACACAACGGTTCTCGAACTCCTCCCGCGGGACTTGAGCCCCTACGCCCAAGGCAACACCGGGGTCCCCTACGTGCACCGTTTCGTATCCGGCAAGCCGGGGCCCCACGTGCTGGTCAACGCGCTGACGCACGGCAACGAATTCTGCGGGATGGTCGCCGCCACGCACCTGCTGGACCGGAACGTGCGCCCGAAGGTCGGCACGCTCACGGTGAGCTTCGCGAACGTGCAGGCCTACGAGAGTTTCGACCGCGCCGACCCGTTCAAAAGCCGGCTGCTGGTGCACAACCTCAATCGGATCTGGTCGAAGGAGTGGCTCGAAGGCGGCGAAGACAGTCCGGAGCTGCGCCGCGCGCGGGAAATGCGCCCGGTCGTTGCGGCTGCGGATCACATCCTCGACATCCACTCCACGGCACAGCGAGTGCAGCCTTTCTGGGTCTATCCCGGATACGAGCGCAACGCTTCGGCAGCAACCGCCATCGGTGTGCCGGACATCCACCTCGTGATGCCGGCAGGCATGAACACGGGCACTCCGCTGATCCAGCATGGCTTGCACGGGCAGCGCGATCACCACGGCGTGGCGCTCGTCGCCGAATGCGGCCAGCATTTCCTGCGCGCGAGTGGCGAGCTGGCAGTCGAAGTCACGATGCGTTTCCTGGCGCACTTCGGCCTTGTCGATGCGGACCCGGCGTGGGCGAAGCCCGGCGTACAACGGCGCTACGAGCTGCTGTCCACGCCGGTGATCAAGACGCCGGATGTGAAGTTCGCGAAGCCCGTCGTGGGCCTCGAGTCGTTCGCGAAAGGCGAACTGATCGTGACCGACGGCGGCGAGGAGATCCGCTCGCCGTGCGACGGCTGCACGATCTTCATGCCCGCGCGCATCCACATCCCCGGGCGCGAGCTGGTGTACCTCACGCGCCCGATCGGGTAGCGCCTTACTGCGCGAGGATCGCGTTGGCGATCAGGCCGGTGGCCAGCGCGAGCAGCAGCACGTCGCCCGTGTCCGTCTCGACCCACTGGTAGCCGTACGGCGGCGCGTACAGGTGGCGCGCGCGCCAGTCATTGACCCAGTAGCGGTGCGATGCGTACATCGGCGCGTAGCCGCCCACGTAGTAGCGCGAGCCGTACGACGCGTACGAGCCGTACGAGCGGTATTGCGGCTGCGCATAGTGGCGCGGCGCGTAGTTGTTGTACACGTGCTGCTGCTGGTAGTTGTACTGCGGCGCCACGTTGCGCTGCGGGTACACCGGCGCCTGGTACTGCTGGCGTTGCTGCCACTGTTGCTGGTGCTGCTGCGTGTACTGCTGCTGCGTGTATTGCGGCTGCACGTTCTGGTGCTGCTGCTGGCGCTGTTGGCGCTGCTCCTGCCGCTGCTGGCGCTGTTCGCTGCGCCACTGGTGGTCGCTCGGCTGCGCTTGCGCGACGGTGCCGAAGCCCAGTGCGGCGATGGTCGCAATGGTCACGCTGCTCACGAGGTTCCTGGATTTCATCTTGCTCTCCCAACGGTGTATTCCGAGGCTTGATCGTGCGCCCCCGGGGTATCGCGCCCAAGAAGGTGCGCGATGCGCAGGAAAAGTATCGTCACAAGATGTGGCTCAGCGCGGGGAGGTCACTTGGCGTGACCATGCCCTTTCACCGGCGTGTAGCCCGACGTGATGCGGTCGACCATGCGCTTGGTCGCGAGCAACTGCGGCCCGTTCTTCTTTGCGTAATCGGCACTGTCGTAGCCCCACCAGTCCCAGCAGCCCAGCCCGTTGTTCGGCGGCACCGCGATCGCTTGCGGATACAGCACGATGATCCTGTTCGTGTCGGCCCACTCGTTGAGGTTGGCCTGGCGGATGAACTGGTCGCCGATCTTCGAATAGGACTGGTTGCAGCCGTGATAGGAGACATGCACGCGGCACTGTTCGCCCCGCGCGCACGACGCGGGCACATAGACCCACGCGTTGTTGTCCATGTTGTGCAGCGCCGCGTTGCGGTCGTCGAGGAATTCGTTCTGGTCGACGGCGACGACGGTGCCCGACAGCTGGCCGCTCTGGCGTGGCTGCAACGCGCCGTAGAACAAGGTGAGGAACGCGGCCTGCGGGTCGATGTTGCAGTTGTTGACGTAGGGGCTTTGCTGCGCGGCGCACAGCACCTGCCCGAGCGGCGAGATCCATCCGTGGCCTGCCGCTGTCGTGTTGTTGTAGACCACGTTGCCGGCGGGAACGAAGTTCAGGTAGTAGTCGCGCGCCGCGTCCATGCCGGGCTGGCGCACCGTCTGGTCGAGCGTTCCGCTGAAAAGATAGATGCGGCTTCCTGCGAGGTTCGCCGGGTCGTCGATCAGCCCGCGGCTGGCCCAATCGCGCGTGGTTGCCACCAGCGTTGCGACGGGGATTTCGGAAGAAGTCAACGCCTCCTGGCACACGCCGATCGCGGTCGCGACGTTGCCTTGCGCACAGTCGTAGGCCGCGCCCGCGAAGATCGCGGCGTGGCGGAAGGTGCCCGAGTACGCAACGTGCGCCTGGATCGCCATGGCGCCGCCCGACGAGATGCCGGACACGGTCACGCTCGACGGATCGGCGTTGAAGCGGCCCAGCGTGTCGGCGCGTGCGGCGGTGGCAAGAGCGGCGATTGCAAAGGCAATGCCAATGTGTCGGGCGATGCGCATCGCACCGATGCTAGAAAGGATGAGCCGGCCCGCGTGTAGGACGGATTCGCGTCGGGGGAATCAGAACGTACCGGGCAGGACCTTCAGGCCCACCCACGCAGCGCCGATCACGGCGTTGACCGGCACGCTGATGGCGCCCGGGATGTAGAACAGGATGGAAAGGACCGGCGCATCGAGCACCCATTCGGCGAAGCCGCCGAGCGCGTAGAACACCAGCCCGCACCACAGCCAGCGGTACATGTACGTGAGCAGCCAGTGCGAATGCTCCTTGTTGTAGCGCAGCGCCGCCGCGCGCTCGAACACATTGCCGCGGTTCACGTCCTTGAACAGCCAACCGAAGAAGAAGTAACGGTATAGCAACGTGCGAAAGGCCGGGTCTTGCATCGGGGGCTCCTGGCGCGAAACGGGAAGCGTGCGTC
>DATLBJ010000090.1:0-10709 GCA_035526975.1 Ramlibacter sp.
GGACATTTCGCTGTCCACCGATTTCATCGTGGGCTTCCCCGGCGAAACGGACGACGACTTCGCGAAGATGATGAAGCTGATCGAAGACGTGCGCTTCGATTCGAGCTTCTCGTTCATCTTCAGCCCGCGCCCCGGCACGCCGGCCGCCGCGCTGCACGACGACACGCCGCCGCAAGCGAAGTTGAAGCGCCTGCACGTGCTGCAGGACGCGGTCGAAGCCAACGCGCGGCGCATATCGGAAAGCCGTGTCGGCACGGTGCAGCGCATCCTCGTCGAAGGCTCGTCCAGGAAGGACGCCAACGAGCTGATGGGCCGCACCGAGTGCAACCGCATCGTCAACTTCCCGGGCCACAAGCGCCTGGTCGGGCAGATGGCCGACGTGACCATCACCGAAGCGCTGCCGCATTCGCTGCGCGGCGAAGTGGTGACCGTCCAGGAAGAGACGCTCGCATAAGCAGCGGCGTAGAATCAAAGCGGAATCTTCAACATGCAACTGACCGCTGTCTTCCAGCAAGTGCCCGAAGGCTATATCGGGTTCGTTGAAGAACTTCCGGGGGCGAACACGCAGGCGCCAACTCTGGAAGAGGCTCGCGCGGCCCTTTCGGAAGCAGTCGAATTGGTGCTGGAGGCCAACCGCGCGTTGGCGGAAGAGTCGATCCGAGGCAAGACGGTCATTCGAGAGTCCCTAGCCCCTCCGGCGTCATGAGAGGGCGGACCTGGTCCGGCACCTTGAGAAATACGGATGCTCGCTGCTTCGGGAGGGTGCGAAGCACTCGGTCTTCGTCAATCGGGCCCGAAACAAATCCTCCACCGTCCCGCGCCATCGCGAGATCAACGACTTCCTCGCCCGAAAGATCTGCCGCGACCTCGATGTTCCCGAAGCGTGAGCTGCGTCGCGGCCTGACGCTTACTCGATCTTCGCGCCCGACGCCTTCACGATCACGCCGGCGTTGTCCCAATCGGCGCGGAGCAGGCGGTTGAATTCCTCCGCGCCCATCGTTGCGGGCTCGACACCCAGGCGCGTCAGCCGCTCTTGAACCTCGGGCGTCGCGAGCACCTTGTTCATCGCGGCATTGAGCTTGTCCAGTTCCGCCTTCGGCAGGCCCGCGGGCGCGAGGACGCCGATCCACGAATCGAACTTGTAGCCGGCCACGCCGCTTTCCGCGACGGTGGGCAGGTCGGGCATGAACTTCGAGCGCTGCGCACCCGTGTACGCGAGCAGCTTGATGCGGGCGTCCTGCTTGAACGGCACGATGCCGATCAGCGCCGAGGTCACGCCTTGCACGCGTCCGGCCAGCACTTCGTTCACGGCGTCGCCGGTGGACTTGAACGGCACATGCTGCATCTCGATGCCCGCCTTGGCCAGGAAGTACGCCATGCCCAGGTGCGTCGCGCTGCCGTTGCCGGCGGACGCATAGTTGTATTGCCCGGGCTTGGACTTGAGCAGCTTGACGTACTCCGCCATCGTGCTTACGCCAAGATTGGCGGGTGCCGCGATCACGTAGCCCGTGCTGCCGATGAACGCGACGCCGGTGAAGTCCTTGATGGGGTCATACGCCAGCTTGCTGTACAGATGCCCGCCGAGCGTGTGGCTGGCGGCCGCGACGATGAGCGTCGTCCCGTCCGCGGGCGACTTCGCGACCGCAGCCGTGCCGATGGTGCCGCCGGCGCCGGGTTTGTTCTCCACGATCACCGATGCGCCGAGTGCCTGGCCCAGTTCGGCATTGAACGTGCGGGCGATCGTGTCCTGCACGGCCCCGGGGCCGAACGGCACGACGAGGTGGATGACGCGTTGCGCGAACGCGCTGGGTGCGAGCGCACCGAGTGCAAGGGCGGCCACGGCCGCGCGGATGAAACGATGCATGGAATGACTCCTTACTTCACGGGTTGCGCGAGCCAGCGCTGCACGAGGCGGACGTAGTAGCTCGCGCCGATCGGGATGATCTCGTCGTTGAAGTCGAACGAGGTGTTGTGGATGATGCACGGCCCCGCGCCGTGATCGGGCAGGCGGTGCCCGCCGTCGCCGTTGCCGATGAAGGCATAGCAACCCGGCCTGGCGCGCAGCGTATGGCCGAAGTCTTCGGCGGCCATCACGGCGGGGAAGGCATCCTGCACGCCCGCATCGCCCACCACCTCGCGCATCACGCCGGCGGCGAAACGCGCCTCGCCTTCGTGGTTGACGACGGGCGGTGAGGCGCGGCGAAAGAAGATTTCTGCGGTGCAGCCATGCGCCTGCGCGATGCCGCCCGCCAGCCGCCGCAATCCGGCTTCGAGCTTGTCCGTCGCGTCAACGGAAAACGTGCGGATCGTGCCCCCCACCGACGCGAGGTCGGGGATGACGTTCGGTGCATCCGAGCCGCGAAGCTGCGTCACCGCCAGGAGCGCGCGTTCGTTCGAAGGGATCACGCGCGGCACCAGCGATTGCAGTTGCTGCGCCAGTTCGACGACAGCACCGACGGGATCGATTCCCGTGTGCGGCAACGACGCGTGCGTGCCCCGCCCGTGCAGCGTCACCTTCCAGGTGTTGCTCGATGCCATGAGCGCGGCGGGATTGAGGGCGAACGTCCCCACGGGCAGTGCGAAGTTGTGCAGCGCGAACACCGCGTCGCACGGGAAGCGCTCGAACAGGCCGTCCTCGATCATCTTCAGCGCCCCGGCCTTGCCCATCTCCTCGGCGGGCTGGAAGATGAAGTTCACGGTGCCGTCGAAGTCGCGCGACTTGGACAAGTGCCATGCCGCGGCGAGCAGCATCGTCGTGTGGCCGTCGTGCCCGCACGCATGCATGCGGCCGTCATGTTGCGATCGATGCGGGAAGTGGTTTTCTTCCTGCAGCGGCAACGCGTCGAGATCCGCGCGCAGCCCGATCGTGCGCGCGCCATTGCCGCACTTGAGCACGCCGACGACGCCGGTGCCGGCGATCCCTGTGTGCACTTCGACGCCCCATTCGCGCAGCAGCTCCGCCACGATTTTCGAGGTGCGGTGCTCCTCGAAGCCGAGCTCCGGATGCATGTGGATGTCACGCCGCAGCGCGACGAAACGCGAAGTGTCCGCGAACGAATCGACGAGGTTCATGGCGGGTCAGAACGGAAGCCTGGGCATGCCGCCCTTGCCGCCCATGCGCTTCATCATCTTCATCAGCGCTCCGCCCTTCATCTTCTTCATCATGCCTTGCATCTGCTCGAATTCGTTGAGCAGGCGGTTGACTTCCTGGACCTGCACGCCGGCGCCGGCGGCGATGCGGCGCTTGCGCGTGGCCTTGATGATCTCGGGCTTGCGGCGCTCCAGCTTCGTCATCGAATTGATGATGCCTTCCTTGCGACGCATGTCGCGCTCGGCCTTGTCCATGTCCACGCTGCCGGCCTTGGCCTGCATCTGCGCGGGCATCTTGTCCATCAATGACGACAGGCCCCCCATCTGCTTCATCTGCTGGATCTGCGACAGGAAGTCGTCCAGGTCGAACCCCTCGCCGCTCTTGACCTTGTTGGCAAGCTTTTGCGCCGCGGCCATGTCGACGTTGGACGTGACCTGCTCGACCAGCGCGACGATGTCGCCCATGCCGAGGATGCGGCCCGCGTGGCGGTCGGCATCGAACACCTCGAGGCCGTCGATCTTCTCGGAGACACCCGCGAACTTGATCGGCGCGCCGGTGATCTGCCGCACCGACAGCGCCGCGCCGCCGCGCGAATCGCCGTCCATCTTGGTCAGGATGATGCCGGTGAGCGGCAGCGCTTCCTTGAAAGCCTTTGCGGTGTTGACCGCGTCCTGGCCCTGCATCGCATCGACGACGAACAGCGTCTCGACCGGGTTGAGCGCCGCGTGCAGGTCCTTGATCTCCTGCATCATCGCTTCGTCGATCGCGAGGCGGCCGGCCGTGTCGACCAGCAGCACATCGAAGAACTGCTTGCGCGCGTAGTCGATCGCGGCGCGTGCGATCTCCACGGGTTTCTGGTCGGGCGAGCTCGGGAACCATTCGGCGCCCGCTTGCGCCGTCACCGTCTTCAATTGCTCGATGGCCGCGGGCCGGTACACGTCACCCGACACCGTGAGCACCTTCTTCTTGCGCTTCTCGATCAGGTGCTTGGCCAGCTTCGCGGTCGTCGTCGTCTTGCCGGCGCCTTGCAGGCCGGCCATCAGGATCACCGCGGGCGGCTGCGCCGCAAGGTTGATGTCGGAGACGCCTTCGCCCATCGTCTGGGCGAGTTCCTTGTTCACGATGCCGATGAGGGCCTGGCCGGGCGACAGCGAACCCAGCACGTCCTGGCCCATCGCCTTGTCCTTGACGCGGGCAATGAAGTCGCGCACCACGGGCAGGGCGACGTCGGCCTCGAGCAGGGCCATGCGCACTTCGCGCAACATGTCCTGCACGTTGGCTTCGGTGATGCGGGCCTGCCCGCGCAATTCCTTGGCCAGGCGCGAGAGTTTGTCGGTGAGAGCGGAAGCCATGCTGGTGTGACGCGTGCTTCTGCGGCTGAGAAGCACGGATAAACTGTGAGCATGATTCTACCGAGTGGTTCCGGCGTGAGCGTGGTGCTGGCGCTGGTCGCGCTGGCCGCCTATGCAGTCCCGGCGATTGCCGCGAGCCGCGTGAATGAAAGCGCGGCGCGGGGGCTGCTGGTCGCCGGCTGGGTCCTGCATGCCCTGTCGCTGGTCTGGGGCTTCCTCGAACCGTCGCCCCAGTTCGGCTGGGCCAAAGCGCTTTCCGTGACAGTGTGGTTTGTCGTGACCGTGTTCGTGTTCGAAAGCCGCGTGTTCCCACCCGCGCGCATGCGTTGGGCATTGCTCGCGCTCGCGGCAGTGGCATTGCTGCCGCCGATCGCGTTCCCGGGCGAGCCGCTGCGCGCCGAGGCACCGATGGCGCCGATGCACTGGACGTTTGGCCTCGCGGCGTATGGCCTGTTCGCCGCGGCCGTCGTGCACGCCTTGCTGATGCGCCGCGCGGAGTCGGCCATCCGGGAAGGCGGCGAGCCTTACACGGGCGTGCCACTGCTCATGCTCGAGCGCCTGACATTCAATTTCGCGCTCGCCGGTTTCATCGTCCTTTCGGTCACGATCCTCGCGGGGTTCCTGTTCACCCACTGGCGCTGGAACCACGAAAACGTGTTCTCGATCCTCGCGTGGGTCGTCTTCGCCTACTTGCTGCTCGGCCGCTTCCGCTTCGGGTGGCGCGGCCGCAAGGCGGTGCGCGTGCTCTACACGGGTTCGATCCTGCTGCTGCTGGGCTATGCGGGCTCGCGCTTCGTGCTCGAAGTGATCCTGAGGCGCACCCCGTGATCAAGTACCTGCTGCTGATCGCGATCGTGTTCGTCGTGCTGTCGCTGATGCGCGGCGGCCGCAGCTTCACGCGCCCGCGCGAGGACAAGCGCGCGTCTCCGGCGCCCACGCCCGTGCCCGCGCCGCAGGACATGATCGAGTGTCCGGTGTGCCATGTGCACCTGCCACGCGCCGACGCATTGCCCGGGCCCGATGGCCAGTTGTATTGCTGCGTCGAGCATCGCACCCGCAAGGGGGCGTGACATGGCCACCGAACGCGACTGGCCGCGCAGCGAACTCGAAGAGTTGACGCGCGATTCGGCGTTCGCGCGCCTGTGGCGCGGGTTCATGTCGGCCCGCATCGTGATCGCACTGGTGCTCGTGGTGCTGCTGGGCGCACTGCACACGCTCGCGCCGCAGCTGAACGTGAGCGAATGGCTGGTCGGCCTGTGCGCGACCTACCTCGCCGCCGCGATCGCGGTGCGCCTGTTCACCGCCCCGCGCCCGCCCGGCCGCGCGTTCGACCCGCAATGGGTCTCCACGATCGGCGTGGACCTGGTCGCCTTCGCCGCGCTCCAGTACCTGCAGGCCGGCGGCATCAATTACTCGCCCCTTTTCGCGTTGCCGGTGCTCATGGCAGCCGTGCTGGGCTCGACCTTGCTGGCGCTGGGAACCGCTGCCGGCGTCGCGCTGTTGCAGCTGACCGATGCGTGGGTCGTCGCGCTGCATTTCCCCACGGAGGCCGCGTCGCGTTTCCTCCAGGCGGGACTGACCGGCACCGGCTACTTCGCCCTTGCGTTCGTGGTGAACCAGCTGGCCGGACGCCTGGCTCGCGAGGAAGAAGCGGCACGCCGGGGGCGTCGCGCCGCGCGCACGCAGGCACAGGTCAATGAGCTCGTGATCGACTCACTGTCCGAAGGCGTGATGCTGGTCGACGCGAACGGCGGCGTGCAGGCCGCGAACCCGGCGGCGCGCACGCTGCTCGGTTTCGTCGAGGTGCACGACAAGCACGAGTTCGCGCTCGCCGCACAACCGGCATGGCAGCCCTTGCGTGATCTCGCGCAGCAGACCTTCGACGAGCGCCGACCGCAGTGGACCGAGGTGGCCCTGGAAGAAGACGGCGCGAGCCCGCGCCGCATCCACGTGCGCACGCGCCTGACCGCCGGCGAGCAGAACCCGTCGGAAGGCATCTGCGTGATGTTCCTGCAGGACCTGCGCGAGATGGAAGCGCGCCTGCGCACCGAAAAACTGGCCGCGATGGGCCGCATGTCCGCGGCTGTGGCGCATGAGATCCGCAATCCGCTGGCCGCCATCGCGCAGGCCAACGAGCTGCTGGAGGAAGACCTCAAGGAGCCGGGCCACAAGCAACTGAGTTCCCTCGTGCGCAAGAACACCCAGCGGCTGCAGCAGATCGTCGAGGAAATCCTCGACATCTCGCGCGCACGCCATGCGGCGGGGCCGGTCGTGGAAACCTTGCAGCTCGATGCGGCGGTGGCCGCGGCCTGCAACGACTGGGGCATGCAGACGCGCAGCAGCGCGCGCCTGCAACTGGCCCTGGCCGCGCCGGACGTCTCGGTGCGTTTCGAGTCCGATCACCTGCGACGCGTGCTGATCAACCTGCTCGACAATGCGCTGCGCTATGCCGGCGACAAGCCTGATTCCATCCGCGTGTTCACCCGGTCCGCGGGTGCGCACGCGAGCCTGCACGTGTGGAGCGACGGCGCACCGCTCGATCCGTCGGTGCAGCACCACCTGTTCGAGCCGTTTTTCTCGTCCGAAAGCCGCTCGAGCGGCCTGGGGCTGTACATCTGCCGCGAACTGTGCGAGCGTCACGGGGCCACGATGGGATACGAGCGCAGTGCCGCCGGTTCGGCGGGCAACGCTCGGGAGGGCAACGAGTTCATGGTGATGTTCGCGCCGGCGCCCGGCGCGGTTGCCGGCCAAGCCTCGTTTGACAGGATTACCGCCTGATGTCCGCCGCCACTGCCAACGCGGCGCAAGTGCTGGTCGTCGATGACGAACCGGACCTGCGCACGCTCTACGAGCTCACGCTGCTGCGCGAGGGCTATCGCGTGGACGCGGCTGCGACCCTGGCCGAGGCCGTCGCGCAACTTGCGTCCAAGAAGTTCGACGCGGTGATCACCGACATGCGCCTGCCCGACGGCCACGGCATCGAGCTGCTCAAGCGCATGTCGGCCGAACAGCGCAGCGAGCGCTGCATCGTGATGACGGCGTACGGCTCCGCCGAGAACGCGGTCGAGGCGCTGAAGGCCGGCGCATTCGACTACCTCACCAAGCCCGTCGACCTCAAGCAGTTCCGCACGGTCGTCGCATCCGCGATCCAGGAAGCGACCCCGCCGGCGCAGCGCGCCCGCGCCGCCAGCCGCACGGCTTCGCCGCAGGGCGCTTCGCAGAACGCGCTGCAACGGCTGGTCGGCGAATCGGCGCCGATGAAGGCCGCCAAGGAGCGCATCGCGAAAGTCGCGCGAACGATGGCGCCGATCCTCGTGCGCGGCGAGTCCGGCACGGGCAAGGAGCTGGTCGCGCGTGCGGTGCACGCGTGCAGCCACCGCAGCGAAGGCCCGTTCGTCGCCGTGAATTGCAGCGCCATCCCGGAGACGCTGCTCGAGGCCGAATTCTTCGGCGCGAAGAAGGGCTCGTACACCGGGGCCAACACCGACCGCGAAGGCTATTTCCAGGCCGCCCGCGGCGGCACTTTGTTCCTCGACGAGATCGGCGATCTGCCGCTGCCGATGCAATCGAAACTGCTGCGCGCGATCCAGGAGCGTCACGTTCGGTCTCTGGGTTCGACGCAGGAAGACGCGGTCGACGTGCGCATCGTGAGCGCGACGCACCGCGACCTTGGCGCCGACGTGCAGGCGGGGAAGTTCAGGCAGGACCTGTTCTATCGCCTCAATGTCATCGAGTTGATGGTGCCGCCGCTGCGCGAGCGCCGCGAAGACCTGCCCGCGCTGTGCGAAGCGCTGCTTGCGCGCATCGCGCTCGAGTCGGGCATGGCCACGCCGCACCTGTCCGACACCGTGATGCAGCAACTGCTCGTGCATCCGTTCAGCGGCAACGTGCGCGAGCTCGAAAACCTGCTGCATCGCGCCGTGGCGCTGTCCGATGGCGAAGAGCTGCAAGTCGATTTCCAGTCGGCGCAGTCGCCGTCGGCCTTGCCCGAGGGCGACACCCGGCCGAAGGCGCCTGCGGAGGTGCCGCAAGACCTGCAGGCGTACCTCGACCAGCAGGAGCGCGAGATCCTCGTCAAGGCGTTGCGGGAGACCGGTTTCAATCGCACTGCCGCCGCGCAACGCCTCGGCCTGTCGCTGCGGCAGATCCGCTACCGCATTGCGCGGCTGGCGATCACGATGCCGGGCGGCGTGGCCGACGAAGCGCATGACGACAGCTGAGTCGCAAGCGCTGTGGAATGGCGGCTGGTACCGCTTCGCGCGGCGCCTGGACTCGCCCAATTTCGGCCCGCGCCCGGCCGGCGCGAACGTCGACCTCGTCGTCGTTCACTCGATCAGCCTGCCGCCGGGCGAGTACGGCGGAGACGGCGTGCAGCAGCTGTTCACCAACACGCTGGACTGGAACGCGCACCCGTATTTCAAGTCGATCGAAGGAATGGAAGTCTCGTCGCACTTCTATATCCGCCGCGGCGGCGAGCTGTGGCAGTTCGTCAGCTGCGACGACCGCGCGTGGCACGCCGGCGCATCGCACTGGCGGGGACGCGACAACTGCAACGACGATTCGATCGGCATCGAGCTCGAAGGACTCGAAGGGCAGGCGTTCGACGCAGCGCAATACGAGACGCTGGCCGACGTGTGCAGCGCGCTGGCGCAGCGCTACCCGATCGAACACGTCGCGGGCCACGAGCACATCGCGCCGGGCCGCAAGCAGGACCCCGGCCCCGGCTTCGACTGGAAGGCCTTGCGCGAACAACTCGCGTGGCCGCGCGATCGCTTCGCGGCGTAGTGCCCGGCAGCACCGCGGAGTGTCGCGAACCCTCCACAGCGACAACGAATCGTTACGCGAACCGACGCCGCAAGCAGCGATGCGCCTTGCGCGGCGATTTCGCGCGCGAGGCCGCATGGAATCTGGCTTGTGGACGGCGACGCCAGTCGGATCAACGCTGCAAGCTCGTCCGTAACGTCTCGTCCACCGCGTTTCCACAGCCGGCCCACAGGTTGGGAAAAGCACTAGATGTAGTGACCTTGACACCGGCTGGGCCCCATATATAGTGGCTGAGGCGTTTCGGGCGGGTACACTCCGCCTCCCCACAAGAACGCCAAGCCGAGGACACAAGTAGCATGCAATCAGTACCCAGCACCGCTTCAGCGGCTGACCCCGCCGCCCTCTTCTCAGCCCCCGCCACGCCGCCCGCGGCCACGAATCCGCTGGCCAACTACCAGATCATCCGCCGCAACGGCTCGGTCGTCCCCTTCGAGCCGAACAAGATCGCCGTCGCGATGATGAAGGCCTTCCTCGCCGTGCACGGCACGCAGGGCGCAGCATCGGCGTCGGTGCGTGAAACCGTCGACCAGCTCACGCAGTCGGTCATGCGCGCCATGGTGCGCTCGCGCCCGGGCGGCGGCACGTTCCATATCGAGGACGTGCAGGACGCCGTCGAGCTGGGCCTGATGCGCAGCGGCCAGCACGACGTCGCCCGCGCCTATGTGCTGTATCGCGAACGGCGCGCGCAGGAGCGCGCGAAGCAGAAGCAGGACGAGCCCGCCCGCGCGGTGGAGCTGCACGTCCTCGATGGCGGCCAGCGCGTCGCCCTCGATCTCGGGGCGCTCCAGCGCCTGATCGAATCGGCGTGCGAAGGCCTGTCGGCCGACGTCAAGAGCGACCCGATCGTCGCCGAGACGATGCGCAACCTGTACGACGGCGTGCCGATCGACGAGGTCTACAAGGCCTCGATCCTTGCCGCGCGCACGCTGATCGAAAAGGATCCGGACTACACCTACGCCACCGCGCGATTGCTGCTGCACACGATCTTCAAGGAGGTCGTGGGCCGCGACATGTCGCCGCAGGAAGCGGCGGCGAGCTACGCCGATTACTTCCCCGGCTTCATCAAGAAGGGCGTGGAAGCCGAGCTGCTCAACCCCGAGCTGATGAACTTCGACCTGAAGCGCCTCGGCGCGGCCCTGAAGGCCGACCGCGACCTGAAGTTCGACTACCTCGGGCTGCAGACGCTGTACGACCGCTATTTCATCCACCTGCGCAAGCAGCGCATCGAGCTGCCGCAGGCTTTCTTCATGCGCGTGGCCATGGGCCTGTCACTCAACGAGATCGACCGCGAAGCGCGCGCCATCGAGTTCTATGAAGTGCTGTCGTCGTTCGACTTCATGTCCAGCACGCCGACGCTCTTCAACAGCGGCACGCTGCGCTCGCAGCTGTCGTCGTGCTACCTCACGACGGTGCCGGACGACCTGGACGGCATCTACGAAGCG
>DATLBJ010000091.1:0-6553 GCA_035526975.1 Ramlibacter sp.
CAGGCGATATCCGGCAAGGCCTCATGCGACACCGCAGGAAGCTTGTCGCTTCCTGTTCCCGTCGACCTTCTGTGCCGCCGCGGCTAGCGCGGTCGAACTCACTGCGAGATTGATTGCAAACTGCCGCAATCAATCTCTCCGTTCAAACACTCGCCCGCGAGTCAGTTTACGAGTGCTCGCGCCCTTCGGGCTACCTTCGCTGTCGCCGCGGCGGCCCGATCGCCTGCGGTGGTCGAAATCGGCCTTGCCCGATATCGCCTGCCGCGAGAGGGCACGCTCGTTGCGCTCAACCGGTGGCGCCCAACGAACGTGCCCCGGGTCCGCGGATGCCGGGTGGCCGGATTCCGGAAGTAAAAGGAGGAGGCGCCTCCCGCGCCGGGGGACATGGAGCGAATCCGGCCACCCGGCGTCCGTGGAGCCGCCAACGGTCTCCGCACAACGAAGAAAGACACTTCATTGCGGGTCAAGCCCGCAATGAGAGCTCACACGCGCCGCGCGAGGTCCTTCATCAGCGCGCGCACGCCATACGTCCACGGCGTGATCTTGTCGCTCGTGTTCACACGATTCGAAAGCGTTCCCAATTTCGGCGTGGAGATTTCGACGAGGTCGCCTACGGCGTGCGTGAAGCCCTGACCGGGGCCGAAACGGTCCTGCACCGGCGCGAACATCGTGCCGAGGAACAGCACGAAGCCGTCCGGGTACTGGTGATTCGCATTGATGGCTTGCGACACCAGGTCGAGCGGGTCGCGGCTGATCCTGGCGATCGAGCTGGAGCCTTCCATCACGAAGCCGTCCGCGCCGGTGACCTTCATGCCGAGCTCGCAACGCCGCACGTCATCGATCGTGAAGTGCTCGTCGAAGATGCGGATGAAGGGGCCGATCGCGCAGCTGGCGTTGTTGTCCTTGGCCTTGCCGAGGAGGAGGGCGCTGCGGCCTTCGAAGTCGCGCAGGTTGACATCATTGCCGAGCGTTGCGCCCACCGTCTCCCCTTGGCTGTTCACCGCGAGGACGACCTCCGGTTCGGGGTTGTTCCATTCGCTCTTCGGATGGATGCCGATCTGCGCACCCGTGCCCACCGCGCTCATCGGCTGCGACTTGGTGAAGACTTCGGCGTCGGGGCCGATACCGACCTCAAGGTATTGCGACCACACGCCTTGCTTGATGAGGACTTCCTTCAGTCGCGCCGCATCGGCCGAGCCCGGTTTCACCGAGCTGAGGTTTTCGCCAATCACGGCAACCACTGCCGCACGCACGGCCTCCGCCTTCGACGCATCGCCCCGCGCCTGTTCCTCGATCACGCGTTCGAGCATCGACGACACGAAGGTGACCCCAGCTGCCTTGATCGGCTGCAAGTCGCAAGGCGCGATGAACCACGGCTTCGATTTCGAGCGCTTGTCATGCGCAGTGTTGGCGAGGATGTCGGCCGTGGTGCCCAGCAACTTGCCTCGGAAACTGCGCAGCACCTGCGGCAAGTCGGGGAATTCGAGCAACTCGCTGCACGTAAAGGCGAGATGCGAGATGTCGTGCACGTCGTCGCGCGTCACGTGCACGAGCACGGCGCCCGTGCCTTCGACATGCACGCGGCCGACGAGAAGGGCCTGGCCTGCATCGGCGGGCAGCGCCGACGCGAGCGAAAGATCCGGGTTCATGCGTTGGTGACTTTCTTCTTGGCCTGGCCGGCCACCCACTTCGTCGCGAACGCGGGCAGGTCGGAGAGGCGCTTGAGCAGCTCGGCGCCTTGCGGCGTCACGACGTACCCGCCCGTGTCGTGATTGACGAGGCCCGCTTCGCGAAGTTCCTTGATGCGTGTATTCAACGTGTTCGGCGTGATGCCGCCCACACTGTCTTGCAGCAAGCGGAAGGTTTGCGCATGTCCGTCACGCAGCGCCCAGAGCACGCGAATCGCGTAACGCGCCTCGAGCAGCCCCAGCAGCTGGCTCGTCGCGGCGTTCTCCTTCGGGCTCATGCGGGGCGCTCCTCCAGCCTTGTTTTTCTACTGCGGGGAGCGCAGTGTACGCCGCACCTGCTACTGAAACAATAGCAGTGAACTGAGGGAAACTACCGTTACAGGTAGACCTTCTTGAGCAGGCGGATCAGCGTCTTCACTTCCGCGGGCGTGAGCTTGCCGGCGGCGTCCGACTCGAGCTGTGCGGCGGTGCGCTCGGCATCGCGCATCAGCTTCTGGCCCACCGCCGTGAGGTGCAAGCCCATCGCGCGGCCGTCGTGCGGATGCGGTTCACGCGCGATGAGGCCGCGCTTTTCCAGTGCGCTGACCATGCCGACGAGGTTGGGCGGCAGGATGCCGAGCGTGGTGCACAACTGGCGCGACGTGATGCCGGGGTTGTGCGTGACGAGCGACAGCACCGAGAAATCCACGGGCTTCAGGTCGTACACGGCCATGCGATCGAGGAACACCTCGATCACCGACAGCGCGGCGCGGCGCGCGTTGTAGCCAATCAGCCCTTCGAGATAGCTCGTGTCGACGCGCTCGACGGAGCGCGGCTTACGAGTCGGCGGTGAAGCCGATCTTCCTGACGAGCGGGCCCCAGCGGTTGTATTCATCCTTCTGGCTCTTGTCCATTTCTGCGGGCGTCGACGGTTGCGGGACCAGTCCCATCAGTGCGAGCGAATCGACCACGGTTTTTTCCTTGAGCGCCTGCGCGATCGCGGCGTTGGCGTTGGCGATCACGTTGGCGGGCGTGCGGGCCGGCGCGTAGAAGCCGAACCACTCTTCCGTCGTCAGGTCGGCGAATCCCTGTTCGGCGTATGTGGCGACATCGGGCGTGAAGGGCGTGCGGGCCGCGCCCGACGTCGCCAGGATGCGGATCTTGCCGGCACGATGGTTCGCCAGCGCATCGCCCGTCGGAGTCGAACACGACGCAAGCGTGCCGCCGATCATGTCGGCCACCGCAGGCGCCGAGCCGCGGTAGGGGACGTGCTTGAGGTCGACGCCGGTATTCAGGCTGAGGAGTGCGCCGAGAAAGTGCGGTGTCGAACCGGCGGCCGGCGATCCGTAATTGGCCTTGTCCGGGTTGGCTTTCGCCCACGCGAGGAAGTCCTTGACGGTCCTCACGCTTGCCGGGACCTGCGGCCCGGCCGACAGGCAGTGCGTCATCATCGCCGCGAGCGAGACCGGCGCGAAGTCCTTGAACGGGTCGTAGCTCAGTTGCTTGTAGATGTGCGGGTAGATCGACATCATCGAATACGGCGTGAGCAGCAGTGTCGAGCCGTCCGGTTGCGCGGACTTCACAACCTCGCACGCGATGCGCCCGCCTGCGCCGGGCTTGTTCTCGACCACCGCTGCGTTCTTCGCGTACGCGGTGCCGCCCATGCGCTCACCGACGCGGCGCGCGGTGGAATCGGCGGTGCCCCCCGCCGGAAATCCATTGATGATCTTGACCACTTCGAAAGCCTGCGCACGTGCGGCAAAAGGGATTGCCGCCAGCAAGCCCAGCGACGTTGCCGTGTGGATGAAGTGCCTGCGATCCGTCATCGTCTCGTCTCCTGCATGTGTACCGATCGGACCGAGTCTACGCACGCGCTGCGCCGAGGTAAGTCTCGACAACCCTCGGGTCGTGTGCGAGCTGTGCGGCAGGGCCTTCGAGCCGAAGCTCGCCCGTTTCGAGCACGTAGCCATAGTTCGCCACCTCGAGCGCGGCGCGGGCATTCTGTTCAACGAGCAGGATGCTCACGCCGCTGGCGCGCAGCGTGTCAATGATGCGGAAGATCTCGCGCACCACGAGCGGCGCCAACCCGAGGCTCGGCTCATCGAGCATCAGCAGCTTGGGGCGCGACATCAGCGCGCGGCCCACCGCGAGCATCTGGCGCTCGCCGCCCGACAGAGTGCCGGCGAGTTGCGTGCGACGCTCCTTCAGGCGCGGAAAAAGCGCGTAAACGCGGTCGAGTTCCTTCTCGCGGCCTTCCATGCGCAGCTTGCGCGCGCGCCAGCCGCCGAGCAGCAAGTTGTCTTCGACCGCCATGGTCCCGAAAAGCTCGCGCCGCTCCGGCACGAGCGCCAGGCCCGCCATCACGCGGTCTTCGAGCGTCATGTCGGCGACATTGCGCCCGTCGAACAGCACCTGGCCGCGGCAGGGCAGCACGCCCATCACCGCGTTGAGCATCGTCGACTTGCCCGCACCGTTCGGCCCGATCACGGTCACCACCTGCCCCGCATCGAGCTTGAGGTTCACGCCGAGCAGCACTTCGGCGCGCCCATAACCCGCATGCAGGCCGTTCACTTCGAGCAGCGCGGCCATCAGTGCTCCGTCCCGAGGTAAGCGGCGCGAACTTCGGGGCTGGCCTGGACTTCGGCCGGCGTGCCTTCCATCAATCTCGTGCCGAACTCCATCACGACGATTTGATCCGCAAGGCCCATGACGAAATCCATGTCGTGTTCGACGAGCAACAGGCTCATGCCTTCGGATTTCAATTGCCGCAGCACTTGCGCGAGCGCCTGTTTTTCCTTGTGGCGCAGGCCTGCGGCAGGTTCATCGAGAAGCAGCAGCGAAGGATCCGTGCACAACGCGCGCGCGATCTCCATCAGCCGCTGCGGGCCCATGGCGAGATTGCCGGCAAGTTCGTGCATGCGGTCGGCCATGCCGATGCGCGCGAGCTGGCGTTCCGCTTCGGCGAACAAGCGCCGCTCTTCCTCGCGATCGAGCCGCAGCATCGCCCGCGTCGTGCCCGCACTGGTGCGCAAGTGGCCACCGAGCGCGACGTTTTCGAGCACCGTCATGTCCGCATTCATCTTCACGTGCTGGAAAGTGCGGGAGATGCCGAGAGCGGCGATCCTGCGCGACGCCATTCCCGCAACGGACTGCCCGCGGAAACTCACTGCACCGGACGTCAACGCGAGCACGCCGGTGATCAAGTTGAACGTGGTCGACTTGCCCGCGCCGTTCGGCCCGATCAGGGCAACGATGTCACCCGCGCGGATCCCGAAGCTCACGTCGTTCACGGCCACGAGTCCGCCGAATTCCTTGCGCACCTTGTCGACCTGCAGCAGCGCTTCGCCGTGCGCCGGTTTGTCGCGCGATGGAAGCGGCGCGGCGTTGTCCCAATCGCGCACGCGTTGGCGTCGCGGCAGCCACTTTCCTGCGAAGGTCCACAGGCCATCCGGCGCGTACTTCAGCACCACGACCAGTACGATGCCGAATACGATCGTCTCGAAGTTGCCGCTGGTGCCGATGATCTTCGGCAGCAGCACCTGCAACTGGTCGTCGGTGAGTTTCACGACCGCCGCGCCGAGAAAGGCGCCCCACACATGCGACACGCCCCCCAGCACCGCCATGAACAGGTATTCGATGCCTTTGCCGAGGGAGAAAGGCGTCGGGTTGACGGTGCGCTGGAAGAAAGCGAAGAGCCAGCCGGAAACCGCTGCGAGCACCGCGGCGATCACGAAAGCGACGAGCTTGTAGCGGAAGGTCGAGACACCCATGGCCTCGGGCATCGTGCTGCCGCCCTTGATCGAACGGATGGCGCGGCCGGGGCGAGAGTCGAGCAGGTGCGTGACGCAAGCCGCAGCGACCAGCGCAAAAACCCAGATCAACACGTGCAGGCCGCGGCCGGTGCCGATGTCGATGCTGCCGATGTGCAGCGTCGGGATGCCCACGATGCCGTCGTACTTGCCCAGCCAATCCATGTTGGCCATCGTGTAGTTGAGCGCCAGGCCCCACGCGATTGTCGCGAGCGGCAAGTAGTGGCCCGACATGCGCAGCGTAATCGCGCCAAGCATGAGGGCCGCGACGATCGCGATGCCGACGCCGACGAGCAGCGCGAGCCACGCATAGCCTGCGAGCTTCACGGTCATGAAGGCGGCCGTGTACGCGCCGACGCCCACGAACGCCGCCTGTCCGAACGAAGTCAGTCCCGAGACGCCTGTGAGCAGCACGAGGCCGAGCGCAACCAGCGCGTACATCCCGATGTAGCAGCTTTGCGAGATCCAGAAATCCGGCACGGGCAATGCAGGCAGCACGAGCATGAAAGCCGCGAAGAGCGGGAACGCGAACCGGCGCAGCCCCATCACTGTTCCTCGGAGTGCGGGTCGCGCAGCGACCGCCACAGCAGCACCGGCAGGATCGCGGAGAACACGATCACTTCCTTGAATGCGCTGGCCCAGAACGAGCCGAAGCTTTCGAGCAGCCCGACGCCGAGCGCGCCGGCCAGCGCGAGCGGGTAACTCGCGAGCCCACCGAACACTGCGGCGACGAAGCCTTTCAGGCCGATCAGGAAGCCGCTGTCATAGAAGATCGTCGTCGTCGGGCCGATCAACAGGCCGGACAGCGCACCGATGAACGCGGCCATCGTGAATGCGAGCCTTCCCGCACCTGCGGACGAAATCCCCATGAGCCGTGCGCCGAGGCGGTTCACCGCAGTGGCGCGCAAGGCCTTGCCGACGAGCGTGCGTTCGAAGAGCAGCCACAGCATCACGATCAGCGAGATCGAGACGAGGAAGATGATGACGGTCTGCCCGGTCAGCGACAGCGCGCCTGCGGAGAAGCGCTGGTCCCAGAAGCTTGGGTTGCGAAAGCCCTCCGCGCCGAAGAAGAACAGC
>DATLBJ010000092.1:0-19500 GCA_035526975.1 Ramlibacter sp.
TAGAATACCGGCCTGTCACGCCGGGGGTCGCGGGTTCGAGTCCCGTCCACTCCGCCATTTTTCCAGTGACGCAACAACGGCATCGCGCTGGCTCGATGCCGTTTATCTTGCGAGTTGCTTTCGAACCGTGCCAAACGAAAAAGCCGCCCGAGGGCGGCTTTTGACTCGCAAAGCGCGAGGCTCAGTAGCGGCGGCCGCCGCCGTACCCGTCGGACCGCGCAGCACGCGGTTCCATCGGCTTGGCCTCGTTGACCACCATGTCGCGCCCGCCGACATCCTGGCCGCTCATGCCCTGGATCGCTGCACTTGCTTCCGCAGCAGTCGACATTTCGACAAAGCCGAAGCCCTTCGACCTGCCGCTGTCACGGTCCATGATGACCTTGGCGCTGTTCACGGAGCCGAACGCCCCGAAGCTGCGCTGCATGTCGTCGTCCGTGTACGAGTAGGGCAGGTTGCCCACGTAGAGTTTGTTTCCCATGATGACTCCATTCAAACGGGAAGTACCGCGCAGCAACGTGCCGTGCGGCGCACGCGAAAAGAGCATCGAGGGAATTTCGTCAGCGACGCGCCGGCCAAAGCCGGCGGAAGAAAGAGAAGACCAGAGAGCGACGATCTAAAACGTGTAGCGGGTGCATGGTAACACGCAATCAGCGGCGCTCTGTTGCGAGCGCCGCTGAAGGGGCCACGCGCGTCACGCGCGCGGTTCGCCCTTGCGATTGACGGTGATGGTGCGGCCCGGCGGGTTCGCCATCTGGACGTGATGCTCGACACCCTCGTGCGTATAGGTCACGTCCCAATAGCTGGGCGTCGCCTGCACTGCGTTGCCGTCGCAGTGGCGGACGTCCTGCGTCAATGGCGCAACCTGGGCCTGCTGGTTGTTGCGCCCGTACTGCGCGCCCAGCGCGGCGCCGCCGACGGCGCCCCCGACGGTGGCGATCTGCCGGCCGGTACCGCCGCCCACCTGGTGACCGAGGATGCCGCCAATCACTGCGCCGATGGCCGCGCCAGGAAGGTTCACGTTGCCCTGCTGCATCGCGGGCTGCTGGGCGACTTGCTCTCGCTCCATCCAGCAGCGCTGCGCCGGGGTCCCGACCACTGCGCGCGCCGAAGTGACCTGGGCCTCATACATGCGTTCCTCGCGCCGGCGTCGAAAGTCCTGTGCGACCACCGGCATCGGCGCGTACGCGTTCTCGGCGATGCGCTCGTTGTTCCGCACGGGCCTCACGGAGGAGATCCGGTCGTTCAGCCCCATCGCCGAAAGCGACGGGTACTGGCCGGGACGCAGCACCATGCAATGCCCGCGGAAGTTCGCGTCCTCGCAAGCCTGCCAGCGTTGGCCCACCACGATGGCCGAGGATGCGCGGTCGTTGAAGCCTGAGCGCTGCAAGTTGCGCGACGCCTGCTGCGACGAAAACGAGCGGCCCTGGAAGGCATCGTTCTCGTGCAACGTGATTTGCGCCGCGGCGTGGACGCCGAATGCGAGCGTGGTGATGCCCATCAGGGCCTTGAGTGTTTTCTTCATCGTTCTCTCTTTCAAATCAGGATCATTTCAGCGCTCGCCCATCACCTCGACGTCGACGCGGCGGTCCGGTTGCAGGCACGCTATCAGCGCACGCGTGGGCTTGTTGCCCTTGCAGGAACCCGGTGCCGTCACGGGGTTGTCGCCGTCCACGCCACGTGCCGAGATGCGTCCTGCCGGGATTCCGGCCGCTCGCGACAGGTAAGCCGCGACGGCCTGGGCGCGGCGCTCGGACAGCTTCAGGTTGTAGGTGTGCGAGCCCAGTCGATCGGTGTGGCCGGTGACCTGGATGGTGTCGTACCGCATGCCACGCAGGTCGCTCGCGAGTTTGTCGAGATGTTCGCGGCCGGCCGGCTTGATGTCCGACTTGTCGAAGTCGAACAATGCGTCGGCGGAGAGCGACACCCGCTTCGGTGCCGGCGGAGCCGGCGCGGGAGGCGGGGGCGCAACGGCGATGGGTGGCGGCGCGGCCGGTGGCGGTGCGACCTGCACGGTCGACGGCACAGCCACGACAGCCTGTTGCCGCGGTGCGGGTGAGGCGCCGAAGCGGTACACGAGGCCGAGCGACAGCAGGTCGACATCGCCGCGATGTCCCACTGCATCCTTGATGCGGTATCGCTCTGCCTCCAGGCGCACGGACAGCGAAGGCGTGAACGCGTACGCCAGGCCGATGCCGGCCTTGAGCCCGGTGGTTCGCTGGCTCGGGTTCGCACTGGCGTAAGGCAGGGTGACCGCACCCGTCGCGGCGAAACTGTCGCTCGCGCGCATCGACGTCGCACCCACCCGGCCGATCGCCGAAAGGCCGCCCATGATCGGCAGCGTGCCGACCAGGTCGAGGTTCACGCCCTTCACACCCATCCGGCCCGACAGCGTCCCCGCTGGAACCGTGGTCGCGCGGTAGCCGAAGTGGCCGAGGCTGAGGAAGCCCGCCTCCACGCCAACGTAAGGCGTGAACTGGTAGCCGCCGAACACCTTGTAGCCGGTACTGCGCTCGTCATTGGCAATCGCGATGCCACCGAGTCCTTGCGCCGTGAGCCCGGCGGCAATGCGCGCGTCGTCGATCGTTGCAGCCGCGCGGCCCGCGCTGGCGCCCACGTACCAGCCGGTATTTTCCTGGCCGAAAGCCAAGGGTGCGGCGAGCGTTGCCACGGAGGCAAGTGCAACCGCAAGGGAGGTTCTTGTGAATCTCATTGTCATTTCTTCGAAGTGTGTGCCGGGCGTCATCACGGAGCCGGAACGTTGATGACGGTGTTGACCATCGTGACCGATGCGCCGAGCGACAACGCGCGGCCATCGAGCGTGACGACGGCGACGTTGCCGGGCGTCGAGATGGCAACGCCCGATTGCGAGATGATCGTGCCGACCATCCTTCCGCCGCCGGCCGCGTTGATCGTCGCCGCGCTGCCGACTTGCCAGAACACATTCTTGGCCTGTGCGCCGTTCGCCAGGATGATGCTGGACGGGAACGCGGCGCCCGGTCCGCCGACCGTGAGGGTCGTCGCCATCTGGAACACCCACACTGCGTTCGCGTTGCCCTGTGCGTCGAGCGTCAAGTTGCCGCCCTCGATCTTGAAGCTGCCCGATGCGGCCGTGTAGGTGCCGGGTGCGAGCGTCTTGTTCGCGAGGTTTCCGGCGCCCGGATCGGGACCTCCGGGCATCGCGGCAAGCGCGTTGTAGGCCGCCAGTGCATCGGCACGCGCAGCGGTCGCGATCGCGAACGTGGTGGCCGTGCCTTCGTTCGGGCAGGCCGCCGTCGGGGGCGGCGCGGCGGTGTCGATGAGGCCGTTCACTACGCCGACATTGAGCGGTGTCTCGGTGTACGTGCAGCCGGGGCCCGCGTCATGGAAGCCCGTGACTGCGGTCGACACGGCGGTGGTGCCGATGCTGCCGTTGATGATCGTCTTCAGTCCCTGGTTGGTGATGCCGGCGGAGCCGCCGAAAGCGCCGAACAGCGAGGCCGATCCGAGCGAGACGCCCGTTTGCGGCGGCGGCGCCGAGCAATCCACGGCGGTGAAGGTCCACGTTGCATCCGCGAGCATCGTGTTGGCGGGCACGGCGAGGTCCTTGACGCCCGCACTGCCACCCTTGATCGTCGCTGTGTACGTGGTGCCGGCAACCAGCGGGGCCAACGGAATGAATGTCGCGATCTTTCCGGACGCGTTGTCGAGCCCGACCGACGAAGCGGCAACCGACGCTGTCCCATGCGTGACCGTGAACACGGACGCGTTGATGCTCAGCGGATTGATCTGCAATCCGGATGGCACTGCGAATGTCGCGTTGATGGGCGCCGTCGTGCAGACGGCCGTTGCGCCCGCCGCCGGGTTGGTCGATTGCACCGACACGTTCGCGGCCGGTGCGGGTGCTGCGGCGGTGGTGAATGTCCAGACGTAGTTGCTCGGCGCAGGCAACGTGGCCTGGTTGCCCGCCAGCGCATTCCCGGCGAGATCTGTCGCGGCGGTGGTCACGGTGGCCGTGTATGTCGTATTGGCTGCCAGTGCGGCGGCGGGCGTGAACACCGCAGTGCGGCTGGCGACCGCGTATGACACAGCGCCGGACGGAGCGACGCAAGGCGCGGCGCAAGAGAGCGTGAAACTGGCGGACGTGATCGAGGCAGGGTTCATGTCCTCGGTGAAAACGGCGCTGACCGCGGTGTTCGTTGCGATGCCGGTTGTCGGGCCAGGAGACGTCGTGACGGGTATCGTGGACGTGACGCGCGGCCTCGTCGCATCTGCGGCCACCGCCGTAGTGAAGTGCCAAACGTAGGGGGCAGCGAGCGCAAGGCCTGTCGCGGCGCTTTTCGCGCCTGTCACCGTGGCGGTATAGGTCGTCGCAGGCGACAGGGCCGCCGCGGAGGTGAAGGTCGCGATGCGCTTCGTGCTGTCGAGCGCGACTGTTCCTGTCGGACTGGCGCAGGGCGCAGCGCAGGTGACGGTGAAGCTTGCGCTGCCACTGATCGCCGACATCGCCTCACTGAACTCGGCCGTGATCACCGTGCTGTTGATGGGGACGCCCGTCGAGTTGTTCGCGGGAGCAACGGCGGTCACAGTGGGCGGCGCGGCGGCGGCCGGCGGGGCCGGCGGGGCCGCCGTGCTGTCGAAGCCGAGGACCGGATCGCGCCCGCCGCCACACGCCGCAAGTGATGCGAGGACGACAGCCGCCAACCATGGCGAGAGTTTGATGGAGAGATTCATGCTGCTTCCGCTTGATGCTGGCCCACGCGACATGCGAGGGGCCGTTGATCAGGGGCGCAGGATGCCTCAGCTATTGGGCGTGCATCTGTCCGATAGCGCACAGAGTGGAACGGCCGCGCGAAGTCGCGCCGTTGTCCTACACATGTTGCTCGACCGTTTCGCGACGAAATTGCGCCGCGCTATTCGCGCTTCAGCGCCACCGTCCGGTACCGTACTGAAAAGCGCGCCACGGTTGTGCAGAATTGGTTTTTCTTCAACGCCACGTTTGCACCACCATCATGTCGGGCTCCCAACCTTCAGGCCACCGCTCGGGCGAGGGAAGTTCCGGCTTGTACAACTACATCACCGAAGACGACAAGCGCAAGGAAGGCGAGCCTGACCGCAGTCCCAACCAGGATGCCTCCCAGCAATACAGCCGCGAAAACGAGCAGCAGCAGTCGTCCACCGAAGGCGGCAAGGGCTGACTGAGCGTCAACCGCGCGGGAGCGTCACCGTGGGGATGTCGGGCGAGTTGCCCATCACCTGCCGCTGCGGCAGGTAGTGCAGCAACAGGTCCGTCTCCTTCTTGACGGTGGCGTAGCACTCGCAGCTCAGGCCTTCGAGACGTTTGCGGTCGAGCACCGTGATCAGTCCCCGCTCGTAGGAAATCACGCCCAGGTGTTCCAGCTTGGAGGCGGAACCGCTCACCCCGGAACGGCGTACGCCGAGCATGTTGCTGATGAACTCCTGCGTCATCGTCAGTCGGTTTCCGGACAGACGATCCATCGACAGCAGCAGCCACCGGCAAAGTTGCTGGTCGATGGTGTGGTGCCGGTTGCAGACGGCAGTCTGCGCGACCTGCGTGATCAGAGCCTGGGTGTAGCGCAGCATCAGCTGGAGCAACTCCCCATGCCTGTTGAATTCCTCCCTGACGCGCGGCCTGGGAAGCCGATAGGCATAGCCTGCGCTTTGCACCACCGAGCGGCTGGGCGTGCTTTCGCCCCCCATGTACAGCGTGATGCCGAGCAAGCCCTCGTTACCGACCACCGAGATCGCCGTGGATGCGCCGTTTTCCATGAGGTACTGCATCGAGATGATGGAGTCGGTGGGGAAGTACACGTGCCGCATCGGCCGGCCGCCCTCGTACATGAGCGCGCGCAAGGGAAGCTCCGCAAGCTCCAGGTGGGGAAACAGCCGGCTTTGCACGGGCGGCGACAGGGCCGCCAGCAAATGGTTGTCCGTGGGCTGCGGTTCGCGCCCCGGATCCGCTCGATCGGTGATTCGGTATGGCTTCGGCACCCGGCGGATTTTAAACGGGGCGTCCCCATGTGGTAGCGTTGCAGCTCGGCTTTCCTGGAGGGGAACACCAATGTCCACTGCCGCGAACATCGTGGTGCTCGTCGTCGCGCTCCTGCACGTCTACATCCTCGTGCTCGAGATGTTCTGGTGGGACAAGCCGCGCGGCCTGAAGGCCTTCGGCACCACGCCGGAATTCGCCGCGCAGTCGAAGGTGCTGGCCGCGAACCAGGGCTTGTATAACGGCTTTCTCGCCGCCGGATTGTTCTGGGGCGTGGCGCTCGGCGATGCGGGCTTTTCCGTGAAGGTGTTTTTCCTCGCGTGCGTGCTCGTGGCCGGCGTGTACGGCGCGGCCACCGCGAACAAGCGCATCCTGTTCGTGCAGGCGCTGCCCGCCGCGGTGGGCCTCGTGCTGCTCTTTCTCGCGCGCTAGTTCGCGCCAAAGGCGCACTACGCCAATTCGCGCAGCTTGCGCACGATGTCGCCCAGCTTGTACGGCTTCGCGAGGAACGCGAAGCCTTCGAGCTCACCGCCCGAGCCTGCATGCGCCGGGCCCGAATAGCCCGAAGCCAGGATCACCCGCATGCCCGGCTGGATTTCCCTGGCGCGCTGCGCAAGTTCCACACCGCTCATCCCCGGCATCATCACGTCGGTGAGCATGAACGAGATGTCGGGCGTGCGTTGCAGGATGTTGATCGCTTCGCGCGGCGACACTGCGGGGATTGCGTTGAGGCCCAGGGTGCGGAACAGCTCGCACGTCACTTCCAGCACTTCGGGCTGGTCGTCGACGACGAGGACCTTCTCGGCTTCCGGCAAGTCCTCGGCCGGCATCGCGACGGCGGATTCATCGACCGGGAAGAACATGCTCACCGTCGTGCCTTCGTTCGGCGCCGAGCGAATGTGCATCGCCCCGTTGCACTGCTGCACCATGCCGTACACCTGGCTCAAGCCCAGGCCCGTGCCCTTGCCGACTTCCTTGGTCGTGAAGAAAGGCTCGATCGCACGATCGAGCACCTCGCTGCTCATGCCGGTCCCGGTGTCTTCCACCGCCACTTCGACATAGGCTCCCGCTTCCAGCGGCGGCACTTCACCCGGCTTCAATTGCCTCACGCGCGTGGTCACGCTGATGCGGCCACCGTCGGCAGTGGCATCGCGCGCGTTGACGATCAGGTTCAGCAAACCCGCTTCGAATTGCGTCGAGTCGACCAGCGCCGGCGGCAGCGACGGCGCGAGGTCCAGGTCGAACTGCAGCAGGTTGCGGCTGGCACGGCGAAGCACTGCTTCGAACGAGCGGATCACACGCGAGAGGTCGCGCGGCTCGCGCTTCATCGGCTGCTGCCGCGCAAAGCTCAGGAGCTGCTGGGTCAGCGTGCCGCCGCGCGACACCGCATGCGCCATCGTGTCGATCAGGCGCAGGTCCGCAGGCTCGCGCGCGCGCTGGCGCAACATCTCCAGGCCGTTGCCCACCACATTCAGGAGGTTGTTGAAGTCGTGCGCCACGCCGCCCGTGAGCTTGCCGATGGCCTCGAGTTTTTGCGACTGGAACAAGGCCTCGCGTGCGAGCTCCAGCGCCTTCGTCGCCTCCTTGCGCTCGGTGATGTCCCGCGTGATCTTCGCGAAGCCCACGATCTCGCCGCCATCGTTGCGGATCGCGTCGATCACGACGTGCGCCCAGAACCGCGTGCCGTCCTTGCGCACGCGCCAGCCTTCGGCTTCGTAGCGGCCCTTGCTCGTGGCTTCGGACAGGGCGCGGGTGGGCACGCCTTTGTCGCGATCTTCCGGCGTGTAGAAATGCGAGAAATGCCGGCCCACGACTTCGTCCTCGTCGTAGCCCTTGATGCTCCGCGCGCCGGTGTTCCAGTTCGTCACCTCGCCCGTTGGCGACAGCATGTAGATCGCGTAGTCGGAGACACCTTGGACCAGCATGCGAAAGCGCTGCTCGCTCTCGCGCAACGCGTCCTGTGCCTGCTTCTTGTCCGTGATGTCGCGCGTGATCTTGGCGAAGCCGAGCAGCTGCCCGTCGTCGTCGCGGATCGGGTCGATGACCACGCTGGCCCAGAACCGCGTGCCGTCCTTGCGCACGCGCCAGCCTTCGGCCTCGAACTTGCCGGTCTCCTTCGCGATGTCCAGCGCACGCCAGGGCAGCCGCGTCTCGCGGTCTTCCTCGGTATAGAACCGCGAGAAATGCTGGCCCACGATCTCGTCCGGGGTATAGCCCTTGAATCGCTGCGCGCCGGCGTTCCAGCTCGCCACGTAACCTTCGGGCGTGAGCATGTAGATCGCGTAGTCGGTAACCGACGAGATGAACAGGCGCAGGCGGTCGGATTCGGCGGGCGTAAGAGGGGGAAGCGGCGGGGTCATGGGGGCCGCAATACTTTACTGTTGTGTGAAGTCGCGCCTTGTAGGACGCGACTGACTTTGCCGACGCTTACGCCCAATGAAACCCGAAAGGTTTCACTTCAGTTCATTGAGGATCTTCTCGGTGTGCTCGCCGGGCGCGGGGATCGGGTCCATGCGGTATTCGAAGCTGCTGTTGCGTGCCGGCGGCAGCATCGCGGGGATCTCTCCCGCCGGCGACCCGACCATGCGCCAGCGCCCGCGCGCCTTCAACTGGGGATGCGACCACAGTCCCGCCATCGTGTTCATGCGGCCGTTCGCGATGTGCGCGGAATCGAGCCGCGCCTCGACTTCCTGCGTCGTGAGCGACTTGAAGTCCTCGAGGATGATCGCCTGCAGTTCTTCGCGATTCTGGTTGCGGCGTGCGTTCGTATCGAAGCGCGGGTCGACGGCGAGCTGCGCGTGGTTCAGCACCTTCTCGCAGAACGTCGCCCACTCGCGCTCGTTCTGGATGCCGAGGATCACTGCACCGTCCTTCGTCGCGAACGGCCCGTAGGGATAGATGCTGGCATGGGACGCACCCGTCCGCGGCGGAGACGGTTGGCCTTCGTGCGAGTAGTACATCGGGAACCCCATCCACTCGGCCAGCGATTCGAGCATCGACACGTCGATGTGGCTGCCTTCGCCGGTGCGCTCGCGTTGCAACAGTGCCGCGAGGATGGAGCTGAACGCGTACATCGCCGCTGCGATGTCGGCCATCGAATTGCCGGCCTTGCTCGGCGTTTCCGGTGTGCCGGTGACGGAGAGCAATCCTGCCTCGGCCTGGATCAACAGGTCGTACGCCTTCTTGTCGCGAAACGGGCCGTCGCCGCCATAGCCCGAGATGTCGCACACGATCAAGCGGGGATGTTTCCCATGCAGCTCGTCGAACGACAGTCCCATGCGCGCGGCCGCGCCGGGTGCGAGGTTCTGCACGAGCACGTCGGCCTTCGCGACGAGCGCCTTGAGCGCATCGACCTGCTCGGGCTCCTTCAGGTCCAGCGCGACGCTTTCCTTGCTGCGGTTGGTCCACACGAAGTGCGACGACTGGCCTTTCACCCGCGTGTCGTAGGCCCGCGCGAAATCGCCGGGCCCGGGCCGCTCGACCTTGATCACGCGCGCGCCCAGATCCGCGAGCTGGCGCGTGCAGAACGGCGCCGCAATGGCGTGTTCGAGCGAAACGACAACGATCCCGTCGAGCGGGCGGGGCATTTCAGAACGATCGGGGTAATCCGAGGACATGTTCGGCCACGTATGAAAAGATGAGGTTGGTCGAGATCGGCGCGACTTGGTAGAGCCGCGTCTCGCGGAACTTGCGCTCCACATCGTATTCGGCCGCGAAGCCGAAGCCGCCGTGGAACTGCAAGCATGCATTCGCGGCTTCCCAGCTTGCCTTCGCCGCGAGGTATTTCGCCATGTTCGCCTGCGTGCCGCAAGGCTCGCGCGCGTCGAAGCGGCGGCATGCTTCCCACCGCATCAGGTTCGCGGCCTCGACTTCGATGTACGCCTCGGCGATGGGGAACTGCACGCCCTGGTTCTGGCCGATGGGGCGGCCGAACACGATCCGATCCTTCACGTAGCGCGTGACGCGGTCGATGAACCAGTAGCCGTCGCCGATGCATTCCGCGGCAATCAACGTGCGCTCGGCGTTCAGTCCATCGAGGATGTACTTGAAGCCCTGGCCTTCCTGGCCGATCAGGTTTTCCGCGGGAATCTCCAGGTTCTCGAAGAACAGCTCGTTCGTCTCGTGGTTGACCATGTTCGGGATCGGCCGCACCGTCATGCCGTGGCCGATCGCGTCGCGCAGGTCGACCAGGAAGATCGACATGCCTTCGCTCTTCTTTTTCACGTCGGCGATCGGCGTGGTGCGCGCGAGCAGGATCATGAAATCCGAATGCTGGATGCGCGAGATCCACACCTTCTGGCCGTTCACGACGTAGCGGTCGCCTTGCTTCACCGCCGTGGTCTTGATCTTCGTGGTGTCGGTCCCGGTGCTCGGCTCCGTCACGCCCATCGACTGCAAGCGCCATTCGCCCGACGCGATCTTCGGCAGGTATTTGCGTTGCTGCTCCGCGGACCCGTGACGCAGCAACGTGCCCATGTTGTACATCTGGCCGTGGCACGCACCAGAATTTCCGCCGCAGCGGTTGATCTCTTCCATGATCACCGACGCTTCCGCAAGGCCGAGGCCGGAGCCGCCGAATTCCTGCGGAATCAGCGCGGCGAGCCAGCCGGCTTTCGTCAGCGCGTCGACGAACTCCTCGGGATAGGCGCGCTGCGCGTCGACCTTGCGGTGGTATTCGTCGGGGAATTGCGCACACAGGCCGCGCACCGCATCGCGGATGTCCTGGTACTTGTCGGCTTCGTGTTTCATGGATTGACCTGCGCACTGGCCTTCATCGTGAGCCAGCCTTCATGGTCCTGGGCCCACAGCTCGATCGACTCGCCATTGCGCTTTCCGCAAACGCGCATCGGGTGTCCATCGAAAGTCGGGCGGACCGCCTTGAACTCGAACCGGCGCAGCGTTGCATGCGGCAACTCACGGCGCACGAGGTCCACCAGCAGTGTGGCGATCAGCGGCCCGTGGACAATGAGTCCCGGATAGCCTTCGACTTCCGTCACGTAGCGCCGGTCGTAGTGGATACGATGCCCGTTGAAGGTCAGCGCCGAATAGCGGAACAGCAGCACGTCGTCCGGCACGATCTCGCGCTGCCATGTTGCATCGCGCGGCGCCGCGACGGGTACAGCGGGCGCGTCGCCGGCGCGGGGCGCATCGCGATACACGATGTCGTGCTCTTCGGTGATGGCGAGTCCCCGCGCGTTGTGCACCTCGTGCACGACCGTGACGAACACCAGCTCGCCGCTGCGGCCGCTCTTGCTGACCACGGAAGCGATTCGCGAGACACGCCGCACTTCATCGCCGACCCGCAGCGGATTCGCGGCAATCCATTCGAGCCGCCCGCCCGCCCACATGCGGCGCGGCAGCGGCACCGGGGGCAGGAACCCGCCGCGTCGGGCGTGGCCGTCCGGCCCGATCTCGCTGGCTTTCGATGTGGGAAGGAAATACAGCCAGTGGCCGAGCGGCGGCACCAGCGTGCCTTGCTGCGGCTGCGCGTCATCGCGATCGAGCGTCGCGGAGAACGCGCGCAGCGGCGCGGCCGTGATGGTGTCGTGAAGGGTCTCGCTCCGGCCGACCCACTCCTGCAGCAACTCGGGCATGGTGCGATGGTCGCACGTTTCCCGAACGGGGGGCTACCGGCCGAGACGAATGAAGAGCACCAGGAGAAGCGCGATGCCGAGCGCGGCCGACACCGCCTTCCAGAACGCGACAGGGTTGCGCTCGACCAGCGGCACGGGGCCCCGGTGCGTGAACTGCGGGTTGGGGTGGCGCAGGTCGAACACGAACCCGGACAAACTTTCGTAGCGCTTGGCGGGATTCGGCTGCAAGGCTTTCGCCAGCACCTCATCGATCCATGCCGGGATCTCGCGCTCGTCGCTGAGGACGCTGCGGTAGCGCAGCCTCGACTGCGCTGCTTTCGTTCGCGCGCGCGACACTTCCGCGCCGTACGGCAAGCGTCCGCACAACATCTGGTACGCGATCGCGCCGAGCGAGTACAGGTCCGATCGCTCGTCGGGCACGTCGCCCACGAAATATTCCGGTGCCGTGTACTGCTCGGTGCCAAGGATCGCCGCATCGCGTGCGTGCATCTCTTGCAGGCCCGCGACGCTCACGGCGCCGAAGTCGATGATCTTCACGGTGCCACTTGCGTCGATCATGATGTTCTCGGGACGCAGGTCCTGGTGCAGCATCTCCATGCGATGCAGGGCCTGCAGGCCCTTTGCGACCTGCTCAATGATCGCCCGCACGCTTTCGAGATCGGGCCGCGGGTGATCGATGATCCATTGCGCGAGCGTCTGGCCTTCGACGTACTCCATCGCCAGGTAAATGGCAGTGCGCTCGTGCGCGAGGTCGACCGGTTTGAGCAGGTGCGCGCTGTTCACGCGCCGGGCAACCCACTCCTCCATCAGGAAACGCTCGATGTAGGCGGGGTCGTCCTGCCGGTCCACCGATGGTGCCTTCAGGATGACGGGCTGGTTCGTGCGGGTGTCGACCGCGAGGTAGATGTGGCTGCGCGGGCTGCCGTGCACTTCGCGCATCACGCGGTAGCCGTCGATCTCCTCGCGCGGCGACAGGATCGCGGGCGGCGGCAGCCCCGCGAGGCGATGATGCAGCTCCGTCGCCTGCCGCTGCGGCAGCGAATCGACACGCACGACCTGTACGGTCAGGTTGTCGCTGCTTCCATTGCGCAGGGCGGCGGCAACGATCTCGACCGACGCTGCGTCGAGATCGTCCGGATGCGCGGCGATGATCGCGGCCATCTCCCGCGGCGTGACGTGCTCATGAACGCCATCGGTCGTGAGCACGAAGGTGTCGCCCACCTCGACGGGCAATTGCCGGTAATCGATGTCGACTTGCGCGTTGAAGCCCATCGCACGCGCGAGATAACTTTGGCCGCCCGAGACCCACACGCGATGTTCCTGCGTGAGCGGCTCGAGCGTGCGGCCGTGCATGCGCCACACGCGCGAATCGCCCACATGGAAGAGATGTGCGGTCGTCGACTTGATGACCAGCGCCGACAGCGTGCAGACGTAGCCGCGCTCCATGTCGTTGCGATCCGGCCCGGCCTGCGTTCGCGAGTGCAGCCAAGAATTGGTGGCGGCCAGCACACGGTCCACCGACTTGCGCACGGACCACGCATCCGACGTGCAGTAATAGTCCTCGAGCAGGCCCATCACCGCGAACTCGCTCGCCGCGCCGCTGACCGGACTGGAGCCGATCCCGTCGGCCAATGCGATGGCCACGCCTTTCGCGGAGAGCTGGGGCTCGCGTGGCAGCGTGGCGCCGTGGAAATCCTGCTGTATTTCCCTGCGGCCCTTGTCGGAATGCTGGCCGATGCGGACCGAGAGCAATGCTTGCCTTCTTACGCGACGCGGCGCATCGGTTCGCGCCGGGGTTGCGTCCTGATGTGGGTCGCGTACAGCGTGAGGCCCGTGAACGCGAGGCCGCCCACGAGGTTGCCGACGACGGTGGGGATCTCGTTCCAGACCAGGTAGTCCAGGATCGTGAAGTGCGCGCCGAGCAGCAAGCCCGACGGGAACAGGAACATGTTCACGACCGAGTGTTCGAACACCATGTAGAAGAACAGCATGATCGGCATCCACATCGCGATCACCTTGCCGCTGACGTGCGTGGAGATCATGGCGCCGACGACTCCCGCCGACACCATCCAGTTGCACAGCATGCCGCGCACGAACAGCGTGAGCATGCCGGCCGCGCCGAACTTCTGGTAGCCGAGCGTGCGGTTCTCGCCGACGACGCCGATCGCCTTGCCCACCGCGTTGGGCTCCGTCGAGAATCCGTAGGTCACATAGATCGCCATCATCACGGCCACGCTGAACGCGCCCGCAAAGTTGCCGGCGAACACCAGGCCCCAGTTGCGCAGCACGCCGCCGATGGTCACGCCGGGACGCTTGTCGATCAGCGCAAGCGGCGCCAGCACGAACACGCCCGTGAGCAGGTCGAACCCGAAGAGGTACAGCATGACGAAGCCGACCGGGAACAGGATCGCGCCCGCCAGCGGCTGGCCGGTCTGCACGTTGATGGTGACCGCGAACCACGCGGCGAGCGCCAGGATGGCGCCGGCCATGTAGGCGCGAACCAGTGTGTCGCGCGTGGACATGAAGATCTTCGATTCACCCGCGTCCACCATCTTCTGGACGAACTCCGAAGGCACCAGGTAGGCCATTTTCTTTTCCTCGATTTGCGATGGGCAGGCAAGGTGCAAGAAGCGGGCCATCCCGGCGAATGCGGCCCCAACGCGGTTCGCGCGCACCCGGAAGGCTTCCGGGCACCAAGGACGCGCGCAAGCCGAACGGAGTTGGTGCGCCGCAGGCGGCTGCGCTACGATGCCGCGATCAAAGAGAGGAGAACCTGATGAAGTTCATTCGCATCCTTGGGGTCCTTGCTGCGTTCGCTGCGGGCTCGGCGTTCGCGCAGGACATGCCCTCGCGCCTCGATGCCGTGCAGAAGAGCGGCAAGCTGCGCGTGTGCACTCCCGGCGACTACAAGCCCTTCAGCCTGGCAAAGCCGGACGGCACGTACGAAGGCATCGATGTCGACCTGGCGCAATCGGTCGCGAAGGCACTGGGCGTGCAGGTCGAGATGGTGAAGTCCGCATGGCCGACTCTGATGAAGGACTTCCTCGAGAAATGCGACGTGGCCGTCGGCGGCATCTCGGTCACCCTCGACCGGCAGAAGAGCGCGTTCTTCACGACCGCGTACATGGTGAACGGCAAGGCGCCGATCACGAAGTGCGAGAACGTTGCGAAGTTCCAGACGGTCGCGGACATCGACAAGCCGAGCGTCACGGTGATCGAGAACCCGGGCGGCAGCAACGAGCGCTTTGCGCGCGCCAACTTCAAGAACGCGAAGATCGTGATCTTCAACGACAACACGACGATCTTCGACGAGATCCTCAAGGGCCGCGCCGACGTGATGATCTCCGAGTCGGTCGAAACCATCGTGCAGCAGAAGCTGCGCCCCGGCCTGTGCGCGGTCAACCCCGACAAGCCGCTGCAATACGGCGAGATGGCGTGGCTGCTGCCACGTGGCGACGCCGCCTTCAAGGCGTGGATGGACCAGTGGCTGCACCTGGCAAAACAGACTGGCGAATACGACCGCATCGTGGCACAGTGGCTGCGCTAACGACCCAGGAGAAGGCCATGCCGCAACCAGTGGATGTACGCCGCCGCGCCTTGATCGCCGGGGGTGCCGCGGCACTTGCCCTCCCCGGCGCTTTTGCGCAGCAAACCGTCGACCTGCCCATCGGCAACGGCCGGCGCAAGCTCGTCGCGTTTCCGGAGAAGCGCCCGCTGATCGTGCTCACCGCGCGGCCGCCGCAGCTCGAGACGCCCTTCGAGGTATTCAACGAAGGCATCCTCACGCCCAACGACGCGTTCTTCGTGCGCTATCACAACGCCGGGCTGCCCACGCGCATCGACGGCGACAACCACGTGATCAAGATCGGCGGCGCTGCATGCGGCAAGCCGTTCCAGCTGACGGTCGCGGAGTTGCGCACGCAGTTCAAGCCGGTCGAGATCGTCGCGGTGAACCAGTGCTCCGGGAACAGCCGCGGCCTGTTCACGCCGCGCGTCACGGGCGGCCAGCTCGCGAACGGGGCGATGGGCAATGCGAAGTGGATGGGCGTGCCGCTCAAGGACGTGCTCGCGCGCGCGGAGCTGAAAAACACGGCGCGGCAAGTCACGTTCAACGGCCTCGACGACGGCGTGTTCGGCGGCGGCGACTTCGTGAAGGCGCTCGACGTGCGCCACGCGATGGACGGCGAAGTGATGATCGCCTACCAGATGAACGGCGCCGACCTGCCTTTCCTCAACGGCTATCCCGTGCGCCTCGTCGTGCCGGGCTACTACGGCACGTACTGGATGAAGCACCTGTCGGACATCGAAGTGATCGAGACGGTGTACGACGGCTTCTGGATGAATCCCGCGTATCGCATCCCGGACAACGACTGCGCCTGCATCGAGCCCGGCACCGCGCCCGCATCCACACGCCCGATCGGGCGCTTCACCGTCCGCTCGTTCATCACCTCGCATTCGGATGGCGCACGCGTTCCGGCCGGCGTGTTGCTGCCGGTGCGCGGCATCGCGTTCGATGGCGGGCAGGGCGTTCGCGAGGTCGCGTACTCGGTCGACGGCGGCCAGTCGTGGCGCGGCGCAACGCTCGGCGCCGACCTGGGGCGCTATTCGTTCCGCGAGTTCACGTTCGGCTTCGTGCCGGGGCCGGGCGTGCATGACGTGCGCGTGCGGGCGTGGAACCGCTCGGGCCACAGCCAGCCGATGGAAGCGTTGTGGCAGCCCGCGGGCTACATGCGCAATGTCGTCGAGTCCGTGAAGATCAACGCCGCGTGAGGAGAACAGGGATGAAGAAGATTCTCGCTCTCGTCTTCGCCGCTGCACTGTGCGGTTCCGCATTCGCGGTGGTCAAGGTGATCCAGTTGCCGCCCGACGTGGAGCAGCTCAAGGCCAGCCCCTTGCCGGGTTACGCGAAGGCGCAGGTGCAATGCGTTGCATGCCACTCCGCGGAATACATGGTCTACCAGCCGGCCACCGCGCCGCGCGGCTACTGGGAAAACATGGTCAAGCGCATGAAGGCCGTCTTCAAGGCACCGATCGCCGACGAGGACGTTCCTGTGCTTGTTGACTATCTTGTGAAGACGTACGGGGCCGAGCAGCCGAGATAAGACGCTGGATGCCGGGTCAAGCCCGGCATGACAACAGTCTTGTCATTGCGGGCTCGACCCGCAATCCAGCGACTTCAGTGCGCCTTGCACGCGCGCACCGTCTCGCGCCGCACTTCCTTCCCGTCCTTCGACGTCTTCACTTCGACATAGCTGCACACGTTGCCGAGCTTCTGCACTTCGCGCGTGTCGACCTTGTAGCCTTGCAGGTCGATGCCGCTCGAGTCGCCGTAGATCAGCGCGAGCTGGATCACGCGTTCGCGAAATTCCTTCGCCGCATCGGAATCGAGCCAGTCCGCGCGCGCGGCGGAGCAGCAAAGGCACATGGCGATGAGGAGGGTTCGCACGCGGCGATTGTCGGACTAGACTTCGGAAATGCCCGTCAAGGATTTCACCAACGGCCGGATCCGCAAGGCGGACTATGACCCGGCTTCGCAGGAGCTGGACCTGCACTGGGACAACAAGAGCGTCACCGCTTACAAGCATGTGCCCGCCGAAGTCTTCCGCCGCCTCTGCGCGGCGCCGAACCCCACGACTTACTGGGAAGACCGCATCGCGGAGGAATACCCGAAGGGCACCCCGCGAGCTTCAGGCAAGCCCGAAGGCGGAAAGACGTTGAAGGATTTGTTCGGCAACCTGCCGGACGAGTAGCCGGCGCTACGCCGGCTTGTCGTCCATCTGGCGGGACTCGCGCAGCATGTGCGTTTCCAGGTCGATCAGCTTTTCCAGCGTCGCGAGCATGGAGGCGCGATTTCCCTTTTTGGCTTGTTCGCGCATGCGTTGAAGCGCGGCCAGCCGCTGGAGGGAAATCTTCTGGTCGTGGGTGAATTCGCTGTCTCGCTCGTCCATTGCTGCCATGCTCACGGGTGCGCGGATGTTAATGCGATGTGTGTCGGCCCCTTGTAGGCCAATGGCTCAGTTACTCGGATGAGCTGGCTCAGCCGAGCGGCACGTACAACATGCCGTTGCCGATCGCACCGATCACGTAGGCCTGGTTCTCCGGCGATTCGGAAAAGTGTGTGAGCATGTCCGCGCGCGTTTCGCCCCGCGCGAATTCATCCTGGTGGTATTGCATGCCGCCCGGCTCAGGCTCCCGGTGCAACACGTTCTCGTACAGCAGCGTGATGAACTGTGTGTTCGTCGTCGCACCGTACTTCGACTGGAACTCGGGACTGTCGATGAAGTGCTGCGCCACCAGCCACAGCGGAACGCCGTGATCGAGGTCGTTGATGTGATAGCCCAGGCCCGGAAGATCCGGTGCGCGATCGAATGCCGCTTGATAGAGCCGATACGCTTCGCCCGCATCGCCGTTCACGTCGAGCGCAATCGCGAAGCCGTCGGAGAAGTTGATGCGTTCGATGCCCGACAGCGCATCGGTGGCGCCAGTGCCCGAGATCGACGTCGCGTTCACGTTGTAGTCCGTGTGTGCGCCCGCCATCGCGATCGTGTCGATTCCCGCGCTGCCCGTGATCGTGAAATTGCCGGAAGGGATGGCTGTCGGCCCGCCGTTGACGCTGATCGCGCCGGGCGTGCCGCCGCCCGAAGAATCGGGGATCGCGTCGAACTTCTGGATGTTGACGGCGGCGCCACCGGCCGCGGCGGTGAGGAGTTCGAACCCACCGTCGGGGGTTGCGAGAACCTCGTACGGCAGGTCGCCCGCATAGTAGGAATCGTAGGCACGGTAGGCCGCCACTTCGGGATCGAGCAGAACGACGTTCCCGTCGGCGCTTCCGTTCACGTCGTGGTGCTGGCCGAACACCTGCACGTTGCCATTGCCCGCGTCGCGCGACCATGTCAGAAGAAAACCGCCGCCCAGGAGCGACGTGATGCCGAAGTCGGACCCGTCGATCGGCGGCATCGTGATGTCCTGCTGCGCCCGGCCTTGCGAGTCGACGAACTGCATGTGCAATACGGGGTCGCCGGAGGTGGCCTCGCCCCACAGGATGACGCCCATTCCGTTGGAGAGCACGCTGGCGGCCTTGACGAACGTCTGCCCGAACGACTGGGTCGACCGCACGTTCGCGCTGGACAGGACCTGCCCGAGGGGTGTGACCACTTCCCACGAGAAGGACCACGGGCCGGGCGAATAATTTTCGCTGGCCACCAGAAGGTTGCCGTTGACGAATTTCCCGGCGAAGGGGGGATCCCATCCGACGAGCGGATCACTGACGGCGATCGGGTTGCCCGCTTCGTCGAACGTATGCAGCCGGGAACTGGTGCCGAACGGCGGGATGCCCCAGTTCGTGTCCTCGGCGATCGTCATCCATCCACCGCCCCGCAGCTGGAACGTCGGCCCGGCGGAAAATGAGTCGTGGTCCTGCACGGCCGACGCCACCTGGATCGGCGCGCCCACCAAGGCCCCCGCGCTGCTGACGCGCTGCCCGAACAGCGCGATCTGGTTAGGCGCGGCATGCGGCGGTTCGAGTTGCCAGATCGTCGAGGCGAGAACGACGAAGGAGGCGTCCGGCAGCTGCGCGACCTCGCCGATGTTGAACGTCGTACCCGGCGCGTCCTGCGCAGCGGAGAACACGGTGATCTCGCCGCCGGCCTTCGCGCCAGACGGGTCGTACACCTGTGCATGCACCTCGGCATTGCCATCGGCGCCGGTCGCATTCCACGCCACGACCCAACCCCCTGTCGTGAGCGCCGCGATGCGGCCGTGGGTGCCGGCGGTGACCGTGCTCGCCGGCTCCGCAGAAAAGCTCGTCATGAGGTGCTCCTGTCAATGGAGGAGCATCAGGGCGGCGCCCGACTTTCCGCGACGGAGCACATCCCGTCGCGTCGTGCGCCTACGCAGACTCAGGCATTCGATCGGTCGCGT
>DATLBJ010000093.1:0-38070 GCA_035526975.1 Ramlibacter sp.
TCGCTCAGCCCCGGCCTGTATGCGCCGCCGGCAGTGCCCGACCCATGCTGTACGGTGATTACCGGGACGCCCGCCGCGGACAGCCGCGCAAGATTGCGGAACAGCGCGCCGCCCTGCACGAACCCTTCGACGCGATAGCGCATCAGGTTCGCGCCCGCACTCTCGACCAGGTGGACGAACGGCAACTTGTTTGCGAGAGCGATCTCCTGCACGCGCAGGATCTTGTCGAGGCCCTTCGCCTGGATCGCGCCGGCTTCGATGCCCGAATCGCTCGCCACGATCATGCAGCGCGTGCCCGACACGAAGCCGATGCCCGCGACGATGCCGCCGCCGGGGACCGAGTCCGATGCTTCCTTCGTGTCCTGCAAGAATCCCGCCAGCGAACACAAGGGCAGGTAAGGGGTGCCTGGATCGAGCAGCAGCGCCACTCGCTCGCGCGGGAGCAACTGGCCGCGCTTGTCGAAGACGGGCTTCGATTTGCCCGAAGCAGCCGCGGCGCGATCCTCGGTCGCACGCAGTTGCGCAATGCGATCGAGCATTGCCGCACGCCGCTGCAGCGCGAGCTCGCTCGCCGGATTCCAGGAAGAAGAGAAGCTGCCCATCGCCGTCACCGGATGAAAAGCGCGATCGCGGCGTCGGTCAGCTCGTCGAGCGACGCGCCCTTGCGCCGGTCGTACCACTGCGCCGACCAGTTGAGGGCGCCGAAGATCAACAAGCGGGCGAGCTTCACGTCCCCCTTGAGCTTGCCGCTCGCATGCAGTGCAACGAGTACAGGGGTCCACACCGCTTCGTAATCGCTTTGCAGGTCGGTGATTGCGCGCCGCTGCGGCGGCGTGAGCGAACGCGCCTCGTAGAGCATCACCGGGATGAAGTCGCTGCCCGGCCCGAGCAGCACATCGAAATGATTGCGCACCAGCGCCCGAAGGCGCTGTGCCGGGCCGGCGCGATCCCCTGCCGCTTCGATGGCGCGCTGCTGGCGTGCAATCGCGGTGCGCATGCCTTCATCCATCACTGCAAACAGCAACGCGCCCTTGCTTTCGAAGTGATAGAAGGGCGAGCCGCTTTGCATGCCGGCCGCAGCCGCGATGTCGCGCGTGCTCGTGGGATGGAAACCCTTCTTGCGAAACAGCTTTGCGGCGGAATGGAGCAATTCGCGCCGGCGATTGCCGTCGTCGAGCTCTTCGCGCGTCTTGCGTGGCCGCCCCCGCGGGCGCTTGGCCAGGGTCACAGGCATGTCCATGGCACGGCATCATGGCAGAGGCGTCTATTTTTAGCAAGCAGACGCTTGGTGAAATTCGGGCTTTGCGTTCGGTTTTCGGGTTTGGCGCAAAATCGCGCATTCGATCTCGCACAGGACCCCGAAATGACTTACCCCAACACCCAGCTCTTCATCAACGGCGAATGGCGGGACGCCCAGTCCGGCAAGACGCTTGCCGTGCACAACCCGGCCACCGGCAAGGAGATCGGCCGCGTCGCGCATGCCGACATCGCCGACCTCGATGGCGCGTTGGCCGCCGCGAAGAAGGGCTTCGAGACGTGGCGCGACATGCCGCCGATCGAGCGCAACAAGATCATGCGCAAGGCCGCGGCCCTGATGCGCGAGCGCGCGGCCGAGATCGGCGCGATCCTCACGCAGGAGCAAGGCAAGCCGCTGGTGGAAGCCAAGGGCGAGGCAATGGCCGCCGGCGACATCATCGAATGGTTTGCCGACGAAGGCCTGCGCGTGTACGGCCGCATCGTGCCGTCGCGCTTCAACCTCAACCAGCGCCAGATGGTGCTGAAGGACCCGGTCGGTGTCGTCGCCGCGTTCACGCCCTGGAATTTCCCGATCAACCAGGTGGTGCGCAAGCTCGGCGCCGCGCTCGCTGCGGGCTGCTCGATGATCGTGAAGGCGCCGGAAGAAACGCCGGCGGCGCCCGCTGCACTGATCCGCGCGTTCCAGGATGCGGGCCTGCCGCCCGGCGTGCTGAACCTCGTGTACGGCAACCCTGCGCAGATTTCCGAATACCTGATCCCGCACCCGATCGTGCGCAAGATCACGTTCACGGGTTCGACGCCGGTGGGCAAGCAGCTCGCCGCGATCGCCGGCAAGCACATGAAACGCGTGACGATGGAACTCGGCGGGCACGCGCCGGTGATCGTCTGCGACGACGCCGACATCGCACTCGCGGTGAAGGCCTCGGGCGCGGCGAAGTTCCGCAACGCCGGCCAGGTCTGCATCTCGCCGACGCGCTTCCTCGTGCATGAAAGCGTGAAGAAGGAATTCGCGGACCTGATGGTGAAGACGGCGACCGCGCTGAAGATCGGCGACGGCCTGGCCGAAGGCACGCAGATGGGCCCGCTTGCAAACCCGCGCCGCCTCACCGCGATGGCCGAGTTCACGAAAGATGCCGTCGAGAAAGGCGCCACGGTGCTCGCAGGCGGCCAACGCATCGGCGACTCGGGCAACTTCTGGCAGCCGACGATCCTTGCTGACGTGCCGACCGAAGCGAAGGTGTTCAACGACGAGCCCTTCGGCCCGATGGCCGCGATCCGCAGCTTCAGCACGCTCGACGAAGCGATTGCCGAAGCCAACCGCCTGTCGTTCGGCCTTGCGGGCTATGCGTTCACGAAATCGCTGAAGAACGCCGACCTGCTCGCGCGCCGCGTCGAAGTCGGGATGCTGTGGATGAACATGCCTGCGCTGCCCTCCGCCGAGATGCCTTTTGGCGGCATCAAGGATTCGGGCTACGGCTCCGAAGGCGGGCCGGAAGCGATGGAGGCGTACCTCAATACGCGCTCCGTCGCCATCGCGAACGTCTGACACGCAAAGCGAAGCGCGCGTGTCATCCCGGCGAGGGCTGTAGGGTTCTTTACGCCGCCGCCGCGCGGCGCCCGCGCAGCCGCATCACGCCGCGGTACGCCGCGCGGATGCCGAACAGCGTCAGCAGCGCCTCGAAGAACGTCAGCACGAACGCGATCAACGCGTTGCGCGCTTGCTCGCGCCTGTGGAACTTGGCCAGCATGCGGTCGTGGGCGATCTCGATGCTGTCGTAGAACGACGGCACCACCAGCAGCGTGAGCATCGTCGCCGTGATCGTGCCGCCGATGATCGCGATCGCCATCGGGCGGTAGAAGTCGCCGCCTTCGCCGATGCCGATCGCCACGGGCATCATGCCGGCGATCAGCGCGAAGGTCGTCATGAGGATCGGGCGCAGCCGCGCGCGGCCGGCGGCCATCAACGCGTCCTCGCGGTCCATGCCTTCGGCTTCACGCTTGCGCGCCGCATCGAGCAACAGGATCGCGTTCTTCGCAACGAGTCCCATCAGCATGATGATGCCGATGAAGCTCATGAGGTTGAGCGTGCTGCGCGTGAGCAGCAGCGCGAGCACGACACCAATCAGCGAGAGCGGCAGCGACAGCATCACGGACAACGGCGCAGTGAACGAGCCGAACTGCATCACCAGGATCAGGTACATGCAACCCACGCCCATGATCAGCGCCGTGAACATCGCGGAGAACACCTCCTGCTGGTCCTTGCCCGCGCCGCCCAGCTCCACGCCGTAACCGGAGGGAAAGTCGAGCGTCTTCGCAAGGGCCAGCGCATCCTTCGTCACGTCGCCCGATGCGCGGCCTTCCGCGTTGGCGGACACGGCGATCATCCGGCGGCCGTTCAAGTGCTGCACCTGAGACGGGCCCTGTCCCATCGTCACCGTAGCGATCTGGTTCAGCGGCACGACCATGTTCGAGCCGGTCACCGCGATCGGAAGGCGCTCGATGTTCTCGGCGTCGACGCGGTCCGCCGGGTCCAGGCGCACGGCCACGTCGCGCGCTTGCCCCGTCGGGTCGATCCAGTCGCCGACCTCCACGCCCGCGAACGCCACGCGCAACGCTTGCGCGACATCGTTCACCGAGATCCCCAGTGAGTTCGCAAGGCCGCGGTTCAACTCGATCTTCAGTTCGTCCTTCGGCGTGTTCTCGGAAAGACCGACATCCACTGCGCCGGTGATCTTGCGCATCTTTTCCATGTACGCGTTGGCAATGCCCAGCAGCGTGCGCGTGTCCTGCCCGTAGAAGCGGATCTCCACCGGCTTGCGTGCGCCGTTGTTCAAGTCGTCGATCACGACGTACTCGGCACCGACCAGCTGCGCCATCAGCTTGCGCAGGTCGACCGCAATTTCCTGCGACGTGCGATGGCGGGTGCCGCTCTTGCCGATGTCCACGTATACGCGGCCACCTCCGAAATTCACGCGGCTGTTGGTCGCCACGGTTTCGGGAATCGTGCGCGCGAGTTCAGCGGCCTTTTCGACCTTCAGCTTCGTGTATTCGAGGCTGGCCGAGGACGGCGTCTTCACGTCGATCGAGACCAGGAACGAATCGGACACGGGCAGGAAGCTCGACCCGCCGAGCGTTGCATGCAACGCAACTGCCGCGACGAGGCTGCCGACCGCTGCCGCTGCCATCCACTTGCGGTGGTGCAAGGCCCAGGCGATCAGGTTGCCGTAACGGTCGGCCTGGTGGTCGAACCATTCGTTGAAGCGGCGCAGCACTTGCGAAATGCGACTGCGATTTTCGGCGTGGTGGTAACCGGGCGGGTCGCCCCAGTAGGCGGAGAGCATCGGGTCGAGCGTGAACGAGATGAACAAGCTCACCAACACCGAGCACGCGACCGTGAGTGCGAACGGCCGGAACCATTCGCCGGCAACGCCCGGCATCACGGACACGGGGATGAAGATCGCAATGATCGAGAACGTGGTGGCGGCAACGGCAAGGCCGATCTCCGCCGTCCCGTTGCGCGCCGCCGTCACGCGGTCTTCGCCGCGCTCCATGTGCCGCACGATGTTCTCGCGCACGACGATGGCGTCATCGATCAGCACACCGATGGCCAGCGACAGGCCCAGCAGCGTCATGAAGTTCAGCGTGAAGCCGCAGGCCCACACCGCGATGAACGCTGCAAGCGCGGACGTCGGCAGGCTGAGGCCGGTGATCAGCGTCGAACGCCACGAGTTGAGAAACAGGAACACCACGAAAACCGTGAGCATCGCCCCGAGCGTCAGCGCGTGGATCACGTTGTTCAGGTTGTCCTGCGCGCTCGAGCCGCCGTCGTAGGTGATGTCCAGGTGCGTGCCTTCCGGCAGCGTCTTGTTGACCTCTTCGATCATGGCCTTCACGCGCCTGGACACCGTGACAGTGCTCGCGTCGCGCGCTCGCGTGACGTACATGCTCACGTTCGGGTGCGCGCTGCGCAGGCTGAAGCTCGCGCGCTCGGCGAAGCCGTCCACCGTGCTTGCCAGTTGCCCGAGGCGCACGATCTGGTCGCCTTGCCGCTTGACGATGATCTGCGAGAACTCGGTGGGCGATTCGACGCGGCCGATCAGGCGGATGTTCTGGTCCTTCAGCGGGCTGACGATGCGCCCGACCGGTGCGTTCGTGTTCGAGCCCTGCAGCGCGAGGATCACTTCCGCGACCGACACGTTGAATTCGCGCAGGCGGTCGGCCTTGAGCAGCACCGACATTTCGCGCTTGAGCGACCCGGCGAGCTCCACCGTCGCGACGCCCTCGACGCCGCGGAACTTGTCGGCGAGCACGTCTTCGGCCAGCCGCGAGATTTCGCCCTGCGTCTGTTTCGAGGACGACAAGGCGATGTTCATGATCGGGTCGGAGCCGGGATCGATCTTCTGGATCACCGGCTCGCGCATCTCGACCGGCAGCTTGTAGCGCACGGTGGCGATCGAGTTGCGCACCTCGTCGCTCGCCTCGATCATGTTCTTGTTGAAGTTGAAGATGATCACGAACTGCGCCTGGCTGTCGTTCGCCTTGGAGCGCATCTCGTACACACCCGTGACGCTCTGCAGCGTCTTCTCGATGCGGTTGATGATCTCGCGCTCGACGGTGTCGGGCGACGCGCCGGGATAGGCGATCGTCACGACGAGCACGGGCTGCGCGACGTCCGGGATTTCGTTGACGCGCAGCTTGGTCAGTGCAAGCACGCCGAACGCCATCAAGGCGATGATGAGGACCACCGTCGCGACCGGGCGACGGATCGAAAAATCCGACAGGAACATGGGTTGCGCTCCTTAAGGCGACTTGGCGGCTTCAGGGGCCGTGACGGTCGTGGCGGCCGACGCCGCTTCCTTGACGGCCTGCCCGTCCTTGATGGTCGCCACCGGGTGGCGCAGCACGCGGTCGTTGTCGGTGATGCCGGTGCGAATGACGTAGCTGCCGCTGCGCGGGTCGCGATCGCCGAGGGCGAGCGTCACCTTCTGCAGCGCGTTGCCCTTGATGCGCCATGCGAACGTCTTCTCGCCGTCGCGCACGATGGCCGAGTCGGGGATCATCAGCACGCTCGAGGTCGACGCTTCCACGCGGCCTTCCGCATAGAGGCCCGCGAGACGCGCAGGCGCATCGCCCGCGATCTCGACGATCACTTCGACCTGGCGGGTCGTCGGGTTCGCGGTGGGCGCGACGAATTTCACCTTGCCCCCGAACTCCTGCTTGCCGTAGCCGTTCACGCGGAACGACACGGGCTGGCCCACCTTGACGGACTGGATCGCGTCGGAAGAGATCAGCCCATCGAAGCGCAGGCTGCGAGGGTCGATCACCTTAAGCAATTCCTTGCCGATGGCCGCCGTGTCGCCGGCGGAGACCTTGCGGTCCGCGACGATGCCGTCGAAGGGCGCACGCACCTCGGTGCGCTGGAGCATCTGGCGCGCGCTGACCACCCGCGTCTTCGCGGCGGAGAGATCGCTCTGTGTCGTGTTGCGGCGGATCTCGGCGTCTTCGAGCTGCTGCGCCGACGACATGCCTTGCTCGCGCAATGTCTTCATGCGCTGGTATTGGCGCTGCGCCTGGTCGAACGCCTGTGCGGCGGCGCGCTCGGCTTCCTGCGCGGAACCCAGGCTGTCGCGGATCGACGTGTCGTCCAGCCGCACGAGCAAGTCGCCCCGCTGGACGGGCTGGCCGTTTTCCTTGAGCACGCCCATGACGACGGCGGAGACTTCCGCGCGCAGGTCCGCGCGACGCTCGGGCTGGATGCTGCCCGTGACGAGCGGGCCCGCCGAAAGCATCCCGGGCTTGAGGACGAGCACGTCCTCGGGTGTGACCTGGATGGTCGGCGGGGCGGCGCCGGCCGACTTGGCATCGGCGCCAATGCGGTTGCACCCGGCCAGCACGAATGCCGACGCAAGCGCCACCGCGAATATCGTTGAACGCATGGAACTCCTCCAAAGGCGAAGCTTGTGGCCTCGGCCGTGTTTATAGGGCCTTCCGTTTGAAGGCTCATCCTGCATGCGACGGAATGCAGTATGGCGCGACGGAGTGCGGGATGACGGGTATTTTCTGCGACGGCCGACTCGTCCCGATGCTGCCCGCTGACACGGCGGCAGCGGCCGCGTTTCCATAGTCACATGCATGGACGAGCCTACCCACTCCAACGAGAGCCGCTTCTGGGACGAAGTCGCGGACTGGATTCTCGACGCGCCCGAGGAAGACGCCGACGCGCTGGACGACATCGAGTCGATGCTGCGCGACCTGCGCGACGACCTCGACACGCTTTGAGCCCGCGTTCCCGCTGACCGGTTGCGATCACCCTCCGCCTGCGAGGGTTTGCAAATAGGAATGATTTGCATTAAGATCGTTTCAAACTGGCCAACAGGAACGTTCCATGCCCACGACCCGCCGCTTCTTCGGCGTTGCCCTCGCCGCCCTGCTCTTCGCAGCGGGCGCGCAAGCCGCCGACCCCGAGGTGACGCTCGTCATCAAGAACCACCGCTTCGAGCCCGCCGAGCTGAAGGTGAAGGCCGGCGAGAAGATCAAGCTCGTCGTCCACAACCAGGACAGCACCCCGGAAGAATTCGAAAGCCACAGCCTGAACCGCGAGAAGGTGATCCCCGGCGGCCAGAAGGCGACGATCTTCATCGGGCCGCTCAAGCCGGGCCGCTACACCTTCTTCGGCGAATACAACGAGAAGACCGCGCAAGGCGTGGTCATCGCGGAGTAACCCGCGCATGTTCGCCGCGGCGCTGATCGTCTTTCGCGAGTCGCTCGAAGCCGCCCTTTTTGTCGGCATCGTCGCCGCGGCCACGCGGGGGCTGTTCGGCCGCGGCACATGGCTGGGCGCGGGCGTTGCGATCGGCGTCCTCGGCGCGCTGGTCCTCGCCGCGATGGCGCCGCATGTGAGCGGGTGGTTCGATGGACTCGGGCAGGACGTGATCAACATCGTCGTGCTGTCGATCGCGCTCGTGATGCTGCTGTGGCATTGCATCTGGGTTGCGGCGCACTCGAAAGAGATGGCGCTGGATGCGCGTCTCCTGGGCGAATCGGTGCAGAAAGGCCAGCGCAAGCCGTGGGCGCTGCTCACCGCGGTTGCCCTTGCCGTGCTGCGCGAAGGCGCGGAGACCGTTCTCTTCGTCGCCGGTGCGATCACCGGCGGCACCACGACGTTCGGCGATGTCGCCATGGCGGTGGTGATCGGCGTGGGCCTGGGCGCCGGCGCGGGCGCGATCATCTATGCGGGCCTCGCACGCGTGCCCACCCGCCACATCTTCACCACCACGAACGTGCTGATCGCGATCCTCGCGGGTTCGATTGCCAGCCAGCTCGTGAAATCGCTTTCGCAAGCCGGCTTCCTCGAACACGGCACGACGCCCGTGTGGGACTCGTCGGCGCTGCTCGCACCGGACTCCGCGCTGGGAACGCTGCTTCACGCATTGGTCGGCTACGACGCCACGCCGTCGGCCGCACAACTGGCCTCGTACCTCGCAGTACTCGCGCTGATCTTTGCCGGCACGAAGATGATGCGCCGCACCCCTTAACAACAACCTTCCGAAAGAAACTTGATGCGTACCGCCGTCCTGGTGGGGGCTTCCCTCGCCCTCGCCGCGCCCCTTCTGAGCCTTCCCGCCTTTGCAGGCCCCAGCGATTACGTCTACACGCCCAAAGTCGAATACGGCGAGCGGGAGATCGATTTCAAGTACGGCACCGCGAAGAACGCGGACGGAACGCGCAGCAGCGCCGGCTCCGTCGGCTTCGGCTGGGGCGTGACCGAGCACTGGTTCACCGAGGTCTACGGCAAGTGGCACAAGGAGCCGGGAGACACCACGGGCTTCGACGCGTTCGAGTGGGAAAACAAGTTCCAGCTCACCGAAACCGGCAAGTACCCCGTGGACATCGGCTTCATCCTGGAGATCGAGCGGCCGAAGGACCGCAGCGAAGGCTACGAAGTGCGGTGGGGCCCGCTGTTCCAGATGGACATCACGCCGATGTGGCAGGCCAACCTGAACATCCTCGTCGAGAAGCACTATCGCGCCGCTGCGCCGTCGCCCGCGGAACTCGGCTACCAGTGGCAGGTGAAGTACCGCTACAAGCGCGAGCTCGAGTTCGGCCTGCAAGGCTTCGGCGATGTCGGCCCGCTCAATCACTGGGAGCCGGGCTCGGAGCAGCCGCACATCGCCGGCCCCGCGATCTTCGGCAAATTCAACGCCGGCACCAGGCAGGTGATCAACTACAACGCCGCGGTGCTCTTCGGCCTGACCCGCGGCGCGCCGAAGACGACGTTTCGCATGCAGGCGGAATACGAGTTCTGAGCGTGCCGCGATAATCGCGGGCGCATGAATCCCCCGGCCTTGTTCGTCCGCGCGACGTTCGCGCTCGCGCTCGCTTGCTTGTGCGGGGCCGTGCGCGCGCAGGGCACGCAGCTCGAGCCGGTGACGGTGCAAGGCAACTACGAGAACACGGTCGGCACGTCGAACGCCGCAAGCGAAGGGGTCGTCACGTCGAAACTGATCGAGGCGCGGCCCACGCTGCGACCCGCGGAGGTGCTGGAGTTCGTGCCGGGCGTGATCGTCACGCAGCACTCGGGGGACGGCAAGGCCAACCAGTACTTCCTGCGCGGCTTCAACCTCGATCACGGGACCGACTTCGCCACATGGGTCGACGGCATGCCGGTGAACATGGTCACGCACGCGCATGGCCAAGGCTACAGCGACTTGAACTGGCTGTTGCCGGAGCTGGTGGACCGCATCGCGTATCGCAAGGGACCGTACTACGCGGAGGAAGGCGATTTTTCTTCCGCGGGTGCTGCGCACATCCGCTTGTTCGATCGGCTGCCGGCGAACGTGGCGGAAGCATCGCTCGGCGAAAACGGCTATCGCCGCGCGCTGGTCGCCGGCAACGCAGGCATCGCGACGGGCAACCTGGTCTACGCGATCGAAGGCGCGGCAAACGAGGGGCCGTGGCTCAACCCCGAGCGCTTTCGCCGCACCAATGCACTGCTGCGCTACTCGCAAGGCAATGCGGGCGGCCGCTACTCGATCACTGCGATGGCGTATTCGGCGCGGTGGAACGCAACCGACCCGGTGCCCCAGCGCGCAGTGGACGCCGGCACGCTCGATCGCTTCGGCACCGTCGACCCGAGCGATGGCGGCACCACCTCGCGCTACAGCCTGTCGTGGGAGATGCAAAACCGCACGAACGACGGGGGCGAGTGGCGCGCGAACGCGTACGCGGTGCGATCGCAGCTCGCGCTGTACTCGAATTTCACCTACTTCCTCGATGACCCGGTGCGCGGCGACCAGTTCTCCCAAGCCGAGCACCGCACGCTCTTCGGCGGCACGTTGAGCCGCCGCTGGAACACCAGCCTCGGCGGGCACGAAGGCCGCACGACGATCGGCGTGCAGCTGCGCGAGGACCGGCTCGATCCCATCGGCCTGTACACGACGCAAGCGCGCGAGCGTCTTGCCACCGTAGAGGAAACGCGCGTCAACGAGTCGAGCGTCGGCGTGTTCATCCAGAACGACACGCAATGGACGCCATGGCTGCGCGCGGTCACCGGTGTCCGCGGCGACCACTTCCACTTCCTCGCGCAGGGCGCATCGATCGCATCACCGAAACTCTCGCTGGTGTTCGGGCCGTGGGCGCGGACGGAGTACTTCGCCAATTGGGGCTGGGGCTTCCACAGCAACGACGCGCGCGCGCTCACGGACACGCCGCTCGTTCGCAGCAAGGGACTGGAGTTCGGCGCGCGCACGGAGATCATTCCCGGCGTCCAGAGCTCGATCGCGCTGTGGCAGTTGCGCCTTGCATCGGAGCTGGTGTTCGCCGGCGACGCGGGCGTGACACAAGCCAGCCGGTCGAGCAAGCGAAGCGGCATCGAATGGAACAACCACTGGCGCGCAACGCCATGGCTGTTGATCGACGCGGATTTCTCCGCATCGCGCGCGCGCTTCACGCAGGATGACCCGGCAGGCAACTTCGTTCCGGGATCGGTCGGCAAGGTCGTGTCGCTGGGAGCGACCGTGACCGACTGGGGCCCGTGGTTCGGGCAGTTCCAGCTTCGCTACTTTGGCCCGCGTCCGCTCACCGAAGACGACTCGCGGCGATCGAAGGCCACGACGCTCGCGTCGCTGCGTATCGGCTACAAGTTCACGCCGCGCGTGAAGATCGCACTGGATGTTTTCAACCTGTTCGACCGCAAGGCCAGCGACATCGACTACTACTACGTTTCGCGCCTTGCCGGTGAGCCCCCCACGGGCGTGGCGGACACTCACTTCCATCCGGTGGAGCCGCGCAGTGTCCGTCTCACGTTGACGGCGAATTACTGAAGCAAACGGGAGAGCGTCCTACAGCATTGCGGTAGCGCGACCGCAAGAATGCCCTGCTGATGGAGTTCGTTCACCGTTGTTGGGCTGCCGTGCGCCGCCACCCGTGGCGCCTGTTGTGGCTGCTCTTGCTGCCGCCGCTTGCGATTGCGCTCTACGTCTTCCTGCTCGTGCCGCAGGCGCCGACCGCGCAGGACATCCGCACGGTTCGCGAACAGCAGGCCAGCGTACTGATGTCGGACGACGGCCAGGTGCTCGCGACGTTCAGGCGCACGAATCGCGAGTGGGTAAAACTGTCGGAAGTTTCGCCGAAGGTGCTCGATGCATTGATCGCGACGGAAGACAGGCGCTTCTTCGAACACGGCGGCCTCGACCTGCGCCGCACCATCGGGGCGGCATTCAATACGCTGCGCGGCGACCTGCAAGGCGGATCGACGATCTCGCAGCAGCTTGCGCGCAACATGTTTCCCGAAGACATCGGCCGCGCGCCGACGATCGAGCGCAAGGTCAAGGAGGCCGTCACGGCCCTCAGGCTCGAACACCTGTACTCGAAGGACGAGATCCTCGAGATGTACCTGAACACGGTGCCATTTCTCTACAACGCATACGGCATCGAGATGGCCGCGCGAACGTATTTCGACAAGTCGGCGGGTGAGCTCGACACGATCCAGGCCGCGACGCTGATCGGGATGCTGAAGGGAACGCGCTACTACAACCCGGTGCTCAACCCCGAACGCGCCGTGCAGCGAAGGAACATCGTGCTGGCGCAACTGGTCAAGCACGGCAAGCTGCAGCCGGCCGACTACGAAAGCATGAAAGGGCAGCCCCTGGGCCTCGACTTCGAGCGGCAGGAAGAAGACCTCGGCGCCGCGCCCCACGTGGCGCAACAACTCAAGCGCTGGTTGATCTCGTGGGCCGACAAGCGCGGCTACAATATCTATGCCGACGGGCTGGTCGTGCGCACGACGCTCGATTCGCGCCTGCAGCAGATCGCCGTCGACGCGCTCACGAAGGAAGCCGACAAGCTGCAGGCGCTATCGGACAAGACATGGTCGCAGCGCGCCCGCGCGAAGCACTTGCCGCCGGAGCTTGCAAAGGACAAGCCGCGCATCGAAGCGGCGTTCTATGCCCAGGACCCCTCGAACGGACACATCAAGGCCTGGGTCGGCAGCCGCGACTTCCGTGTCGACCAGTTCGACCACGTGCAGCAGGCCAAGCGACAGCCCGGCTCGACCTTCAAGCCGTTCGTGTATGGCGCGGCATTCGACATGGGCATCGGCCCCAACGAGCTGTTCATCGACCAGCCGGTGGAAATCCAGGTCGACGCGAAGACGACGTGGAAGCCGGGCGACGTGCACGACGCAACGTACCAACCCATGACGCTGCGCGACGGCCTCATCCACTCGAAGAACTCCATCACTGCGCAACTCGTGCAACGCGTGGGCGCACATCGCGTCGCGCAGGTGGCGCAGGCGATGGGCGTGAAGCAAAGCAAGCTGGATGAAGTGCCGTCGCTTGCGCTGGGAACGAGCCCGGTCACGCTCAAGGAGATGGTGTCGGCCTACTCCACGATCGCGGATACCGGCAGGTACGTCGAGCCCGTGCTCGTGCTGCGCATCGAAGACCGCAAGGGCCATGTGATCGAGGATTTCCATCCTCGCGGCTCCGAGCAGGCGCTGCCGGTGCAGTCGACGCAGACACTGCTCGACGTGATGCGCGGCGTGGTCGACCGCGGCACGGGCGCCGCCATCCGCTCGCGCTACAACATCCAGGGCGACCTCGCCGGCAAGACCGGGACGACGCAGGACAACACCGACGGCTGGTTCATCCTGATGCATCCGCAGCTGGTGGCCGGCGCGTGGGTGGGTTTCAACGATGCGCGCATCACGATGGGCGACGCATGGGGCCAGGGCGCGCGCAACGCGCTGCTGATCGTGGGCAACTTCATGCAGCAGACGACCAGGGCGAAGATCGTCGACACGAAGATGAAGTTCAACGCGCCGCGCGACAACAGCCAGCCCGATCCGGATGCGCTCGCGCGCATGCAGGAGATCGCAAGCGGCTTGCAGCCGAACCCGGTTGTGCCGGTGACGGAGGCGGCTTCCGCGCCACCGGTCCCCTCACAGCCGGTCATCGTGATCGCGCCCACCACTCCGGATTTCAACTGGACGCCACAGCGGCAACGCAGCACGCAGTACCAGGACTCGGCCGGGTTTGCGCCACCACCGCGCGTGGAGTTGGGTGCCGGTCCGGCGTATCGGCCTTCGCTGGAACCGCAGCCGATGCCGCCGTCGCAATACCAGCAGCCGGCGCCGCAGCCGTCGCAGCCCGCACCCGGCCCGGGGATTCCGATCCTTCGCTCGTACTAGGCGCCCGCGGAACTTCGCGCTACGACGCGGCGAGGTCCTCGTGAATGCAGAGGTAGTTGCCCTCGGTGTCCTTGAACCATGCCGCCTTTTCCGCGCCGAGCACGCACACATGGTTCACCGTCTTCAGCCCGGGAAAGTCGTAGTCCTCGAACACCACGCCGGCATTCTTGAGCCGCTCGATGCTCGCAGCGATGTCGTCGACCCGAAAGCTGATTGCCGTGTGATCGGCCTTCGTGCCCTCGGGCTTCGGGAACAGGGCCAGGGTGCTGCCCCCCACCGCGTAGACGAACTTGCCGTCGGGCTTGAACCCGCCGGCCTTCAGGCCCAGGCAGCCCTCGTAGAATCGGCGCGCGCGCTCCAGGTCTTTGACGGGCAACATCGTGGTGACGGATGCATCGGACAACATGGGGAGTCCTTTCACACGATCCGCAGCTTATGCCTATCCGCTTCGCGACGCCAGCACCCGGAGCTTTCGTCCTCATTCCAGATTGACGCCATGTGCCGCAACATCAAGACGCTTTTCAATTTCGAACCTCCCGCCACCGAGCTCGAGATTCGTGACGCATCCCTCCAGTTCGTCCGCAAGCTCAGTGGCTTCAACGTACCGTCGAAGGCCAACGAGGAATCCTTCGAGCGCGCGGTCGAGGAAGTCGCTGCATCCGCGCGCGCACTGATTCGGTCCCTGGTGACCACGGCCGAACCCCGCAATCGCGAAGTGGAGGCAGCGAAGGCGAAGGCCCGTTCGGCAGTCCGGTTCGGGGCGCAGCAATGAAGACATACCGGGGAAGTTTCCACTGCGGTGCCGTCACAGTCGAAGCCGACCTCGATGCATACTGGCGGGAAAACTGATGCTCACCTTCATCCTCTGGTGCCTGTTGCTGGTCGTGTGCTGGCCGCTCGCGCTTCTCGCGCTGCTGCTCTGGCCCGTCATCTGGATCCTGTCCTTGCCGTTCCGCCTCGTGGGCATCACGTGCGAGGCCGTGTTCGCGTTGCTCAAGGCAGTGCTTTTCCTGCCGGCGCGGGTGCTGGGCCTGCGCAAGCACGCATAACGGGGTCGCATGAAGAAAGCATCGGACCTGATCTCCGAACGCATTGCCGAACTCGGCGACTGGCGCGGCGACACGCTCGCGCGCATGCGCAAGCTCATTCACGAAGCCGTTCCCGGCGTCGTCGAGGAATGGAAATACATGGGCACGCCGATCTGGTCCCACGACGGCTTCATCTGCACGGGCGAGTCATACAAGAGTGTCGTCAAGCTCACGTTCGCCAAAGGTGCATCGCTGAAAGACCCGGCGCGGCTGTTCAACGCAAGCCTGGACGGCAACGTGCGCCGGGCGATCGACATCCATGAAGGCGAAAGGATCGATGCAACGGCCTTCAAGGCGCTCGTTCGCGAGGCCGCGGCCCTGAACGCGGGCGCGAAGTCCAAGCCGGCGAAGAAGAAGGCGAAGTCCTGACGGCGATGCTCGTCGCGTTCCTCATCGCCGCCGCCGTGCTGGCATTGACTCCCGGGCCAGGCATCGCATACGTCGTTGCGCGTACAGCGGCAGGCGGCCGCACAGTTGGGCTGGCGTCCTGTATCGGCACTGCCATTGGCGGCATGGTTCACGTGCTGGCTGCAGCGATCGGGTTGTCCGTGCTGATCGCGCAGTCGGCGTTCGCGTTCGGCGCCGTGAAATACGCCGGCGCGGCTTACCTTGCCTACCTCGGCCTGCGGATGCTGGTGCGCAGCGAAGAACCAATCGCATCGGTCGAAGTGCGGCCCCAACCCGCACGCCACGCGCTTCTTGAAGGCATCGCGGTCGAAGCCCTCAACGTCAAGACGGCGCTGTTCTTCGTGGCGTTCCTGCCGCAGTTCGCATCGCCGCAAGCGCCGCTGGTGCCGCAACTCGTGGCGCTGGGCGCGGTTTGCGTCGTCTTGAACACGACGGTGGATGTTTTCGCCGTGTTCGCGGCAGATCGGTTGCTCGCGCCCGATGCCGCACGCTCAGCGCGCGCCCGGGTCATCACGCGCACTTCCGGCATCACGATGCTGGGCCTGGCCGCCTGGCTCGCACTCGCCGATCGCAAGGCCTGACGCCTCAGTGCCGGCGCCTCAGCGCCGCGGCCCGCTCCATCAGCAGTTCCTTCTCCCGCGCGTTGCCGGCGAGCATCGCCGCGCGTTCGAACTCCTCGCGCGCTTCCTCCCTGCGCCCGAGCTTCTCGAGCAGGTCGCCGCGCACGCTCGGCAGCCACTGGTAGTTGCGCAGCGATTTGTCTTCGGCGATGCGGTCGATGATGGCCAGGCCCGCGGCGGGCCCCTGGGCCATGCTCACGGCAACAGCGCGATTGAGTTCGACGACGGGAGAAGGCGCAGTTTCGGCAAGCTGCGAGTAGATCTGCGCGATGCCGTGCCAGTCGGTGTCCTGCGCCTGCGCGGCCCGCGCATGGCACGCCGCGATCTCTGCTTGCAGCCGGTAGGGGCCCGCGGGCGCGTCGATCGCATTCGCACGATCGAGCGCCGCCAGCCCACGGCGGATCAGTTGGCGGTCCCACCGCAGCCGGTCCTGGTCCATCAGCAACACCGGCTTGCCCTGCGTGTCCACGCGCGCTTTCGCACGCGACGATTGCAGCTCCATCAACGCGACGAGGCCGTGCACTTCAGGCTCGCCCGGTGCAAGTTCCGCAAGCATCCGCCCCAGGCGCAGCGCTTCATCGCACAGCGCGGGCCGCAGCCAATCCTCGCCGGCCGTCGCTGTGTAGCCCTCGTTGTAGACCAGGTAGATCACTTCGAGCACCGACGCGAGGCGCTGCCCGAGCGCGTCGGGCGCGGGCAACTCGAACGGCACCTTCGCTTCACCCAGCGTCTTCTTCGCGCGCACGATGCGCTGGGCGATCGTCGGCTCGGGGACGAGGTACGCGCGCGCGATCTCGTGCGTCGTTAGGCCACCGAGCAGCTTGAGCGTGAGCGCCACTCGCGCTTCTGTCGGCAGCACGGGATGGCACGCCGTGAACACCAGGCGCAGCATGTCGTCGCCGACCGGGTCTTCCTGCTTGGCGGCCAATGCGTCGACGAAGTCGGGCGCGATCAGCGCCTGCTGCGCTTCGAGGTCATGGCCGATCTCCTCGTGCTTTTGCGCGGCAAGCCGGGTGTGCCGCAAATGATCGAGCGCCCGATTCTTCGCCGCGGTCATCAGCCACGCAGCCGGATTGGACGGGATGCCATCGATCGGCCATTTCTCGAGCGCGGAGACCAGCGCGTCCTGCGCCAGCTCCTCGGCCACGCCCACGTCGCGCGTCATTCGCGCCACGACCGCCACGATCTTCGCGGATTCGATCCGCCAGACTGCCGCAATCGCGTCGTGGGTGGCCGAGTGCATCGATCAGGGATGCGGCGGCGCCGCGTTGGGCACCATGTAGACCAGCTCCCACACGTGGCCATCCGGGTCGACGAAGCCGTGGCCGTACATGAAGCCGTGGTCCTGCGGCTGGCGGTGCGCCTTGCCGCCGGCCGCAACCGCCTTCTTGACCAGGCCGTCGACTTCTTCACGGCTCTCGCACGACAGGCACGTGAGCACCTCGGTCGTCTTCGTCGCATCCGCGATCTCGGTATCGACGAAGGTCTTGAAGAACGGCTTGACGAGCAGCATCGCAAAGATGTTGTCGGCAATCACCATGCACGCGCCTTGTTCGTTCGAGAACTGCGGGTTGAACGAAAAGCCGAGCGCCGCGAAGAACGAGCGGGTGCGCGTCATGTCGGCGATGGGCAGGTTGACGAATATCTGGCGCGACATGATGTTTACTCCATCCCCATTTTCTTGAACCGGTCCTGCGTTGCTTCGCTCGCGAGGTCCTGGAAATCTTCCATCTCGTAGAACTGGCGCACTTCGATCTCAGCCGGCCGGCCTGCCCCGACGGGATTGGGATAGCGGCGCGACCACTCCAGCGCTTCGTCGCGATTGCGGCACTGGATCATCGTGTAGCCCGCGACCAGCTCCTTGCTTTCGGTGAAAGGGCCATCGATCACGCGGCGCTTGTCGCCTTCATAGCGGATGCGCCAGCCCTTGCTGCTGGGCTGCAGGCCCGATGCGTCGATCAGCACACCGGCCTTGGCGAGCTCCTCGTGGTAGGTCGCCATTGCCTGGAACAACTGCTCCGCGTCGGGCGGGAAGCGGCCGGCCTCGGAATCCGCGGTGGCTTTCACGATGATCATGAACTTCATGCTGGGCTCCTGGGGTGCGTATACCTGCACGACGAAACGAAGCCAGCCGGATCGACACCGCCGGCTACTTAGCCTGCTACGTATAGCAGGGGCCGGTCTCGCGCACTTCGACCTCGGCCCACTCGGCGGCGGGGCACTGCCGCGCGATCGCGACGGCTTCCTCGCGCGTGGGCACATCGATGAGGAAGAAGCCGCCGACCATTTCTTTCGCCTCGGCGAAGGGCCCGTCCACGACGTGCGCCTTGCCGCCGCGCACTTTGAGCCGCGTGGAGTTGTCCTGCGAGGTCAGCGATTCGACCGCGCGCAGCACTCCGCGCGACTTCAGCGAATCGGCAAATTGCAGCATGCGGTCGTACACCGCCTCGCCTTCCGCCTGGGTGCGCACCTCGCGCTGGCCGACGGGTTCGTGGATCAGGAGCAGGTAAGCCATGGGCTGCAGTGTAAGCACGGCGGCCCGTTTGCTGGCAAAGTGACGGGGATGAACCCAACAGAAGACCTTGTCGGGCGTTTCGGCAGCGGCCAGTCGGTCAAGCGCATCGAAGACGAAGGATTGCTGCGCGGCGCCGGCCGCTACGCCGACGATGGGGTGATGCCGGGACAGCTCGCGATGTTCTTCCTGCGTTCGCCCTATGCACACGCGCGGATCACGTCGATGGATGCAAGCGCGGCACGGGCGATGGCGGGCGTGAAGCTCGTGCTCACCGGCGCCGATCTTGCGGCGCAGGGCGTCAAGCCGGTGCCGGGCACGGCGGGCTTCAAGCGCCCCGACGGCAAGGACGCAGTGACGCCGCCGCGCCGCGTGCTCGCGCATGAGGTCGTGCGCTATGTGGGCGAAGCCGTGGCCGCGGTGGTTGCCGCGAACATGCAGCAGGCCAAGGACGCGGCCGAAGCGATCGTCGTGGACTACGACCCGCTGCCGCACGTGAGCACGATTGAAGACGCGACTGCGCCCGGTGCACCGGCGCTCTCTCCTGACGCGCCGGACAACATGTCTGCGGAAGCGCGCTGGGGCGATGCCGCCGCGTGCGATGCAGCATTTTCGAAAGCGAAGCATGTCGTCGCGCTGGATATCCGCAACCAGCGCGTGGCGGCGGTGTCGATCGAGCCGCGCACCGTCCAGGGCTACATCGCGGACGACGGGCGCCTCACGCTGCGCATGAGCACGCAGATGCCTTCGGGCGTGCGCAACACGTTGCAGGAAGTGCTCGGGTTGAAGCGCGAGCAGCTTCGCGTGCTGGTCGGTGACGTCGGCGGCGGCTTCGGGTTGAAGACGGGCATGTACCCGGAGGACGCGGCGGTTGCCTGGGCGTCGTGGCAACTGAAGCAGCCGGTGAAGTGGGCCGCGGAGCGCGGCGAGGATTTTCTTTCCGCGACACACGGGCGCGATCTGCAAAGCGACGCGCAACTGGCGTTCGATGGCGATGGCCGCGTCCTGGGCTTGCGCCTGCACTCGCGCGCGAACCTCGGCGCATACGCAACGGGTGCGGGTGTCGCGATCCAGTTGCTCGTCGGGCCGTGGGTGCAGACGAGCGTCTATCACATCCCCGTCATCGATTTCAAACTGCAGGCGTTCCTCACGAACCGGGCGCCGACAGGACCGTATCGCGGTGCCGGGCGGCCCGAAGCGATCTACACCATGGAGCGGCTGATGGACGAAGCGGCGCGCCAGTTGGGCATCGACCGCGTGGAGCTGCGCCGCCGGAATTTCATCCAGCCGTCGCAGATGCCGTACCGCAATCCGATGCAGCAGACGTACGACGTGGGCGAGTTCGAGAAGATCATGAACGCGGGCCTCGCGCTCGCGGACTGGAAGGGATTCGAGGCGCGCGCGGCCGAGAGCCAGCGCAATGGCAAGCTGCGCGGCCTGGGCCTGGCGACATTTCTCGAGTGGACCAGCGGCAACGTGTTCGAAGAGCGCGTCACCGTCGAAGTGAAATCCGACGGAATGATCGAAGTGTTTTCCGCCGTGAACCAGATGGGACAAGGCATTGCGACGACGCTCGCACAGCTGGTGATCGACGTGTTCGGCGTTCCGCTCGAAAAGGTGCGCGTGGTGCTGGGCGATACGGATCGCGGCGACGGCTTCGGCAGCGCCGGCTCGCGTTCGATCTTCATCGGCGGGTCCGCGCTGAAAGTCGGCGCGCAGAAAACGCTCGACGAGGCGCGCAAGCTCGCGGCGAGATCGCTCGAGGCAGCGGAATCCGACATCGACTATCGGGGCGGGCGCTTCGTCGTGAAAGGCACCGACGTCGCGATCGGCCTGTTCGAACTTGCCGCCGAGCAGCAAGGCGGCCGCATCTTCGTCGAGAGCACGAGCTCGGTGCAGGGACCGAGCTGGCCGAATGGCTGCCATGTCAGCGAAGTCGAGATCGACCCGCAAACCGGCTCGACGCACGTGGTGAAATATTCGAGCGTGAACGACGTCGGCCGCGTGGTGAACCCGATGATCGTGCGCGGCCAGCTCGATGGCGGCGCGGTGCAAGGCATCGGCCAGGCGCTGTGCGAGGAGATCGTCTACGACAGCGGCAGCGGCCAGTTGCTCACGGGCACGATCATGGATTACGCGGTGCCGCGCGCCGACATCGTGCGGTGCGACTTCGTCACCGAGATGGACCAGAGCGTGCCATGCACCACGAACCCGCTCGGCGTGAAGGGCGTGGGCGAGCTCGGCACCATCGGCGCGACGCCGTGCGTCGTGAACGCGATCGCCGACGCGTTCGCCCGCGCGGGCATGGCGGCGCAGGCGGCGCGGCTGGAGATGCCGCTCACACCTGCCAAGGTGTGGGGGATGCTGAACGGGGCGTGAACATGCGCGGCGCAGTCCTGCTCGCAGCGTTCGCATGCTTTCACGCGGCGGCCCACGCCGACGACATCGACGCGTTGTGGGCGGCGAAAAAGCGTTTTGGCCCCGACGTGCGCGGCGCATTGAGCATCACACGTTCGGGCAATGGTTGGCAGGCGGAGATCGCGGGGTGGCTTGCACCCGTGCAGCAGGACGGTTCGCAATTGCGCTTCGAACTTCCGCCCGGCGAAGGAAGCTTCCGCGGCCGCATCGTGGGGCGCGGCATCGTCGGTGACTGGATCCAGCCGCCGGGCATGAACCTCGGCATGTTCTTCGCAACACCGGTGCGCCTGGCGCAGGTCGCGCCGGGCCGGTGGCGCGGCGACGTCGAGCCGGTGGAAGACGCGATCACCCTTTTCATGCCCGTGCGCAGCGGCGCTGCGTATTTGCGCAACCCGGAACGCAATGCGGGGCGGTCCATCCCGATGCAGCGCCTGGTTGCGGAAGGCGGCGTTGCGAAAGCATTCGGCGCCGAGGGCAAGTTGCTGCTGGAGGGCAAGTGGGACAAAGCGCGGGAGCGCCTGTCGCTCGACCTCGGCGATCGTGGCGGCTGGTTCGATTTCCATCGCGCGACGACCGCCGACGAACGGGCGTTCCTGCCACGCCCCTCAGGGCAGTACACGTATCGCGCGCCGCCGGCCGCGGGCGACGGCTGGCGCGTGGGCGATGCGAAGGATGCGGGCATCGACGTTGCGGCGATCGAACGCTTCGTCCAGATGGTGATCGACACGCCGATGGATTCGCTTCGTTCGCAGCAATTGCATGCCGTGCTCATCGCGCGCCACGGCAAGCTCGTGGTGGAAGAGTACTTCCATGGCACGCATCGCGACGAAGTGCACGACACGCGTTCGGCAGCGAAGGTGCTGACGGGCTTGCTGGCCGGGGCCGCGGGTGTTCCTGCGTCGACACCCGTGCGGCCCGGCATCACCTTGCGTGACCTGATGACCATGTCGTCGGGGCTCGACTGCGATGACGGCGACGACAATTCCAGGGGCAACGAGGATCGCATCCAGGACGAGCACCCGAAGGAAGACTGGGGGAAGATCGCGTTCGCGCTGCCGGTCGTGCGGCCCGCGGGCCAGAAGGCCGCCTATTGCAGCATGAGCATGCACCTCGCGGGCACCGTGATCGCATCGACCTCCGGCCGATGGCTGCCCGAGCTGTTCGAGGAGCGCATCGCGGGCCCGATGCAGATGCGCCGTTACGGGCTCGCGCTCGCGCCCGAGGGCGAGGGCTACATGGGCGGCGGCTCGAGGTTCACCGCGCGCGACTTCCTGAAGCTTGCACAGCTGATGCTCGATGAGGGCCGCTGGAACGGCAAGCAGGTCGTTCCCGCCGCTTGGGTGCGCGAATCGTTGCGGCCGCGCTTCGAGATGTTCGACCAGCGCTACGGCTACCAGTGGTGGAGCGTGACGTACCCGTACGGGGACGCCACGGTCGACGCGTACTTCGCGGGCGGCAACGGCAGCCAGATCTCGATGCTGATCCCGGCGCTGGACCTGGCGATCGTTTTCCTGGGCGGCAACTACAACATGCCCGCGGCGCTGGTGCCGCAGCGCGAGTACGTGCCGAAATCGATCTTGCCGGCGGTCAGTCGACGAAAAAGTCCGGGATGAAGTTCCGGGTCCCGGGCTTGACGGCGTACGGGTCCAGGTCCGTCACGCCGTGCATGGCGAGCAGCTCGTCGTCGATGTAGAAGTTGCCCGTATTCGCCTTCGCTTCGCTCGTGAGGATGAAATAGGCGGCGTCGGCGAGGATCTGCGGTGTGCGGCACATGTTCACGTCCACGCCCGGAATCATCTGCAGCGCGGCGGTGTTGATGGCGGTGCGCGGCCACAGGCTGTTGACCGCAATGCCGTACTTCGCGAACTCGCCTGAGTGCCCCAGCGTGCACATGCTCATGCCGTACTTCGCCATGGTGTAGGCGGTGTGCGGCGCGAACCAATGCTGCTTCATCGACAGCGGCGGCGACATGTTCAGCACGTGCGGGTTGCGCCCTGCGGTTGCGGCCTTCCTCAGCTCGGGCAGGCAAGCCTGCGTGCACAGGTAGGTACCGCGCGCGTTGACCTGGTTCATCAGGTCGTAGCGCTTCATCGGCGTGTGCTCGGTGTCGGTCATGCTGATCGCGCTGGCGTTGTTCACCACGATGTCGATGCCGCCGAATTCGGCCACGGCTTTGCGCACTGCGTCGAGTACAGCTTCTTCTTCGCGGATGTCGACGGCAAGGGGCAACGCCTTGCCGCCCGCGGCCTTGATCTCCTCTGCCGCGGAGTAGATGGTGCCGGGCAATTTGGGGTTGGGCTCCGCCGTCTTCGCGACGATCACCACGTTCGCGCCATCGCGTGCGGCGCGCTTGCCGATCTCCAGCCCGATGCCACGCGAGGCGCCGGTGATGAAGAGCGTCTTGTCCTGCAGGTTCGTCACATGCTGACGCTGTTCTTCGCGAGCTTGCGCAGCTGCCCCGTCGTGTCGACGAGGCGGTGCAACAGCAGGTCGATGAAAGCCTTGTCGAAGCAGATCTGCAACTCGTCCGACGCGTGATGCAGCGCGTCGTTGCGGATCTCGAGCACGAGCACCGCCGTTTCCGCGACCGCCGTGGCCGTGCGCTTGGGTTCATCGCGGCGCAGGTACGCCATCTCGCCGAGCGTCACGCCGGGCTCGAGCGTTGCGACCTTGAAGCCATCGCGCATCACGGATACGTTGCCTTGCAGCAGCAGCAGGAACGAGTCGCCCATCGCGCCCTCTTCCATCAGCACTGTTTCCGCGGGACGAAGCGACAGCGTGCCAAGGCGCAGTGCCTCCCACAACACCGGGTCCGGAAAGGCCGAGAAAAAGGGCAGTTGGCGCATGCGGGCGAAGGCGTCCCCTTCGCGGTGGCGCACCTTGCGCTCGGAAAAGCCGCGGTTGACCTGCAGCATCGATTCCGCGAAATCCATCCACTGCTTGAAGCGCGCTTCCGGGTCCTTCGCCAGCGCGCGCATCAGCACCCTGTCGATCTGCTCGGGCAAGCCGGGACGCAAGGTGCTGGGCAGCGTGGGTTCCTCGCTCGTGATCTTGTACATCGTCGCGTAGTCGGTGTCGCCCTCGAAGGGCGGGCGGCCCGTGAGCAGCTCGTACGCCACGATGCCCAGCGAGAACAGGTCGCTGCGCCAGGTGCACGGCTCTTCGCGCACCTGCTCGGGCGCCATGTATTGCGGCGAGCCGACGATCCCGGTGATCTGCGTGATGTCGCCCTGCGCGGTGAGCGCGGTGCCGAAGTCCATCAGCTTGATGTCGCCGTTGGTCTGCAGCATCAGGTTCGCCGGCTTGATGTCGCGGTGCACGAGGCCGTGCGTGTGCGCGTACTCGAGTGCGTTGCAGCACTTGTAGCAAATATCGAGCACCTGCTCGATCGGAAGCAGCCGGTCGGGCGAAGTGAAGCGCCCCAGCGGCGCGCCTTCGACATGTTCGAGCACGATGTAAGGCGGGTTCGCTTCGCCGTCCGCGTCGTACACGGCGACGATGTATGGATGCTTGAGGCGCCCGGCGAGCAACGCTTCGTTGCGCATCGCGCGCTTGTAGCGCGCCGCTTTCGTTTCGTCGGCGATCAGGTGTGCGTGGATCTGCTTGAGCGCGACCTTGCGTCCGTTGAACGGGTCTTCGGCCAGGTACACAGTGCTGCTCGCGCCGCGCCCGAGCTCGCGAACGACGTTGTACTTGCCGATGAACGATGGAATCGCCGAGGCCATGGTTGCGATGGTCTCCCATCGCCCCGCCGTGCACAAGCCCCGGGTTACAGCTTCGAGAAGTCCGGCTTGCGCTTCTCCATGAAGGCCCCGAAGGCCTCCCGGGCCGCGGGTTCGCCCAACATGCGCGCAAAAAGCGTCCCTTCGTCGTTCATTTGCGCCAGGATGAGCTCGCGGTGGCCGCTTTTCATCAGTCTTTTGGTTTCCATCAGCGATGACGACGGTTTGGCGGCAAGCTTTTGCGCCACCGATTGCGCATAGGTGTTGGCCTCCGAGGGCGGCAGCACGCGATTGACCAGGCCGACCTCGAGGGCGGCTTCTGCCATGAAGGGTTCGCCCAGGAGCAGCGCTTCGGCCGCGCGGTGATAACCGAACATCTGCGGCAGCAGGAGGCTGGACGCGGCCTCGGGCACGACGCCCAGGTTGACGAAGGGCATCGAGAACGCGGCGTTGTCGCCGGCGTAGACGAGATCGCAGTGGAGGAGCATCGTCGTGCCCACACCCACGGCGGGGCCGCAGACCGCGGCCACCAAAGGCTTGGGAAAGGTGGCGATCGCGACCAGGAAACGCGTCACGTGGGAATCCTTCCCGGCCGGCGGCTTGTCCAGGAAGTCGCCGATGTCGTTGCCTGCCGAAAAGATCGTCTCATGGCCTTGCACCAGCACCACGCGCGTCGCCGAGTCGGATGCGGCCTGCGCCAGGGCATCGGCCATCGTTCCGTACATCTGGGCGGTGATCGAGTTCTTTCGCTCCAGCCGGTTCAAGGTGATGGTCATTACCCCGCGTTCGGTGTGGACGAGAATGTCGCTGCTCATGGTGCTCAAGCCTTTCGTTGCAATGCTTCTTCGACCCAGTCCAGGCGGTCCTGGCCCCAGTACATCTCGCCGTCGATGAAGAAAGTGGGCGCCCCGAAAACGCCGCGCTGCACTGCTTCGCTGGTGACGGCCTTCAGGCGCTCCTTCACTTCGGGGTCGGAAGTCAGTGCGAGGAGCGATTCGGCATCGAACCCCGCCTGCTTCAACACGCCGGCGACGACGTGCGGGTCGTTCATGTCCTGTTCATCGGCCCAGATCGCGCGAAACACCGCGTCGACGTAGGGAATCATCTTCGCCGCGTCGCGCATCTGGAGGCCGGCTGCGCCCCGCATCAGCATCAGCGTGTTGATCGGGAAATGCGGGTTGTGCTTGAACCCAGTGCCTTCGCGCCGAGCGAATCGTTCGAGGTCGCGCTGCATCCACTTGCCTTTGGCGGGCACCATCATCGGCGACTGGTTGCTGGTCGCCTGGAACACGCCCCCGAGCAGCATGGGGCGGTAGACGATCGTTGCGCCCGTGCGCTGCGCGATTTTCGGCAGGCGATGCCATGCCAGGTACGCTGCCGGACTGCCGACGTCGAACCAGAACTCCACTGCCGTCATCGCGTCACTCCTTGAAGTAGTACACCTGCGTCGTGGTCGCGAGCAGCGTGCCCGCCTCGTTCCACAGCTGCGCGGTGTGGTCGAAATAGCCGGCCCCGAAACCCTGCCCCCGCGTCTGGCCGAGCAGGTAACCGGTTCCCGTTTCCTCCAGCTGCCCTTCGCGCGCATGGAAGTACACCGTCATCGTCACGGTGCCGAGCGGACCGAACTGCGCGCGGCGCAGCCAGATGCGCGGGAAGAAGATGTCGCTCATCGCGGTCAGTGATGCGAAGTCGAGCGGGCGCGGCGGGTTGTCGCGCACCCACAGGCGCGTCAGGCTCTGCCCCGAATCGCCGCCATGCCATTCGGCGGGAAAGCCGCCTTCAATGAAGCGCAGGTCATAGCGCTTGACCCACTCGACGCGAGGTTCCGACGACGGCGGTGGCACGTCGGCGGGGCGGGGCACACCGGGCATCCGCGCTTCTTCCGTCGACCACGTGTCGCGGCGGATCGCGGTCATCGCGGTGCCGACCAGCACGACCTCGTCGCCTTGCCTGATCTGCAGCGACCAGTGCTGCGTGGACCGATTTGTCCGCACCGGCTGGGCAATCACGTCGAAAGCGCCATCGGCCACTGCGGCGGCGAAATTCACCGTGAACGCGATCGGGTCACCGAGGCGCTGCGGATGCGAGAGAATCGCCTGCATCGCTTGCGCAGCGGTCAATCCGCCGAACGGGCCGATGAAGTTGCGCCAGCCGTCATGCGTGCGGCCGCGCGCGAGATGTTCGCCTTGCCATTCGAGGGCGATTGCCTCGTCGAACGCGTGTCCTTCGCTCATGCCCGGCGAACCTTCATGCCTGCGCTCCTAAACCCTTTCGAAGATCCCCGCGGCGCCTTGCCCCATGCCGACGCACATGGTGACCATGCCGTACTTGAGATTCTTGCGGCGAAGCGCATGCACGACTGTCGCCGACCGGATAGCGCCGGTGGCGCCGAGCGGGTGACCGAGTGCGATCGCGCCCCCCATCGGGTTGACCTTTTGCGCGTCGAGCCCCAGCGTGTGGATCACCGCGAGCGACTGCGCGGCGAAGGCTTCGTTCAGTTCGATCCAGTCGATGTCGTCCTGCTTCAAGCCGGCGTTTCCCAGCGCGGCAGGAATCGCCTCGACCGGGCCGATGCCCATGATGTGCGGCGGCACGCCGCGGCTGGCGTAGCTCACGAAGCGCGCGAGCGGCTGCAGGTTGTGGCGCTTGATCGCGGCTTCGCTCGCGAGGATCAGCGCGCCGGCGCCGTCGGAGGTCTGCGAGCTGTTGCCCGCCGTGACGCTGCCGCGCGCGGCGAACACCGCCCTCAGCTTGGCGAGGCCTTCAACGGTCGTGTCGGGGCGCGCGCCTTCATCGAGATTGACCTTGCGTTTGCTGATCGTCACTTCGGCCGATTCGAGGTCGACATTGCGCTCCTCGATCTCGACTTCGGTCATTTCGCCGGCAAACTCGCCAGCCTTCATCGCGGCGAGCGCCTTCATGTGCGAGTTCCAGGCGAATTCGTCCTGGGCTTCGCGCGACACCTTCCACTGTTGCGCGACCTTCTCGGCGGTCAGGCCCATGCCATACGCGATGCCGTAGCTTTCGATGTCGTCCGGGTTGGAGAAGATCGTTGGCGACAGCGACGGCGAGTTGCCCATCATCGGCACCATGGACATGCTCTCCGTGCCGGCGGCGATCATCACGTCGGATTCGCCGACGCGGATCCGGTCCGCGGCCATCTGCACGGCGGACAGGCCGGACGCGCAGAAGCGGTTCACCGTGATGCCCCCCACGGATTTGGGCAGACCTGCAAGCACGGCGCCGATGCGCGCGACGTTCAGCCCTTGCTGCGCCTCGGGGATCGCGCAGCCGCAAATCACGTCCTCGATCGCTTTCGGGTCCAGCCCAGGCACCTGTGCGAGGGCGGACTTCAGCGCGATCGCGAGAAGATCGTCGGGGCGCGTGTTCCTGAAATAGCCGCGATGCGACCGCCCAATCGGTGTGCGAGTGGCGGCGACGATGTACGCGTCTTGAATCTGTTTGGCCATTGTCAGTTCCTCACCGGCTTGCCGGTCGAGAGCATTCCGAGAATCCGTTCATGCGTCTTGGGGTCCTGCACGAGTTCGCAGAACGCTTGCCGCTCGAGTGTCATGAGGTATTCCTCCGTGACGAGCGTGCCCGCATCGACATCGCCGCCCGTCACCACGTTCGCGATCAGCGTCGCTATGTGGAAATCGTGCTGGCTGATGAAGCCGCCATCGCGCATGTTCACGAGCTGGCCCATGATCGTCGCTTTGCCGCTGCGGCCCGCGACAGCGAACTGGCGCTTGTGCGGCGGGCGGTAGCCGGCGTCGAACATCGCCTTGGCTTCGCGGATCGCAACGGACAGCAGTTCGTCCTTGTTCGGCACGACCAGGTCGCTGTCCAGCAGGTAGCCGAGCTGGCGCGATTCGATCGCGCTGGTGCCGACCTTCGCCATCGCAGCGGCAGTGAAGCCTTCGGTGAGGAAGGGCAACAAGTCCTTGTGCGTGGACATCGCCTGGTTCTCGGCCGCGCGTCGAGCGATGTAAGTCAGGCCGCCCGCGCCAGGCACGAGACCCACGCCGACTTCGACCAACCCGATGTAGCTTTCCATCGCTGCGACACGCTTGCTCGAATACACCGCGAGCTCACAGCCGCCTCCCAGGGCCATCCCGCGGATGGCGGAGATCACCGGCACGCTCGAATAGCGAAGGCGCAGCATCGTCTGCTGCATGAAGTGCTCGGCGTCGTCCACGGCCGACACACCGACCGCGATGAACGCCGGCATCAGCCCCTGGAGGTCCGCGCCAACCGAAAACGGCTCATCACCCGACCAGACGACAAGGCCCTGGTAATCCTTCTCCGCGAGATCGACGGCCTGCGTCAGGCCTTCGCACACTTCGGGGCTGATGGCGTGCATCTTGGTCTTGATGCTGGCAATGAGCACCTCGTCGTCGAGGGTCCAGATGCGCACGGCATCGGTTTCCTCGAGAGTCTTGCCGGCCGTTTCGAATCGCGGCGCCTTCGAGCCCAGCACGGCCTCGGGGAACAGCTGGCGCGAATACACCGGCAGCACGCGTTTCGCCTGGAACTTGTTCGTCGTCGGGTTCCACGAACCTTCCGGCGTGTGCACGCCGCCCGCTTCCGCAACCGGCCCCTTGAACACCCACTGCGGCAGCGGCGCGTTCGACAACGCCTTGCCCGCATCGATGTCTTCCTGGATCCACTGCGCGACTTGCGACCAGCCGGCTTCTTGCCACAGCTCGAACGGGCCCTGGTTCAAGCCGAAGCCCCAGCGCATCGCGAAGTCGACGTCGCGGGCCGTCTCCGCGATCGACGCGAGGTGCACCGCAGCGTAGTGGAATCCGTTGCGCAGGATGGCCCACAAGAACTGCCCTTGCGGCCCTTCGGAATTGCGCAGCAATCTCAACCGCTCGCCGGCGGGCTTCTTGAGCATGCGGGCATAGACCTCGTCGGACTTCTCGCCGGCGGGCACATATTCCTTGCTCTCGCCGTCGAAGCGCAGGATGTCCCGGCCGACTTTCTTGTAGAAACCGGCCTTCGACTTCTGCCCGAGGTTGCCCATCTCGAGCAACGTGGCCAGCACCTTCGGGGTGGCAAAGCTTGCGTAGAACGGATCGGTCTCGGCGTTCAGGTTGTCCTGCAGCGTCTTGATCACGTGCGCCATCGTGTCGAGCCCCACAACATCCGCGGTGCGGAACGTGCCGCTCGATGCGCGACCCAGCTTCTTGCCCGTCAAGTCGTCGACGACGTCATACGTGAGGCCGGACTTCTCGACCTCTTTCATCGTCGCAAGCATCCCCGCGATGCCGACGCGGTTCGCGATGAAGTTCGGCGTGTCCTTCGCGCGCACCACGCCCTTGCCGAGCGCCGTGGTCACGAAGGTCTCGAGGTCGTCGAGGATGTGCGCGTCGGTCGTCGGGGTGGCGATCAACTCGACCAGGACCATGTACCGCGGCGGGTTGAAGAAGTGGATGCCGCAAAAGCGCGGCTTGATCTCCGCCGGCAGAGCCTCGGACAGCTTCGTGATCGACAGGCCCGACGTGTTCGATGCGACGATCGCATGCGGCGCGAGGTGCGGCGCTATTTTTCTGTACAGGTCCAGCTTCCAGTCCATGCGCTCGGCGATCGCTTCGATCACGAGATCGCACTCGCCGAGCAGCGCCATGTGCTCTTCGTAGTTCGCTTGCTGGATCAGGTCCGCATCGGCCGCCACGCCGAGCGGCGACGGCTTGAGCTTCTTCAGGCCGTCGACGGCCTTGGTCACCACGCCGTTCTTCGGTCCTTCCTTCGCAGGCAGGTCGAACAGGACGACCGGGACTTTCACATTGACGAGATGCGCGGCAATCTGCGCGCCCATCACGCCTGCGCCGAGCACGGCGACTTTCTTCACGTTGAATCGACTCATGTTGATTTCCTACTGCGCGCGCAGCCAGGTTTGCGTCCGGTAGAACGGCCCGAAGAAGCCGCGCACCTGCAGCGTCTTGCCGCCTTCGATCGGCGTGAGCTCGAGGCGATACTCGCGGCCGTTTTCCGGATCGAGAATCTTCGCGCCGCGAATGATCTCCAGCCCCACCATCGGCTTGTCCTTGCGGTCGTCCTCGCACTTGCCGCACTTCTCGTCGGGCTTCGCGTCCTTCTTCAGGACTTTCTCGATGCGGCCGCTGACCGCACCGTTCGACTCGACGATGCGGATCTCGGCCTTGACTTCACCGGTCTTGTCGTCGATGTTGCGCCACAGGCCGACGGGGGACATCTGCGCGAATGCAGAAACTGCGCCGAACAACAGCAACGCTGTCACCCCGGACTTGATCCGGCGTCGTTGGCGTTCGAACGCTCGCGATGCCGGATCAAGTCCGGCGTGACAAGTTTCGGTATTCATGCGAGCGCCAGGTCCGTGTCCATCAGCGGCTTCAGGCCCGTGCGCGCCGTGCGCATCAGCGTCGCCGTCTCCGGATAGAGCTTCGCGAAGTAGAACCGCGCGGTTTGCAGCTTGGCTGGATAGAACGGATCGGTGTTGCCGTTTGCGATTTCGCGCAGCGCGACTTGCGCCATCCGCGCCCAGAAGTAGCCGAACACCAGGTGGCCGGCCACGCGCAGGTAGTCGACCGCGGCCGCGCCGACTTCGTCCGGGTTCTGGAATGCCTTGAAGCCGATCTCGGTGGTGAACTTCGTGATCTGGTCGCCGAGGTACGCGAGCGGGTTGATGAACTCGGCCATCTTCTCGTTCACGCCTTCTTCCTCGACCAGCTGCCCGACGAGCTTGCCGAACTTCTTCAGCGTGGCGCCGTTGTTGCCGAGCACCTTCCGGCCCAGCAGGTCGAGCGACTGCACCGTGTTCGTGCCTTCGTAGATCATGTTGATGCGGGCATCGCGCACGAACTGCTCCATGCCCGACTCCTTGATGTAGCCGTGGCCACCGAACACCTGCATGCAAGCCGATGTCGCGATCCAGCCGTTGTCGGTGATGAACGCCTTGACGATCGGCGTGAGGAGCGCGACGAGTTCCTCGGCTTCCTTGCGCACCTTCTCGTCGGGGTGATGCAGCTCGCGGTCGATCAGCAGCGAACAGAACATCGTGAGCGCCCGCCCGCCCTCGGCGTACGCCTTGGCCGTGAGGATCATCTTGCGCACGTCAGGGTGCACGATGATCGGGTCGGCGGGCTTGTCCTTCGCCTTCGGGCCGGACAGCGCACGCATCTGGATGCGCTCCTTCGCGTACGCCAGCGCATTCTGGCAGGCCACTTCCGTCAGGCCCAGCGACTGCATGCCAACCCCGATGCGCGCGGCATTCATCATCACGAACATCGCCTGCAGGCCCTTGTTCGGCTGGCCGACGAGCGTGCCGATCGCGCCATCGAGCGCAAGCTGCGCCGTCGCGTTGCCGTGGATGCCCATCTTGTGCTCCAGGCCCGTGCAGTAGATGCCGTTGCGCGAGCCGAGCGTGCCGTCCTTGTTCACGTTGAACTTGGGCACGATGAACAGGCTGATGCCCTTGCTTCCCTTGGGCGCATCGGGCAGCCGTGCAAGCACGAGGTGCACGATGTTCGAGACCATGTCGTGCTCGCCGGCGCTGATGAAGATCTTGTTGCCGGTGATCTTGTACGTGCCGTCGGCTTGCGGCTCGGCCTTCGTGCGCAGCATGCCGAGGTCGGTGCCGCAATGCGGCTCGGTCAGGCACATGGTGCCGGTCCATTCGCCGCTCGTGAGCTTGGGCAGGTACGTCTGCTGCTGCTCGGGCGTGCCGTGCGTGTGCAGGCATTCGTACGCGCCGTGCGTGAGGCCCGGGTACATGGTCCACGCCTGGTTGGCGCTGTTCAACATTTCGTAGAACGCCTGGTTCACGACGATGGGCAGGCCCTGGCCGCCGTACTGCGGATCGCACGACAGCGCCGGCCAGCCGCCTTCGACGTACTTGTGGTACGCCTCCTTGAAGCCCTTCGGGGTCGTGACTTCATGCGTCTTGGGGTCGAGCTTGCAGCCTTCCTCGTCGCCGCCGCGATTGAGCGGGAAGGTCACTTCCGATGCGAACTTGCCGCCCTCCTCGAGGATGGCATTGATGGTGTCGACGTCGACGTCGGCGTGCCGCGGCATCGCCTTGTATTCGTCGGCGACCTTGAGCACTTCGTGCATCACGAACTGCATGTCGCGGATGGGAGGAGTGTAGGAAGGCATGCTGGGTGCTCCTTAAGCCTTGGTGGATTTCTTGGGCGGTGCGCCGTAGCGCCGCAGGATGTTCTCGAAGCCGCGGTTGGCACGCGCGTACGCGCCGCTTTGCTTGAGGAAGCGTGCTTCGTAATGGAGCGCGAGGATGAGGCCGTGGATCTCGAACAGCATCTGTTCTTCGTCGACGTCGGGCTGCAGGTGGCCTTCGGCCTTCGCGCCCTCGATCGCGCGGCGCAGCGCCCCGTGCCACGTCATCACCGAGCTGGCGAGTGCATCGCGCACGGGGCCCGGCCGGTCGTCGAACTCGACCGCACCGGAGATGTAGATGCAGCCCGAGTCGATCTCGACCGAGGTGCGCTTCATCCAGTTGGCGAACATCGCACGCAGGCGCGGCAAGCCGCGCGCTTCGCGTGTGGCCGTGTAGAACACCTCGTCCTCGAAGCGGCGGTGGTATTCGCGGATGACCGAGATCTGCAGTTCCTCGCGCGAACCGAAATGCGCGAAGACGCCCGACTTGCTCATCTGCGTGACGTCGGCGAGCGCGCCGATGGACAAGCCCTCGAGGCCGATGTGCGTGGCCAGGCCAAGCGCGGCATCGACGATCGCGGCCTTGGTCTGCTGGCCTTTTTGCATGGCGCGGCCTTCGCGCGAGGGGCGCTTGTTCGGCAGTTCGGTGACGGACATGGAGTGCAGCAAATAAACGAACGGTCGTTCTATTTTGCATCAATCGCCCTTGCGGGTGCGACATCCTTGACGTCTAGAGGGGCGCTCCTAGGGTCCGGCGGGGAAAACCCGGCAGCACAGCTGTGCTGCACTGCAGCGCATGTCAGCGAAACGCCGTTGCCTCAGCCATATTGCGCCTGCACGCCGGTCAGCGCATTCCTATGGGGGCAAGCCGCACGCGCACGAAACGAATCGCTACGAACCGAGTGCAAGCGTGGTCGTCCGCCGATGGGAGCGGCGCGTTGCATCAATCAAGATGAAGCCGTACCGAACGAAAGCGGAGCCCACCACAATGAACCCGTCCATCGAATTCCAGTTGCGCTTCCAGTCGCTGTTCGACCCGGGCCGCGGGTACGCCTTTCCGTGCGACCAGGAAGGCCATGTCGACCTCAATGCCCTCTCGGAACGCGCACGCAACAACTATCTCTATGCGCGCGCCATGATCGGCCGCGAAGTCAGCACGCCGGCCGTCTGCCCGACGATGCACTGAAACGCATCACTGCAGGAAGCGCGTGATCGCTTCGTTGAAAGCCGGCAGGTCGGCGCCCACGTGCGAGGTCGCGTACATCACCTCTTCGACATCGAGCCCCGTGTAGTGGTGCGACAGCACGAGCTGGTACAGGCTGTCGACGTAGACCCCATTGGTCACCGCGCTCGTCGCGCCCGCGAGGAACAAGGTCACCGGAACCGTTTTTCCCTGCGCCGCGGCATGTAGCTGCGCTTCCGCGGCCTCCAGCTGGCCCGCGATGTTCACCGGCGAAGTCTCCGTCGACCAGAACTGTCTGAATGTGACCGGGCCTGCGCCCTCGTACGCGAACGCGAAAAACACGATCGTCCCTCCGTAAGACAGCCCGCTGAGGATGCGCTTTGCCGTATCGGTGCGGTAGCGCGCGTCGATCGCCGGCACGAGTTCCTGCGTGAGGAAGGTGTGATAGGCGAGCGAGCCCGGCGGAAGGAAATCGGTGTTGCGCCGGACCGTCCCGCCGACGCCCACGAGGATCGCGGCCGTCCCGCGCTGCTGTAGAGCGGTGCGCAGGGCGTCGAATCGCGTCCCGTTGTTGTCGTAGCCGAACTGCGCATCGCCGTCGACCGCGAAGATCACGGGCAGGTGCGCCGATGCATTCGCGTCGTACTGGGGCGGCAGGTAAACATTGATCGGGTACGTGTAGCCCGTGCTGGCCGACATCACCGAGAGGGCTTCGGTCCGGCCGATCTGCGCAGGCGGCGGGACATTCGTGCCGCCCCCTCCTCCGCCACCGCACGCGCAAAGCAGCGCCGCCAGGACGACGCAAAGAGCGCGTACGAGGAGCTTCACAACCTGAACGCCAGCACGTCCTGCCGCTGCTCGCCCAAACCCTGGATGCCGAGCGTCACCACGTCGCCCCTCTTCAAGTACGTCGGCGGCTTCATTCCCAGGCCCACGCCGGGCGGGGTGCCCGTGGTGATCACGTCGCCGGGCATCAGCGTCATGAAGTGGCTGACGTAGCTCACGAGCTTGGCGCAGTCGAAGATCATCGTGCGCGTGTTGCCCTTCTGCATGCGCTTGCCGTTCACGTCCAGCCACATGTCGAGGCGCTGCACGTTCTCGATCTCGTCGGGCGTGACCAGCCACGGGCCGATCGGGCCGAAGGTGTCGCAGCCCTTGCCCTTGTCCCATTGCGGGCCGCGCTCGAGCTGGTACTCGCGCTCGCTCACGTCGTTGATCACGCAGTAGCCGGCCACGTACGCCAACGCGTCCTTCTTCGCGACGTAGCGCGCCTTCGTCCCGATGACGATGCCGAGCTCGACTTCCCAATCGGTCTTGGTCGAGCCGCGCGGCAACATCACCGGATCGTTCGGGCCCTGGATGCACGAAGTGGCCTTCATGAACACCACCGGCTCCTTCGGGATCGGCACACCGGATTCGGCCGCGTGGTCGGCGTAGTTCAAACCGATCGCAATGAACTTTCCCACGCCATTGACCGGGCAGCCGATGCGGGGGTTGCCGCGCACCAGCGGCAGCTTCGATGGGTTCGCCTTGCGCAATTTCGCCATCGCCACCGCGCCGAGCTGGGCCCCACCGATGTCGGCGACGACGCCGGACAGGTCGCGGATATTGCCGTCGGAGTCGAGCAGGCCGGGCTTTTCCTTGCCGGGGTTGCCATAGCGAAGCAGTTTCATTTCTTCTTTCCTCGTTGTGATCAGTAGGTGGAGCGGCCGCCCGACAAGTCGAACACCGCGCCGGTGGAGAACGAGCAGTCTTCCGTGCACAGCCAGCCGACGAGCGAAGCGATTTCTTCCGGCGTGCCGAAGCGGCCCATCGGGATCTTCGAGAGCATGAACTGGATGTGCTGCTCGGTCATCTGGTCGAAGATGGCGGTCTTCACGGCAGCGGGCGTCACGCAGTTGACGCGGACCTGCGTGTCGGCCAGTTCCTTGCCCAGCGATTTCGTCAGCGCAATCACCGCGGCCTTGCTTGCGCTGTACGCGCTGGCATTCGGGTTGCCGTCCTTGCCCGCGACCGATGCGATATTGACGATGCGCCCGTAGCCGCCATCGCGCATCACGGGCACGACTTCGCGGCAGCAATGGAACAGGCCATTGAGGTTCACGGACATCACCTGCTGCCACGCGTCCACCGGGTACTCCCACACCTTCGTGTTCGGACCCGTGATGCCCGCACTGTTCACGAGCGCGTCGATGCGCGGCGAATGACGCAAGGTTTCCTTCACGGCCGCTTGCACGGACGCGATGTCGGCGACGTCGACCGCGACGGATGAAGCGCCTTTCCCGAGCCGCGTCACGGCGTCGGACGCGCCGCGCTCGTCCCTGTCCCACAGGGTCACGCTGCCGCCGGATTGCAACAGCCTTTGCGCTATCGCGAACCCCAGCCCCGTCGCCCCGCCGGTGATGACGGCATGCCGTCCCTTGAAATCGAGCTGGTTCATATGGTGATCCCGCCGTCGATGGCGTAGGTCTGTCCGGTGACGAAGATGGATTCATCGCTGGCGAGGAAGACCACGAGCGGCGCGATCTCCTCCGCTTTTGCGAGCCGCCCCATCGGCTGGCGCGCGACGAACGCCTTGCGTGCCGCTTCCGGATCCGCATTGGCATTGATCCGGTCTTGCAGCGACGGCGTGTCGACCGTGCCGGGGCACAGCGCATTGCAGCGGATGCCGTCGGCGACATAGTCCGCGGCGATGCTTTTCGTCAGGCCGATCACCGCTGCCTTGGTCGTCCCGTAGATGAAGCGATTCGGCAGCCCCTTGATGCTGGAACACACGCTGGCCATGTTGATGATGCTGCCACGCCCGGCCTCGAGCATGCGCGGCAACGCCGCCTGGATCGTCCAGAACTGTGCGCGCACGTTGAGATTGAGCGCGAAATTCCACTCTTCATCGGTGGCCTGCAGCGCGGTGCCGCTGTGAACGAAGCCCGCGCAGTTGAAGAGCACGTCGACGGCGGGCATCGCGCCAACCGTCTTGCCGATTGCGGACTTGTCGAGTACGTCGAGGCGCTGCGCCCGCACGCGCTCCACACCTTCGTACGACGCGAGCAGCTTTTCGTTCACGTCGGTCGCCCAGACGTTGGCCCCTTCCGCCGCGAGCGCGAGCACGCACGCGCGTCCGATGCCCTGGCCCGCCGCGGTGACGAGCACCGTCTTTCCTTGCAATCTCATGTTGCCCCTTCGGGTTTTGCCGGATGCCCGGCCCGTTGTTTGGTTCGATATTAATTGGCCTGACCACTTGGCCAATCAGCGACAACCCGTATGCCCCTTCAAACCCTCGAGCCCAAGCGCCTGTACCGGCAGATCGCCGAGCAGCTGCGCACGCTCATCGGGAAGGGCGAATTCAAGCCGGGCGCGCGGCTGCCCGCGGAGCGCGACCTGGCCAAGCAGCTGGGCGTGAGCCGGCCTTCCGTGCGCGAGGCGCTGATCGCGCTCGAAGTCGAAGGGTACGTCGAAGTGCGCACGGGCGCCGGCGTCTTCGTGCTCGACCGCAAGCAGCGGCGCATCGAAACCAAGGCGAAAGTTCCCGACAACGAATGGGGGCCGCTCGAATTGATTCGCGCACGGCGCGTGATCGAAGGCGAGATCGCCTCGATTGCCGCGCGCGAGGCCAAACGCAAGCACGTCGGCGCGATCCGTGACGCGATCGAGCTGATGCAGCAAGACACCGAGCGCGGCATCGCCCCGACCGCGGGCGATCGCGCGTTCCACACCGCCATCGCCGAAGCCGCGGGCAACACCGTGCTGGTCGATACCGTTCAGATGTTCTGGGACGCGCGCCGCGGACCCTTGTTCGAGCGGCTGGGCGACTGGTTCGAAAACGTGCCGTCGTGGCGCACCGCCATCGGCGAGCACGAAGCCATCTACGAAGCGATCCGCGCCCACGATGCCGAAGCCGCCCGCGCGGCGATGCAGGCGCACATGGACAAGTCGCATTCCCGCTTTACCGCGAGCTGGCGCAAGGCCAATCGCACATGACTCACCCGACCCGCTGACACAAGACCCAAGGAGACACAA
>DATLBJ010000094.1:0-2110 GCA_035526975.1 Ramlibacter sp.
CTGCACCGCTGAAGGCATGAGCTCGCCTTCGGGCTCGCCATCTTTGCTTTGCGACTTCGCGTTCGCCTTCAGATACAGCGTCGTCCACTGCGTGCGCGCGAGCGGCCACTCGTTTTCGAAGCGGTACTTGTACGTGCTGAAATCGCCGCCGCCGGTGCGGATCATGAGCTTGACCGGCGGCTCGTCCATGATCCCGGTGTCCTTGCCCTTCAGCCACTGATCGAAGAAGCGCAACTGGTCGAGCCGGCCTTCTTCGGAATGGAAGGGATGGAAATGCGTGCCGCTGTGGATGCGGAGCTTCTTGTGCTTCGATGCGGCGTTCACGAAGCCTTCGATGTTGCCGCGCAGGTGCAGCCCCGCGCCGGTCCAGTTGCCGACGCTGAATAGCGGCACGGTCGTCTTCGACCAGTCGGCGCTGCGCTGGCGCCAGAACTCGGAATCGAGGTTCTGGTTGACCCAGTTCCACACCATGTTGTTGTTGAACGCGCCCGGGTTGTAGCTGCGCGCCCGGCCCATGATGTGGTGCGCCATGTTGGTCGCGACCCAGTTCGCGAAGAACCCCATCGCGTAAATTCCGCCGTGAAAGGCCTGGTCGCGATAGAGATCGGCGCGGCCTTCCCACGGGATGATCGCTTTCAGTGACGGCGGCTGGAGCTTCGCGACGCGCCACTGGCAGTTCGCGTGATAGGAGACGCCGAGCGTGCCGATGTTGCCCGAGCACCACGGCAGTTTTGCGGTCCATTCGATCGCGTCGTAGAAATCGACAGCTTCCGCGTACGAGCTCGGGTCCGACTGCCCCGGTGATTTGCCCGAGCCGCGCGCATCGACGCGCACGATCGCGTAGCCGCGCGGACACCAGTAGAGGGGATTGCCGGTCTCCCACGCGAGATACGGGTTCGCTTCCTCTTCGAGATCGTGCGGCGGAATCCACAGGCGGTCTTTCTGATACGGCCCGATGTTCATGATCGCAGGCACACGCTCCCCGCCCGTGTCCGGCCGCAGCACGTCCGCGTACAGGATTGCGCCGTCGCGCATCGGAATCTTCACGTCCTTCTCGACGATCAGTTTCCAGTCACTGGGCTGCGACACGTTCTTCGTGCTATCGGTCATGATTTTTTCTTCCAGAAAAAATTTATTCCATGGGCAGCACGCCCGCCTTGATCAATCCCTGCAGCGCCTCGGCCTGCGCCCGGATGAACTTCTCGAAGCGCGCCGGTGTTCCGCCTTCCACATCCATGCCGAGCTGATCGAAGCGCTGCTTCACGTCCGGCATCTGGAGCGTGCGGTTCATCTCGGCATTGAGCTTCTCGATGATCGGCCGCGGGACTTTCGCGGTGGTCACGAGGCCGATCCACAGCAGGATGTCCGCGCCCGTGATGCCCTGCTCGACCAGCGTCGCCACATTGGGCAGGAGCGCGATCCGGCGAGGACCCGCGATGCCCAGCACTTTCGCGCGTCCGCTCCTGATCATGGCTTCGGCAGTGACCGTCGTCGTGTAGAGACCGTCGATCTGTCCCCCGACGGTGTCGGTGAGCGCCGGCGCGCTGCCCTTGTACGGCACGTGCGTGATATGCACACCCGTTGCCTTCTTAAGGAGCTCCAGCGCCACGTGCGGGTTGCTGCTGACGCCCGACGAGCCCCACGTCGCCTTGCCGGGATTGGTCTTCGCGTACGCAACGAGTTCCTTCACGTCGTTCGGCGGAAACTTCGGATTCGCGACGAGAATCGTCGGCGTCGAACCGATGTACACGATGGCCGCGAAGTCGGTATACGCGTACGGCGGTTTCCTGCGCAGCAGCGCGTTGTTGAGCAGCGGTCCGGGGTTCGCGAGCATCAATGTGTAGCCGTCGGGCGCCGCGCGCGCGACGGTTTCGGCGCCGATGGCACCGCCCGCGCCGGGCCGGTTGTCGGTGATGAACTGTTGCCCCAGCGATTCCGCCAGTTTCTGGCCGATGAGACGCGCGAGCGTGTCGGTCGATGCGCCCGGTGCGAAAGGCACCACGAGCCGCACCGGCTTGTTTGGGTACACGCCATCCTGAGCGCGCAAGATGCCTGCCGGCAATGCCATGCCGAGACAGACGACAACGCAGGCCGCAGCCGCAATACGCAT
>DATLBJ010000095.1:0-6247 GCA_035526975.1 Ramlibacter sp.
GGCCTTCAAGCGTCACATCCTGACCAAGAAGTCCACCAAGAACAAGCGCCACCTGCGCGGCCCCACGGGCGTCCATGAGACCAACATGGGTCACATGGCGGCCATGTTGCCGGGTGCCGGCATCTAACGGACAAGGAGAAATACATGCCTCGCGTCAAACGTGGTGTAACGGCTCGCGCCCGCCACAAGAAGGTTCTCGCCCTCGCCAAGGGTTTCCGCGGCCGCCGCGGCAACGTCTTCCGCATCGCCAAGCAGGCGGTGATGAAGGCGGGCCAGTACGCCTACCGTGACCGCCGCGCCAAGAAGCGCGTGTTCCGCCAGCTCTGGATCGCGCGTATCAACGCCGCGGCCCGTGAGAACGGCCTGACGTATAGCCAGTTCGCCAACGGTATCCGCAAGGCCGGTATCGAGATCGACCGCAAGGTCCTCGCCGATATCGCCGTGCACGACCCGGTGGCGTTTACGGGCATCGTGGAGCAAGTCAAGGCCAAGCTGGCTGCTTGATTCGAAACCAATCAAGGCAGGGCTAGGGCTTGATGCCCTGGCCCTGTTTTTTTAATGAGCAACGAACTCGATTCCATCGTCGCAGCAGCGCGTGAAGCATTCTCCAGGGCCGCGGCACCGGCCGACCTCGAGAACGCGAAGGCGCAATTCATCGGCAAGTCCGGTCGGATCACCGACCTGATGAAGGGCCTCGGTGCGCTCTCCGTCGACGAGAAGAAGTCGCGCGGCGCCGCGATCAACCAGGCCAAGCAGGCGATCGAGGCGGCGCTGAACGACCGCCGCCAGCAGCTCGCGGACGCGGAGCTTGAGACGCAGCTCAAGGCCGAAGCCCTGGATGTGTCCTTGCCGGGCCGCCATCGCGAACCCGGCGCCTTGCATCCGGTGAGCCTCACGATGGAGCGCATCGAACAGATCTTCGCCAGCATGGGCTTCGACGTGGCCGACGGCCCCGAGCTCGAAAGCGACTGGCACAGCTTCACGTCGCTGAACAACCCGCCGAACCACCCCGCGCGCTCGATGCAGGACACCTTCTACGTCGACATCAAGGGCGACGACGGCATCCCGTACAACCTGCGGCCGCACACGAGCCCGATGCAGATCCGCTATGCGCAGGCGCATGCGAAGAAGTACGCCGGCAAAGCGATGCCCGAGATCCGCGTGATCGCCCCGGGCCGCACGTATCGCGTCGACAGCGACGCGACGCACTCGCCGATGTTCCACCAGTGCGAAGGCCTGTGGCTGGGCGAGAACGTGAGCTTCAAGGACCTGAAGGTCGTCTTCACCGATTTCTGCCGCACGTTCTTCGAAACGAGCGACCTGCGACTTCGCTTCCGCCCGAGCTTCTTCCCGTTCACCGAGCCGAGCGCCGAGATCGACATCCAGTTCCAGAGCGGACCGCTCGCGGGCAAGTGGCTCGAAGTGGCCGGGTCGGGGCAGGTGCACCCGCAAGTCGTGCGCAACATGGGCCTCGATCCCGAGAAGTACATCGGCTTCGCTTTCGGCATGGGCCCCGACCGCCTGACGATGCTGCGTTACGGCGTGAACGACCTGCGCCTGTATTTCGACGGCGACATCCGTTTCCTGCGCCAGTTCCGTTAAGACGAGAAGAAGATGCAATTCCCCGAGTCCTGGCTGCGCGAGTACTGCAACCCGCCGCTGTCGACACAGCAGATCGCAGAGACGCTCACGATGGGCGGGCTCGAGGTCGAAGACCTCCGCCCCGTCGCGCCGCCCTTCGACAAGGTCGTGGTTGGCGAGATCAAGGAATGCGTGCAGCACCCCAATGCCGATCGCCTTCGCGTGTGCCAGGTGGATGTGGGGCAGGGCGCGTTGCTGAACATCGTGTGCGGTGCGCCGAATGCGCGTGTGGGCATCAAGGTGCCGACTGCACTGGTCGGCGCCGTGCTGCCGCCCGATGAAGAAGGCAAACCGTTCGAAATCAAGGTGGGCAAGCTGCGCGGTGTCGACAGCCAGGGCATGCTCTGCTCCGCGCGCGAACTCAAGCTGAGCGAAGACCACGCGGGGCTGCTCGAACTCGATGCGACCACGCCCGTCGGGAAGAACGTGCGCGACGTGCTCGCGCTCGACGACCACGTGTTCACGCTCAAGCTCACGCCGAACCTCGCGCATGCGTTGTCCGTGTACGGCGTGGCCCGCGAACTGTCCGCACTGACCGGCGCGCCGCTGAAGCAACCGAAGTTCGAGGCAGTGCAGCCGAAGAACGACGCCAGGCTGAAAGTGAAGGTGTCGGCGCCCGAGCTGTGCGGCCGCTTTTCCGGCCGCATCGTGCGCGGCGTGAATACGAAAGCGAAGACGCCGCAGTGGATGGTGGATCGCCTCGCGCGTTGCGGCCAGCGCAGCGTGACGGCGCTGGTGGACATCTCCAACTACGTCATGTTCGAATTCAGCCGACCGTCGCACATCTTCGACTACGACAAGATTCACGGGGCCCTCGACGTCCGTTGGGGCAAGCCGGGAGAGCAACTCAAGTTGCTGAACGGCAATACAGTCGAAGTCGATGCGGACGTCGGCGTGATTGCGGACGACAAGGAAGTGGAGTCGCTGGCCGGCATCATGGGCGGCGATGCAACGGCCGTCTCCGACGACACGAAGAATGTCTACGTCGAAGCGGCGTTCTGGTGGCCCGAGGCAATCCAGGGCAGGTCGCGCCGCTACAACTTCTCGACCGATGCCGGGCATCGTTTCGAGCGCGGCGTCGACCCGGGCCAGACCGTCGAGCACATCGAATACATCACCCGCCTGATCATCGATATCTGCGGCGGCGAAGCGGGGCCGATGGATGACCACATCGCGAAGCTGCCGGAGCGCAAGCCCGTGACGCTGCGCGTGTCGCGCGCCTCGAAGGTGATCGGCATGCCCGTGACCGAAGGGCAATGCCTCGACGCATTCAAGCGCCTCGGCCTGCCCGCCGAAGCAAAGGGCGGGACGATCACTGTCACCCCGCCCTCGTACCGCTTCGACATGACCCTCGAGGAAGACCTGATCGAGGAGGTCACCCGCATCGTCGGCTACAACAACCTCCCGACGACGCCTCCGCTTGCACCGATCACTGCCCGTGTACGTCCCGAGTCGCAGCGCAGCCGCTTCGCCGTTCGCCGCCAGCTCGCATCGCTCGGATACTTCGAGACGATCAACTTCAGCTTCGTCGAAGAGGGCTGGGAGAGGGATCTCGCCGGCAACGCCAACCCCGTGAAGCTCCTGAACCCGATCGCGAGCCAGATGAGCGTGATGCGCTCTTCGCTCATCGGTTCGCTGCTGCAGGTGCTGAAGTTCAACGTCGATCGCAAGGCGGAGCGTGTACGCGTGTTCGAGATCGGGCGCGTGTTCGTGCGCGACGATGCCGTGAAGACGACGGACACCACCGTGCACGGCGTTCGCCAGCCGATGCGCGTCGCGGGCTTGGCCTACGGCAGCGCCGATGGATTGCAGTGGGGCCGCAAGGAGTCGCAGATCGACTACTTCGACGTCAAGGGCGATGTCGAAGCGCTGCTCGCCCCGCTCGGCGCCGGATTCAAGCCCGCGGTGCATCCCGCGATGCATCCCGGACGCTGTGCCGCCATATGGCTGCGGGGACGCGAGATCGGCGTCGTCGGTGAATTGCATCCACGCTGGCGGCAGCAATGGGAATTCGCGCATGCGCCAGTGCTGTTCGAGCTGGACCTCGACGCCGTGACGCAACGCGACGTGCCTTCATTCGAAGCCGTGCCGCGCTTCCAGCCTGCGCAGCGCGACATCGCTCTCGTCGTGAAGGACGCCGTCACGCACGACGCGATCCTGGGTGCCATCAACGCGGCGGCCACGGGTGGCTTGCTGCGTGACGCATTCCTCTTCGACGTCTACAAACCCAAGCAAGCCGTCGCCGGCATGGCGCAGGATGAGAAGAGCGTTGCCCTTCGCTTGACGCTCGCGAGCAACGACGCGACACTGACCGACGAACAGATCGAGGCTGCCGTCCGGGCCATCGTCGGGGAAGTGGCGAGCCGCACGGGCGGCCGCCTGAGGGGATGACATGCACGCCGTGACAACAATGAACAAGCCTGAAGACATCATCGAGTTCGCGGTCGAAAGCCTCGAAACCCCCGCGCTCACGAAAGCACAGCTCGCCGAACTGCTGTTCGAGCAGATCGGGCTGAACAAGCGCGAATCCAAGGACATGATCGACGCGTTCTTCGACCTGATCGCGTCGAGCCTGGTCGATGGCCAGGACGTGAAGATCTCCGGCTTCGGCAATTTCCAGATTCGCACGAAGGCGCCGCGGCCCGGGCGCAACCCGCGCACGGGCGAGGCGATCCCGATCGAGGCGCGCCGCGTGGTCACTTTCCACGCCAGCCACAAGCTCAAGGAGCAGATCCAGGGCACCCCTGTCGCCGAGGATCGCTGAAAGCCGCTGGATTGCGGGTTAAGCCCGCAATGACGGCTTGTCATGCCGGACTTGACCCGGCATCCAGTGTCTTTTCCCACCGTTCAAACGCCAAAAAGCAACGCCTGTCGGGGGGTGCTTTGCGCCTGCGCGTTTCTTAGAGTAACCTTGCAACTTTCTCACGTACAACATTGATTTCAATGGAGAAAGGCCTCCCGGCAATCCCGGCCAAACGCTACTTCACGATCGGGGAAGTCAGCGAGCTGTGTGGCGTCAAGCCCCACGTGCTACGGTATTGGGAGCAGGAGTTCACGCAGCTGCGGCCCATGAAGCGGCGCGGGAACCGCCGCTACTACCAGCACCATGAGGTGCTGATGATCCGCCGCATCCGCGACCTGCTCTACGACCAGGGCTTCACGATCAGCGGCGCGCGCAACAAGCTCCAGGAGATCGTCCAGGTCGAGCGCGACAAGCGCCGCGCCGGCGAGGTGATGCTCGAAGGCGTTGAAGTCATCGAGGTCGAGGACCCGAATTACGATTTCGAGGACAGCGCGCCGCCTGAAGAGCGCGACCTGTTCTCGCAAAAGATGCTGCTCGTGCGGCGCGAGCTCTTCGAGATTCGCGACCTGCTGTCCAACACGCACTGAGCGCCCTTCCTCTCGGATAGAATGGAAGGCTCGGCGTGTAGCGCAGCCTGGTAGCGCACTTGCATGGGGTGCAAGGGGTCGCGAGTTCGAATCCCGCCACGCCGACCAATCATCCAGAAGCCCACTGCGGTGGGCTTTCTTCATGCGCGAAGCGTGATGCATGCCCACATGCACCAGTTTGCTCCTGATGCGCTGCCGAATAGAATGGCCCGGCAATGGCCACCGTAGTTTTCGCGGACCTTGTCGGGAGCACCGGCATTTTCGAGCGCCTCGGCGACGAGACGGCGGGCCGCTTCGTCACGCAACTCACCGGTGCGCTGTCCAAGACTTTCGAGGAGCACAGCGGCCGCGTGGTCAAGCTGCTGGGGGACGGCATCTTCACCGTCTTCCAGACCGAGACCGATGCGATCGCCGCGTGCATGGCCATCCAGGCGCGCCTGAAGGAAAAGCCCGTGTACCCGGGCGGCTCGGGCAATGCAGTGCAGATGCAGATGGGCGTGGAGTCCGGCGAGGTCGTCGAGATCGACGGCGATTGCTACGGCGATGCGGTGAACAGCGCCGCGCGGCTCGCGGACCTTGCGGGCGCCGACCAGATCCTCACGACATCTCGTGTCCGGGACTTGCTGCCGGCCTTCCAGCAAGCGCAGTTGCGCAGCCTCGGGCCGATGTACCTGCGCGGCAAGCAGGAGGTGACCGAAGTCTTCAGCGTCGAGTGGAACCAGGAGCGCGATTCCGAAGCCACGGTAATGGGCGTGTCGATGTTCAAGCCCACGAAGGAAGCGCGGCTCGAGATCACTGCAGCCGGCAAGACAGTCGACGTCGGCGCCGACGGCGAAAAGATGACGATCGGCCGCTCGATCACGGCGTCGCTCACGATGAACGACGGCCGTGTGTCGCGCGTGCATGCCACGGTGCAATGGCGAGGCGGCCACTTCGTCCTGGAAGACGGCTCGAGCTTCGGCACGTGGGTGTACTTCGGCAACCAGGCGGAGCCGGTTGTCCTGCGTCGAACCGAGTGCTACCTCGTCGGCCAGGGGCAGTTCGCGCTCGGCTGTGAGCGCGGCGCCGAAGACGCCCCTATCGTCCAGTTCAACGTGCGGGCCTGACGCGCGATTGCCGCGATGGCGCTCGAAATCCACATCTCGGGCCCGGGCCTCGACACTTCCCGCCGCATTGCCAAGGGCGACGAGCCTATCGTCCTCGGGCGTGACCCGGA
>DATLBJ010000096.1:0-2580 GCA_035526975.1 Ramlibacter sp.
AGGACCCCCGGGATCTCTCCCTCCAAGACAGCGCACCGTCCAATCCTGCGTCTCGCGTTCAACTGACGAGGAGGCGGACATGGATGCGCAAGTGGTGAACTTCGAATCGTATGAAGTGGGCACGGCACCGGCCGGCTGGAAGGCCGGCGTCACCGGGTCCGGCAAGCCGCAATGGACCATCGAGCGCGATCCCGGTGCGCCGAGCGGCGAACGCGTGCTGAAGCAATCCGGCAGCGGCGACTTCCCGTGGTGCGTCATGCCGTCGCGCACGCTGGCCGATGGCTTCGTCGAGGTGCGCTTCAAGCCGATCTCGGGAAAGCGCGACCAGGCGGGCGGGCTCGTGTGGCGCTGGAAGGACGGTGACAATTACTACGTCGCCCGTGCCAACGCGCTCGAGGACAACGTGTCGCTCTATTACACCGAGGGCGGCAGCCGCAAGACGATCAAGTACGTCGACGCCCCCGTCGCGACGAACCAATGGCACGTGCTGCGCGCGGAATTCCGCGGTACGCGCATCCGCGTGCTCCTCGACGGCAAGTCGTATATCGAGCTGGACGACAAGCACATCGTTGGCAGCGGCGCGGTCGGCGTGTGGACCAAGGCCGACAGCGTGACCGTGTTCGACGACTTCGCCTCGGGGCCATGACGTCGCCCGCCGTTACGCGCCTGCTCGTCGCCAAGGGCCTGCGAGCCTTCGGCGACGGGTTCGTGAGCCTGCTGCTGCCGGTGTATCTCCTGGAGCTCGGGTTCAGCGCGCTGCAAGTCGGCATCATCGCGACCGCCACGCTGCTGGGCTCCGGGCTGCTCACGCTCGCGGTCGGCCTGCACGCGCATCGCTACCACTACCGCACGTTGTTGCTTGCGGCGACCGCTCTCATGGTGGGGACCGGCCTGGGCTTCGCTGCCGTGGCCGACTTCTGGCCGCTGCTGCTGATTGCGATCGTGGGCACGCTCAATCCTTCGAGCGGCGATGTCAGCGTGTTCCTGCCGCTGGAGCACGCCGTGATGTCGCGGGTGGTGACCGACAGTGAACGCACGGCGACCTTCGCGCGCTACAGCGTGGTCGGGTCGCTGGTGGCGGCCGCGGGTTCGCTCGCTGCCGGGTTACCCACGCTGGCCTCGGATTCGTGGGGTCTTCCGGCACGCTCCGCGCTGCAGGCGATGTTCGTGCTGTACGCGCTGTTGGGCATCGCGACCGCGGTCGTGTATCGCGGCTTGCCGCGCGCGCTCGAGTCGGACGTGCGGGTTCCGTCGGCGCCGCTCACCAGATCGACGAAGACGGTCTACACGCTCGCGGCGCTCTTCAGCCTCGACGCGTTCGGCGGCGGCTTCGTGGTGCAGTCGATGGTGGCCCTGTGGCTGCTGCAGCGCTTCGACCTGTCGATGGCGACCACGGGCCTGATCTTCTTCTGGACCGGCATCCTCAGCGCGGCTTCGTTCCTCGTCGCCGTGCGAATCGCGAAACGCATCGGGCTGGTGAACACGATGGTATTCACGCACCTGCCGGCGAATCTCTGCCTGGTCGCGATTCCCTTCGTGCCCGACTTGTCGATGGTGGTCGTGCTGCTGCTGGTACGCAGCGCGCTCTCGCAGATGGACGTGCCGACGCGCAGCTCCTACGTGATGGCGATCGTGTTGCCCGAAGAGCGCCCCGCCGCGGCGAGCGTGACCTCGGTACCGCGCAGCCTTGCCTCGGCGGTGAGTCCGTTCCTCGCCGGGTGGATGCTGGCGGCCTCACCGTTCGGCTGGCCGCTGGTCGCCGCGGGCGCCTCGAAGATCGTCTACGACCTGTTGCTGCTGGCGATGTTCAGCAAGGTTCGCCCGCCGGAGGAATCCTCGTGACGCCGTTCACAGGGCGGGCGCCACGAACGCGAAGAAGAAACCGATGATGAAGATCGCAACCGAGACCAGATAGATACGCAGCGACGATCGCCGCATTCGCTCGCATGCAAGCGCCAGCGCGGGATCCGCGGGGCAGGGCGCGGCCCTGGCACGCCACTGGAAAATTCCCGCACCGGCAAGCATCAACGCAGCCAGCGCGAAAACCGCGACCTTGTGCTCCGAGAGCCATATCAGCTGCGGGAAGGTCCCCGCGAGGCTCGCGAGCGCGGCCCCCGCCCCGATCGCCACCATCGCCGCCGGGAGCGCACAGCAGACCAGCGTGCCCGCGCTGGTGAAAATCGACAGCCACGATAACCGGCGCGTGCTCTCCAGCGTGTTCACTTCGCCTTGACCGACTTGCGGATCGTGTCGACCGAATCGTCGACCCTTGCGATCGAAGTCACGTCATAGCCCGCGTCCTTGAGCGTCGTGCGCAGGGTGTCGTCCGGGATGTCCTGCCCTTCCTTCAGTTGCACCGCGACGACCTTGTGCTCGAGGCTCACCAGCACGCTCTGCGTGGGCGCCATGGCACGAAGCTTCTTGTCGATGCCCTGGGCGCAGAACGCGCACACCATGCCGTTCACTTCCATCTTCACCGTCTTCGCCTGCGCCGTGAGCGACATCGCACCTGCGACCATCAACACTGCAAATTGCATTTTCATCTTCATTCCTTTCAGAAATTCATCATCACCATGACCT
>DATLBJ010000097.1:0-29489 GCA_035526975.1 Ramlibacter sp.
CGCCGTCCCGTCGGCCGAGTGGATGGTGAACGTGTCCGTCAGCGTGCCGCCCGCGTTGAGCGCCTGCACCGCGGCGTCGCTTTCATTGACCGTGTAGGTCCACGCGCCGCCCGCCGTGATGCCCCAGGTGCCGTGACCGCCGTTGCTCGCAGCCCCGGCAGCGACGGCCTGGAATGTGTTGGCGGTGTTGTCCACATCGGTGTCCGTCGCCGTGCCACTGGCGCCCGTGCCGGCGGTTCCATTGCTGACCCCACTGGCTTCGGTGGCGTTCCCCGTGAGCGTTCCGCCGACCACGGCCGCGTCGTTCGCGCCATGGATCGTGATCAGGATCGCATGCGTGGTGCCATCGATGGCCTGGATGTCGAACGAATCAGAGAGGGTGTCGCCGGTGTTCAGTGCCTGCACCGCGAGATTCGCGTTGTCGACGGTGTAGTTCCACGACCCGGATGGCGTGACATCGTAGTGGCCGTAATTGGCGGAGCCGCTCGCCGACTGCGCGCCGTTGGTATTGTCGACATCGAAGACTCCCACGACCGCATTGGCGTTGGGAGTGTTCGCCGTGACGTTCGCGACGCCGCCGGCCTCCACCACGGAACCCGTCATCACACCCACGAACGATGCTGCGTCGTTCGCACCGTGGATGTTGATCACGATGCTTGCGATGTCCGTGCCGCTGTGCCCGTCGGACACGCGGTAATGGAACACATCGCTGATCGCTGCGCCGCTATTCAGTGAGTCCACCGTCGCGTTGCTCTGGTCCAGCGAGAACGTGTAGTGGCCGTTCGCGGTGATGTAGAGCCAGCCGAAATCGCCGTGCTCGGACATCGCGCTCAGGCTATCCAGCGAGACGACGCTGACGCCATCGCCGACGTCGACGTCGCTGAAGCTCACCGAGCCGTAAACGTAGCCCGAGGCCGACGCGACACCTTGCTCGATGATCGTCGCCGGGGTGCTGTAGGCCACAGGCGCATCGTTCGCACCGTTGATGACGATCGTGATGTCCGCGAGGTCGTACCCGCCATGGCCGTCCGCGACCTTCACGGTGAACGTATCGGTCGTCGTCGCACTGGCGGACAGGAAGTCTGCTGCTGCCTCGTCGACGACGTAGTGGTAGTGGCCGCTGACGGTGACCGAGATCGACCCGAATGCGCCGGCGACGTCCGTGCTGGCACTTGCGCCGCTCACCGACGCGACGAAGAGCAAGTCGCCCTCGACGTCGCTCGCGACGCCCGGGGCGAGGATGTTGCCGGAGGCGCCGATGCCGCCGTAGGTCGACCCCGCTTCGGCCGCGCTCATCGACACGTCGATGACCACCGGCGCATCGTCGTGGCCGTGGATCGTGATGTCGATCGTGTTGGAGACCCACTTGCCGCTGGAATCCCGGACCTGGTAGGTGAAGGAGTCGGTGAGCGTCTCGCCGGTCTGCAAGGCATCGACCGTGAAGTTTGCGTCGTCGAGGTCGTAGGAGTAGTAGCCGTGGCTCGACACGTGCAACTGGCCATAGGCGCCGGACACGCTGAGCGCGCCGCTGCCGCTGAACAGCACGCCTTCGACGCTGTGGACCAGCAGCTCCGAGTTCGCGTCGTCCACGTCGATGACCACCGACAGCAAGCTGCCGGTCGCCGACGAACCGCTGAAGCCCAGGCCGGCTTCGTACGCGTCGCCCGTGGCCGTGGAGCTCAAAGCCGGCGCGTCATCGACGCCGTTGATCGTGATGAAGATGTCCGTGGAAGCGAAGTGACCGAACCCGTCGGAAGCCTTGTAGTGGAACGTGTCGTACAGGACGTCGCCCGAGTTCAGCGCATCCACCGTGACATTCGCGTTATCGAGCGAGTACGTGTAGTGGCCGCCCGACGAAAGATGCAGCTCCCCGTACAGGCCGCTCGCGGTGACCGTACTGGACATGCTGATCGACACGCCGTCCAGCGTGACCGCATAGATCGATTGCGACACGCCGCCGACCGAATCATTGACCAGCACGTCGCCCGAGGTGGTCGCGGCCACCGTCGTATTCGCGAGCTCGGTGACCGAAGCCGAATCGGACGCCGCGATCGGGTTGTCGTTCTGGCCGTCGATCGTGATGTTCAGCTGCGCGGTGGAAGTGCCGCCGTGGCCGTCGGAGATCGTGTACGTGAACGTGTCGACCGTCGACTGCAGCGCCGTCAGGTGCTGCGCGGCATTCACGTCGAGGTGGTAGTTGTAGTCACCGCCGGTCGTGAACGACAGCCAGCCGTGCGCGCCGGAGATGTGCGAGCCCGATGAACCGGAGACGTAAGCCACATGCAGATGCGCTGCGTCCCCGCTGTCGGGGTCCGTCGCGCCTGCCAGCAGGCTGCCCGCGATGCTCGCCGTGTCTTCGGTGATCGAGTCGGACACGGAGGCCGCAACCGGTGCGTCGTTCGCACCGTGGACGGTGATCTGCACCGAGTTGATGTCGGTGCCGCCGTTGCTGTCCGATACCTTGTAATCGATCGTGAACGTGTAGTCGGTGCCGACGCCCAGCCCGTTCGCCGCGGTCTCGTCGAGGTTGAAGTGGAAGTTGCCCGACGAAGTGACGGATGCGCTGCCGTAGGGCACGGTGATCGTCGGCACGTAGCTGCTGCCGTTGTACAGGCCCACCACGTGCACGTCGTCGCCGTCGACATCGCTTCCGCCCAGCGTCGCGGTTCCGTCCGATCCGGTCACGGAAGTGCCGGACTCGTATGCGGACACCGCGAACGATGCTGCAATGGGCGCGTCGTTGATGCCGGTGATCGCGATGTCGATCGTCGCGCTGGCTGTCAATCCGCCGAGGTCGGCGACGTGATACGTGAACAGCTCGTGATGGACGACGCCGTCCGCCAGCCCTTGCACGGCGTTGCTCGCCGTATCGACGGTGAAGCTGTACGCACCGTCCCTGGACATGTACAGGTGCCCCCACGTCGTCGTGACGGTGGTCCACGAGCCGCTGGAGAATGTGGCGCCGTCGACGGACGCCACCTGCACGGAGTCGCCGTGGTCCGGGTCGGAGAAGGAGACCGTTCCCTGGGCGGCGAAGCTTGCGGCCGCGGTGACGCTGACCGAACTGTCCGAGGCCGACGGTCCATCGTTGGCGCCATGAACGGTCACGACGATGGTATTGATGTCGCTCGACCCGGAAAGATCGACGGCGCGGTACGCGATGGTGACGCTGTCGCTCTCGCCCAGCGCGAGATGATTGACTGCCGATTCGTCGACGTAGAAGTGCAGGATGCCACTCGCGTCCACCGTTGCGGAGCCGAGGGACGTCGTCAGCGACAGAGCGAAGTTGCCGTCCGTGCTCGTGGCGATGCTGAAGTCAAGGGCATCCCCGAAGTCATGGTCGAACACGAGGTTGTGAAGACCCAGCGTCGCCGAAGTGGCGCTGCGGAAGTCACCCGACTTCGTCCCCGTTTCGTAGATGCCGAGCAAGGCCGAACTCGCAACCGGGTCGTCGTTCTGGCCCGTGACCGTGATCGTCAGCGTTTCGGGCGCGGTCAGGCCATTCTGGTCGCTGATGGCGAAGTGGAAGTGTTCGGTGAAGCTGTCGTCCCCCGTGAGCGACTGCGCGGCAGTATCTGTCAGGTGGTACTGGTAGTGGCCCGCCGAGTCCATCGTCAGGTAGCCGAAGCTGCCGGAAAGGTGCAGCTTGCCGTCCGTCGCGGTGATGTTGGCGACGATGAGGACGTCGGTGAGATCCGGATCGTCGTCGTTCGTCAGCACGTCCCCCGAAACGCTTGCGGCGTTCTCGCTCAGGCTGTTCGAATCGTTGGAGGCCGTCGGTGCGTCATTGACGCCGTTGATCACGATCGAGAGCTGGCCGGTATCCGAGGCGCTCCACGAATCCATCACGGTGTAGTTGTATGTCAGCGTGACGTGCTCGCCGACACCGAGCGAGACGACCGAGGTCTCGTCGAGGTTGAACGACAGCTGGCCGCTTTCCGACAGCGACAGCGTGCCATACGGAGTGGCGATGGACGTGCTCAGCGAGCCCGCGTCGAACCCGACGATGACGACATGGGCGCCATGGTCGACATCCGACACGTGCGACATGACATTGGTGCTTGCGTCCGCGGTCAGCGCAAAGTCGAAGTCCGCCGCTACCGGTGAGTCGTTCGCGCCGTGCAGCGACAGATGCAGCGTCTCGTAAGCCACGCCGCCATGCGCGTCCGTCACGCTGAAACTGAACGTCTCGCAGGCGGTTTCGCCCTGGGCCAGTGCCTGCGCGTCCAGGTTCAGGTCGTAGCTGAAGTAGCCGTCCACGCTGAAGTGCAAGGTGCCATAGAGACCCTGCACCGAGATCCATTCGTTCGTGCTCGAATCGGACGTCGTGGTCACCGTTACCGCGGTGACGCCGTTCACGCCGTGCAGCCGTGCGTCCTGGCCCGCATCGACGTCCGAGAACGAGTAGCTGCCCGACACGCCCGTGAGCGAGTCTTCGTACAACGTCGTATCGGTGATGTTGCCGTAGATGTCCGGATTGTCGTTCTGGCCCTGGATGACGATCGAGATGTTCGCCCCAGCCGCGGCATTCGAGGAATCGGCGACCTTGTACTTGAAGTCGATGGTCAGGAAGTCGCTGGTGGCCAGGTAATCGACCGCGCTTTCGTTGATGTGATAGACCAACTGGCCCGCCGCGGTCATGTGCGCCGTGCCGTACGTCGTGTAGAACGTCGAGCTCGGGGCCGCCCGGTTGAAGCTGACCGCATGCAGGCTGGCGCCGTGGTCGATGTCGCTGTCGTTGGACGTGACGTTGCCGTACAACCAGGTCTGGGACTCGTTCAGGTAATACGTGTCGTCCTGCGCGTGCGGCGCGTCGTTCACGCCGTGGATGACGACGTCGATGTTGGCGATGTCGTAGGACCCGGAGCCGTCCGAAACCTTGTATTCGAAGTGTTCGACGTGCGTTTCGCCGGCAGCCAGCGACTGCACCGCCGTGCCGAGGTTGTCGAGGCTGAACGTATAAGCGCCGCTCTCGGACAAGTGCAGCTGTCCGTAGTCGTTGGTGACCGTATACCAGTTGTGGCCCAGGATGCGCAGCGGCGTCGTGTCCCACGAATACGAACACCCGGTCAGCGCGGCAACGCCGACGATGTCCGCAGTGCCCGTGTTCGGGTTGGTGTAGCTGACCGTCCCCGTGGCGGTATGGTTGCTGCCGTCCTCGGTGAAGCACACCGTCGAATCGAAGCCGATCGGGCCTTCGTCGATGCCGGTCACGATGATCGTCAGCTGGGCGATGTCCGTCCCGCTGTGGCCGTCGCTGACCGTGTAGGAGAAATGCAGCGCGACGGTCTCGCCGGCACCCAGTGCGAGGTAATCCGGGTCGTAGGGGTCGATGTCGAGCGTGTACGAACCGCTCTCCCACACAGTGAGGGTGCCGTAGGGGTTGTGGAACTCGCCAACCGGCCCGCCGTTGTCGCCCGATTCGAAGACGTTGCCGAAGCCCTTGAAACCGCTCGACGACGAGAAGAAACCGCTGCTGCTGATGTAGACGATCGACAGCACGTCGTTCGCGTCGGCATCGGTGTCGTTGTCCAGCAGGTTGCCGTGGATTTCGTACGCCCCGCTCGATGACGGCACATTGACCGTGTCGTCGTTCGCCACCGGGTTGTCATTGGAGCCGTAAACGTAGACGAAGACGTCCGCAAGCGAAGAGTTGTTGTTGTTGTCCCAGGCCTTCACCCCGAAATCGAGCGTCACGGGGTTGTCGCCCAGCGCCGCGAGGACGGCACTCGTCGCGCTGAGCGTGAAGGTCCAGTCGCCCGTGTTCCAAAGCTTGAACGTGCCGTACTGGTCGTGTTCGGTGATGAAGCTGCCGCTGCCGAACGTCAGGTTGTCGAGCGTGAAGTGGATCGGGCCGCCTTCGGGGTCGGAGAACCCGAGGTAGCCACTGGTGTACGTCGTCGGGTTTTCGAGCGAGATGCTCGATCCATACACATACCCCGTGAACGAGGCCGACGTCGCATTGGGCACGTCGTCCGCGCCATGGACCTGGATGGCCAGCATCTCGCCGACAGGACCGCCGGTGCCGTTGGAGACGTAGATCGAGAAGTCGATCGTGGTGTCGAACGAGGCGGTGAGCGCATTGACGGCGGTCTCGTTGAGGTCGAACGAGTAATTGCCGTCGGAGTACAGGTGCAGCGTGCCGTAAAGGCCGGCGACCGATGCAGGGTCGCTCAAACCGACGGTCTGCGCGTTCACCGAGACGACATGCAGTGCATGCGATGCCGAATCATTCAACAGGACGTTGCCATGCAGGTTCGACGTGCTGAACGACGTTGCGGTCGTGAGATCGGCGATCCATGCGGAGTCGCCCTGCAGGCTCGGGGTGGTCGGCGAGCTGGTGGGGGTCCCTGTCGGCGTGCCGGTCGGCGTGCCGCTGCCGAACCCGTGGATCAGGATGTCGATCGTGCCGAAGGCCTGCGCCGTGCCATCGGTCACGGTGTAGTGGATGTGCTCCATCGTCGACTGCTCGCTGGTCAGCCCCGCGATGAAGGTGTTCGCCAAGTCGAGCGAATACGTGAAGTTCCCGCCCACGGTGATGTGGAGCGCGCCGAAATCCGCGTCGAAAGTGCTGCCGATGGCACTTCCCGAATCAGATACCGCAGTCAGGTAGGCCGTGTCGCCCGTATCGATATCGGAGAGGCCGACGTGCCCGACCACGGTGGCGTCGCTGCTGTCGGCCGTGACCGTCACGGTCGCGGAGAATGTCGTGGTCGGCGCGTCGTTGGCGCCGTCGATCTGGACATACAGCAACTCGGAGCCACCCCCGCCATTGCCATCCGTGACATTCAGGGCATACGTGATCGTCGAGTGGTACTCCGCGGACAGTGCGTTGACGGCCGCCTCGTTCACATCGAAGGTGTACTGGCCGTTGCCGTGCATGTGCAGCGTGCCGTAGGCGCTGCCGAGCGTCTCCTCGCCACTGGGGGCGATGGGGCTCCCGTAGATCGCGCTGACCACCAGGGTGTAGGGCGAGCTGTCGTCGGACAGCACGTTGCCCGCCAGGTTCGACGTGGCCACGTTGCCCGAGTTGGCGATGTCGCTGAGATACGCGGTGTTGTCGTTCAGGATCGCCGAACTTGTCGGTGTGCCGGTGGGTGTGCCGGTGGGCGTACCCGTTTCGTTCACGCCGTGAATGACGATGTCGAACGAGTCGGTCACCATCGCCGAGCCGTCCGAGACCTGGTAGACGATGTGTTCCGTCACGTGCTGGCCCGAGGTCAGCGCGATCACCGCCGTGTTCCCGAGGTCGACCGTGAAGTTGTAGCTGCCGGCCGCGGTGACGTGCATGACGCCATACGTGCCCTGGTGCATCCCGCCGGTGAGGGTCGAGTCGCCGTCGATCGACGCGATATGCGCGCTGTCGCCGGAGTCCGGGTCCATGAAGCCGATGGATCCGACGGACGTATTGCCGCCTGTCGTGGCCGTGATGTTCGCCGTGTTCGGGTTGCCCGTGATCACCGGCGCGTCGTTCACGCCGGCGAGCGTGATCTTGACGTTGGCGGAGTCGTTGCCGCCGTAGCCGTCGCTCACCGAGTAGTTGAGCGTCAGGGGCACAACGTCGCCGCCGGCCAGCGCGACGTAATCCGCATCGGTCGTGCGCAGGTGATAGTCGAAGTGACCCCCCGACCCGATGGTGAAGGTGCCGTACTGCGTCACGTGCGGGACGCCCAGGGTGCCGGCCGCGGCCGCTGTGACCTGGAGCGAGTCGAAGTCGCCGTCGAGGTCGTTGGAAAGCACGTTGCCTGACGCGCTCACATGCCCGGCGCTCACGTTCACCGCGACGTTGTCGTCTGCCGCGGTCGGGACGGCGTTGACGTTTCCGAAATTGACGATTGCCTTTTCGGTCTCGGTCGTGAAGGACACCGACGTCGGCTCTGTGTGCGTGAACGACACCGTCAGGTGCACATCCAGCGCCGTCATGCTGGAATTGATGGTGAAGGTCGATGCGCTGCTGACCTCCGAGCCATCGACCCACCAGTGGTAGAGGACCGTGACGCCCGAGAGGTCGGCCAGGTCCGGGTCGGTGATCGTCAGGCCGACGATGTCGCCGACGACGAGCCGGTCCCCGTGGGCGGCCCCCGTGACGTTGACGCTCAAGTCGCCGCTGACGTACGAAATGGGAAAACCGACTACTGCAGCCATGGACACGCCCCTCCGGCCGGATACCGGCCATTCCACCTGCGCAGCCACCCTCTCCCGCCGGGCGCCTGCAGGGGTACTTCGAAACAGCTTCAAGGAGTCCTGCCGTACATCGCGGCGCCGGAACGCGCGTGCACGCGCGGCCCGGCCGTGGGACCCTTAAGCGAGCCAGCGTATCACCTGCTGTAACTACTTACAACCGTGGTGAACAGCAGTGTCAATTTTTCACGGAAGCGTCGCATCCGTGTGGTGGAAAAGTTCGCGGAAACGCGACTTTGTAACGCTCGGGAGAGGCGTCAGGCGCGCACGCGGACCGGGTCCGGCGCGGGGTGCTCGTCGAAATACGCGAAGAGCCGGGACGCCACTTCGCGCAACTGCGCATCGTGCACGGTGTGTGCGCGCGCCAGCAGCCACATTGCGTATTCGCGATCGCCCAGCATCATCGCCGTGCAGACTGCGTGACCGTGGCCCGCCATCAGCAGCGCGAAGGCGGACAACAAGCGGGTTGGGCAATAGCGGGTTTCATCGCGCAGCTGTGCCTCGTCGGCGGGCCCCAACGCAGGCACATCCCGCGGCTGCCATTCGATCCCGGTGTTGGCGAGGGCGTCGTTCATCGCCGGGCCACCTGCTGCGGCAGGCAAGTCGCCCGGCCGGCGCGCGGGGCGCAGTCGTCTCGCAACGCGATACGTTCGGCCTGCACCGCCGCTTCGCGGATTTCGGCCTTCAGCACCTGCTGCTTGCATACCATCCAAAGTGCCACGACCTGCCCGATCACCAACGCGCCCAGGAGGGCCCAGAGCCATTTGTCGGCGGGCGACGGCTGGGTCCGATCGAGCAACGGTGGCAGCATGGCGGCACTCCTTCTTCCTGCTGCATCCATGCTACGAAGGAGGACCGAAGCGGTGACTGCCGCGCATCGCGACAGGGCGTAGGACAAAATCGAAGCCACGGCCACGAAAACTCCGCATGACCGAACCGCCCCCCGACGCCCGCGACACCGCTGCCCGATTGCCCTACCGGCTGCTCGTGGCCCAAGTGCGCGCCGTGCTCGAGGACGCATCCGTGACGGTGCCGCAGCGAATGGTGCTGCCGCTGGCGGGCGGCGCGTCGCTGTTCCTCATGCCCGCGGCCGATGGGCGCGTGGCGATGACGAAGCTGATCACTTTGACGCCTGCGAACGCGCACTGTGCGCGGCCCACGATCCAGGGCGATGTCGTCGTCTTCGATGTCGCTACAGGAGAGCGAGTCTGTGTGCTCGACGGGCCGACGGTGACGGCACGCCGGACAGCCGCTGTGTCGGTGCTGGCCGCGCAACTCCTCGCACCCGCGCCGCAAGGCCCGCTCCTGATCGTGGGCGCCGGTGTGCAAGGCCGCTCGCACCTCGAAGCTTTTGTGGAAATGCTCGGCGTGAGCGAGGTCCGAATCGCCTCTCGCAGCAATGCCAGTGCTCAGGCACTCGTAGATCATGCGCGCACTCTCGGCGTCCAGGCGAGCCCCATCACCGACGCAGACGCCGCCATGCGCGAGTGCCCACTTATCGTCACGTGTACACCCGCCAGCACCGTCGTCATTCGCGCGATGCCGCGCAGCGACGCGTTCATCGCTGCCGTCGGCGCCTACACACCGCAGATGGTCGAACTCGCGCCCGAGGTCTGCGTGCACTTGGCGCAGCAAGGCCGCATCGCCGTGGACACGCCCGAAGCTGCGCACGAGGCAGGCGACCTGATCCAGGCCGGTCTCGATGCCTCATCGTTTGCAACGTTGCGCGATGTGCTGCGTTCACCGGGCCCCAAGCGCGGGCCGGTGCTGTTCAAGAGCTGCGGATGGGCGGGCTGGGACCTGGCCGCGGCACGCACCGCACTTGTCATCCCGGCGTAGGCCGCGATCGTTGGCATTCGATCGCGGGCGACCCCGGCCTTCGCCGGGGTGACAAGTTATTGATCCGGGATTTCCGGGTCGACGAGCCTCGCGAGCTGTTCGAGCGATTCCTGCCAGCCCATGTAGCACATCTCCACCGGGATCATCTCGGGAATGCCTTCCTGCACGACGCTGAGATCGGTGCCGCCGAAGGGCAGCGCCTTCAAGGTGATCGACGTCTTCATCGTTCCCTTCAGGTTCGGGTCGTCGAACTTGTCGGTGTAGACGATGCGCTCGTTGGGCACGAGCTCCAGGTATTCGCCGCCGAACGAATGCCCGTTGCCGGTCGTGAAATTGCGGAACGACATCCTGAACGTGCCGCCGACCTTCGCTTCGAGGTGGTGGACGGTGCAGGTGAAGCCGTAGGGCGGCAGCCATTTGGCCGTGGCATCGGCTTCGAGGAAGGCGCGATAGACGCGATCGAGTTTGCCCTTGAGCACGCGGTGAAGCCGGACGGTTCCTGTAGCCATGGTTTTTCTCCTTTTCACTCCCACGACGAACGAGGCCCCGCGAATTCGACACGCGATGGCCGAAACGTCATCGTATATGCTCCGGCGAGAGACATGGAAGGCTTCCGACCCACCGCATTGATCGGCTGGCACGCGATGTTCATGGGCGTCGCGGTGCTGGCCAGTGCGCGCTCCAAGGACCATCGCACGCGCAACGGCGCGTGCATCGTGACGCCCGAGCAGCGGATCATCGGCGTGGGCTACAACGGCCTGCCGCGCGGCTGCGACGACAGCGATCCCGTCTACTGGTCCGACGACGACGGCAACCCGCTTCACTCGCGGCACAGCTACGTCGTCCACGCCGAAATCAACGCCATGCTCAATTGCGTCGTCCTGCCGCTGCGCGGCGCGACGATCTACGCCACCCAGTTCCCCTGCCCCAAGTGCGCGCAGGCCATCATCCAGTCCGGCATCGCGCATGTGGTCTACCTGCGCGAGAAGCCGCACCATGCGCAGGAAAACGCGGCCGCCCGCAAGATGTTCGATGCCAGCGGCGTCTCGTGCGAAGCGATCGAAGCTGTCGACACGAAAGCGTTCGAATGGTCGGGGCGCCTGGTCGACAACCTCGGGCTGGGCAAGGCCGCCGGTTCGGAAGCCGACGTCTAGGCCGCTTGCGCGCCTGCGACGTACGCGCGCTCGATGGCGCGGTCGTCGCCCAGCACGATCAGTGAAAACAGCAGCTCGTCGAGGCTGTTCGCAAGCGACGTCCGGCGCGCGAGCAAGGGCGTTGCGTTCGGGTCGATCACGATGAAATCCGCTTCGCATCCCGGCGTGAGGTTGCCGATCGCGCCATCGAGTCCCAGCGCGATCGCGGCGCCGGCGGTGTGTTGCCACCAGAGGTGCTGCGGCGACAGCGACACGCCCGGCTTCGTCTGCCCTTCGCGGGCCACGTAGTACGCGGCGAGCATCGTGTGGAACGGGGAGAAGCTCGTACCGCCGCCCACATCGCTGGCCAGCCCATATTGGAAGCCGATGCGCTCGGCGCCTTCGTAATCGAAGAAGCCGCTGCCGAGAAACAGGTTGCTCGTCGGGCTGACCGCGGCAGCAGCGCCAGTGGACAACATCAGCCGGCGGTCTTCGTCATCGATGTGGATGCAATGGGCATAGATCGCGCGCTCGCGCATCAGCCCGAAGCTTTCATAGACGGACAGGTAGCTGCGCGCCTGCGGATACAGCTGCTTCGCCCACGCGATCTCGTCACGGTTTTCGGCCACGTGCGACTGGATCCACACATCGGGATATTTCGCTGCGAGCTCGCCCGCGCCGCGCAATTGCACATCGGTGCAGCTCGGCGCGAAACGCGGCGTGATCGCGTAGCCGAGCCGGTCCACGCCATGCCACCGCTGGATCAGCGCTTCGGTGTCGATCAGCGACTGCCCGGTTTCATCGCGCACGCCGTCGGGTGAATGGCGGTCCTGGAGCACCTTGCCCGCAATCATGCGCATGCCGCGGCGCTGCGCTTCGGCCAGCAAGGCATCGACGGAGCCTGGGTGGGACGTGCCGAACGCCAGCGCGCTCGTGACGCCATGCCGGAGCAGCTCCTCGATGAAGAACGCGGCGAGTTCGCGTGCGTGTGCATCGTCGGAAAAGCGCGATTCCTGCGGGAAGGTGTAGTTCTCCAGCCAGGGCAACAGCCCCTCGGCCGGCGAGCCGATCACATCGAGCTGCGGGAAGTGGATGTGCAGGTCGATGAAGCCCGGCGCGATGATGCGCCCGGGGAAATGTTCGATGCGCACGCCGGGGAAGTTCGGCGCGAGCGTGGCATAGGCCCCGGCTGCGCGCACGACCTGCTGCCCCTGCGCATCGGGACCGACGACGAGCAAACCATCCTCTTCGTAGATGGCCTGCCGTTGACCGGCGAAGCGAAGGAGCGCGGCGCGGAAGGCTTGCACAGCCCGATTGTCACCCCGGCGCAGGCCGGGGTCGTTGGCCTTCGAGCATCACTTCAACTTGCCTTGCACGCCTTCGACAAAGGTTTCCATCTTCAGGATCTCTTCGTCGGTGAGCTTGCCGAACGGCTTGAGCTTGCCTGTCGCGATGTCCTTCTGCCGCGCGAGCGCTTCGTCCTGCACCGCCTTCGGCACCTTCGGCCCGAAGCCCCCGATGCGGATCATCCCGTCCTTCACGCCGCCCCAGACATTGCCGCTTTTCCAGGTGCCGTCGAGGACTGCCTTGGCGCGGGCGATGTAATAGCGGTCCCAGTGGTGCGTCACGGCGACGATCTGCGCATCGGGAGCGGCCTTGCGCATGTCGGAGTGATAGGCCACGGCCATCTTGCCGCGCTCCTGCGCCGCGCGCATCACTGCATCCGACGCCGTATGGAACGCAAGCACGTCCGCCCCTTCGTTGAACAGCGTCATCGCCGCATCGCGCTCGCGCGCCGGATCGAACCATGCGTCCAGCCAGACCACCTTGACTTGCGCCTTCGGGTCGACCGAGCGCATGCCCAGGGCGAAAGCGTTGATGCCTTGCAGCACTTCCGGGATCGGAAAGCCGGCGACATAACCGGCCCGGTGCGTCTTCGACATGCGCCCGGCCACCACGCCTGCGAGATAGCGGCCCTCGTAGTAGCGGGCGTTCGCCGTGGCGACGTTCGAGGCGGTCTTGTAGCCCGTGATCGATTCGAACTTCACATCCGGGAAGTCCTTCGCGACCTTCAGCGTCGGCTCCATGTAGCCGAAGCTGGGGGTGAAGATCAATTTGTTGCCCTGCTGCGCAAGGTCGCGGATCACGCGCTCGGCGTCCGGGCCTTCGGGCACGTTCTCGACGAAAGTCGTCCTGACCTTGGCGCCCAGCGCCGTTTCGACGGCGCGCCGGCCTTCATCGTGCTGCGCAACCCAGCCCGTGTCCGTGACGGGCGCCACATAGACGAAGCCGATCTTCAGCGGCGACTGGCCGGCGGCGAACGGAGAAAAAAGAAGTAGGCAGGCAGCCGCGCACAGCGAAGCCACGAGGTTTTTGTACATGGTTGTCCTCGACATGGCGCCGCCCGGCGGCAGCGCAGCCCCGATTGTATCTGGGGTGTAAACCGAGAAATTTGCGCACCGGTGTTGTTCGTCATGGTTGGCACGGTTGACTCCACGGCTGGGCCATGTCCGAATCGCCGTTGCGCTTCTTCCGGGGGGAAGGAGCCGCTTCACCCCAACACCGGCCGCGGCCACAAGCTGCACCGGACGCGCACCAGGAGCCATTCGAATGCAGTTCACCATCAAGACACGGGCCTCGCTTGTGTCCGCCATCGCTGCCGCAGTGCTTGCAGCTTGCGGCGGCGGCAGCAGCCCCGAGAGCACGGCGCTTGCGCCGCAAAGCGCGGAACTCAACTCCGTCGATCTCGCGACCGGCACCACCGCGGCGGCACCCTCAGCGGCCAAGCCCGCGGCGGTGACGGATTCGGACGTCAAGTCGCGCACTGCTTCGAAGAGCGGCGCAATTCCGTCCAACAACCTGTACATCGTGCGCATGGCCGACGCGCCTGCGGCCGTCTATGACGGCAAGGTCGCCGGTTACTCGGCCACCCGCCCCGCGCACGGCACGAAGTTCAACGCGCGCTCGCAATCGGTCAAGAGCTACCGCGCTTTCCTGAAGTCGAAGCACGAGACCGTGGCGCGCGCCGTCGGCGTCTCGCGCCTCGTATACAGCTATGAGGTCGCATTCAACGGCTTCGCCGCCGAACTGACCGACGCCCAGGCGCAGCAGCTGCGCATGACGAAGGGCGTGCTTTCCGTCAGCAAGGACAAGCTGGGCAAGCTGCAGACGGCCACCACCCCTGCGTTCCTGGGCCTGTCGGGCCCCAACGGCTTCTACGCGAAGACCGGCGCCAAGGGCGAAGACGTCGTCATCGGCATGGTCGATTCGGGCATCTGGCCCGAGAACGCCGCATTCACGGACAAGGTCGACGTCAACGGCAAGCCGGACCCGGCAGGCACGACCACCGTGTACGGCGCGCCGCCCTCTTCGTGGAGCGGCAGCTGCGTCGACGGCCAGAACTTCACCGCCGCGACGAACTGCAACAACAAGCTGATCGGCGCCAAGTTCTATAACGCGGGCTGGGGCGGCGACTCCGGCATCACCGCCAACTGGAACTTCGAATTCCTCTCGCCGCGCGACTGGGGCGGCCACGGCACGCACACGTCGAGCACGGCGGGCGGCAACGAAGGCGTTCCGATCACCAGCGGCCTGTACACCGGCTTCGGCGCAATCAACGGCATCGCGCCGCGCGCGCGCATCGCCACCTACAAGGTGTGCTGGGCCAAGGCGGAATCGACGCCTGCGGGCGGCTGCTTCCAGACCGACAGCGTCGCGGCCATCGACCAGGCAGTGTCCGACGGCGTGGACGTCATCAACTTCTCCATCAGCGGCACGGCGACCAGCTTCATGGACGCGGTGGAAATGGCGTTCTTCAACGCCTCCGCCGCCGGCGTGTTCGTTGCCACCGCGGCCGGCAACGATGGCCCGGATGCGAGCACGGTGAACCACCCGAGCCCGTGGATCACCACGGTCGCCGCCGACACACACAACCGCACGGTCACGGGCGGCGTGGTGTCGTTGAACGGCAGCTCCTATGCGGGCGCGACGAACGTCCCCGGCCAGATCACGGCGCAGATGGTGAACGCTTCCGACATCGGCCTGCCCGGTGCGGATCCGGTCACCCTTGCCAAGTGCTTCGGCTCCGCCGACGGCGTCACGCTGATCGACCCGTCGAAGGCCGCCGGCAAGATCGTGGTCTGCGACCGCGGCACCAACTTCCTGATCAACAAGAGCATCGCGGTGCAGGACGCCGGTGGCGTGGGCGTGGTGATCGTGAACGTGCCCGGCGGCGCGACCACGACGCTGACGTTCGGCGGCGGCATCCCGTCGCTGCACACCGTCGTCGCCAACCGCGACGCGATCCGCAGCTGGGCCTCCGCGGGCACCAACAGCGGCTCGATCAGCGGCTCGCTGAGCACCTCGAGCCCGGCGCCGTTCATGGCGGACTTCTCGTCGCGCGGCCCGTCGTCGGCGGTTCGCGGCAACATCCTGAAGCCCGATATCGCCGCACCCGGCGTCGAAATCCTCGCCGCCATGGCGCCCCCGGACCACGGCGGCCGCATGTTCGACATGGACCAGGGCACGTCGATGGCGTCCCCGCACATCGCCGGCATCGCGGCGCTGTTCAAGCAGGCGCATCCCACCTGGTCGCCGATGGCGATCAAGTCGGCGCTGATGACGACCGCAGGCGACGTCCTTGACGGCCCGAACACGGACTCGTCGGTGATCTTCTCGCAGGGCGCGGGCCACGTGCGCGCAACCAATGCGCTCGACCCGGGCCTGGTGTTCGATTCCAACGTGTACGACTGGATCGGCTTCCTGTGCGGCACCGGCGAGCTCGACCCGTACTACTGCACCAACGTCTATGGCGTTCCGATCATCGATCCGGTGAACATGAACACGCCGTCGATCGCGCTCGGCCAGGTCGCTTATTCGCAGACGGTCACGCGCAAGGTGACGAACGTGGGCACGCGCCAGGCGACCTACATCCCGTCGGCCAGCGGCCTCGTGGGCCTGTCGGCCGCGTTCGCGCCGACGCGCCTGATCATCGGCGCCGGCGAAACGAAGACGTTCACCGTCACGTTCAAGCGCGTGAAGGCGGCTCTCAACGAGTACCAGGGCGGCCAGATCTCCCTGACTGACGGCACGCACCACGTGCGCATCCCTGTCGTCGTGCAGCCGATCCCGCTCGCGGCGCCCGCCGCCGCGACGGCCGGTACCTACACCGTGAAGTACGGCTACTCCGGCCCGTTCAAGGCCACGCTCGCCGGTCTCGTCCAAGGCACCGTCAACGCGGCGCCGATCGTGACGAACCAGAACGTGCGCTACGACATCAACGTCCCGGCCGGCACCGCCTTCGCCCGGTTCGCGCTGTTCGATTCGGACGTTCCCGGTGGCACCGACCTTGACCTGTACGTGTACCTCGACGGCCAGCTCGTCGGCATCAGCGGTGGCCCGACCGCCGAAGAAAACGTGATGCTCTCGAACCCCGCAGGCGGCACCTACCAGGTGTTCGTGGTGGGCTTCAACGTGCCGTCCCCGACGACGTTCAAGCTGAACAACTGGATCGTGGGCAACACGCCGGTCGGCAACATGAAGATCACGTCGCCGACGCAAGCGACCCAGGGCGCCGTCGGCAAGATCGTGTTGACCCCGACGCGCAGCATCGCGCCCGGCCACTACTTCGGTGCGGTGACGTATGGCGCCGGTGCAGTGGGGACGGAGCCGACGCTCGTCACGTTCGACAAGTAAACGCGCGCAAGCGCTCGATGAAAAACGCCCGGCTTGCCGGGCGTTTTTCCTTTTCAGGTCGCGGGTCCAGGCAAAGGTTTCTTCGCCCGCCCCGGGGGGCACGCAAAGGGCGGCCCGGTCTCGCTGGAGTGATAGAGAAATTCCCGGCTCCCGGCCGCGAGCACGACGCGCCACCCAGGCACGAGCGCCTGCGTATATCCCATGCCTTTTTGCGGACAGCCGAGGCTGCCGTCGCGCCAGGTCACGCGCTCGACTTCCACGACACGCGCCTTCATCGCGAAGCGCCGAGCCACGTCGGCCATCGCCGCGTTGATGATCGCGTCGCCGCCGGGCGGGACGACAAGTGCGGATGCAACAAGGACCCAATACATCGTCACGCCTTCGCAAAGAGTTCGTCGAGCATGTCCGCGTACTTCTTCTTCACCGACGCATCGACGAAGCTCGCTTCGAAGCTGTTCTTCGCGAGCTGGTAGGCGTGCGGTGCATCGAGCCGGGTCGCCACGAACGTCTGCAGGAAGTTCTCGTTGATGTAGCCGCCGAAGTACGCCGGGTCGTCCGAGTTGATCGTCGCGACCAGGCCCGCATCGAGCAGCTGCGGGATGTTGTGCTGCTCCAGCTTCTGGAACACGCACAGCTTCAGGTTGGACAGCGGGCACACCGTGAGCGGGATGCGCTCGCGCGCCAGGCGCTTCATCAACTCCGGATCCTTCGCCGACTGCACACCGTGGTCGATTCGCTCCACCTTCAGCAGGTCGAGCGCCGTCCACACGAAAGCCGGCGGCCCTTCTTCGCCCGCGTGGGCCACGAGATGAAGACCCAGCTGGCGGCAGCGCGCGAATACCTTCGCGAATTTTTCCGGCGGGTGGCCGACCTCGCTCGAGTCGAGCCCGACGCCGATGAACTTGCCGCGGTACGGCAGCGCTTGTTCGAGCGTCTCGAACGCCTCCTGCTCGGGGAGATGGCGCAGGAAGCACAGGATCAGCGCCGCGTCGATGCCGAGCCGGCCCTTCGCGTCGACACACGCGCGATGCAGGCCGCCGATCACCGTGTCCATCGCCACGCCGCGCGCGGTGTGCGTCTGAGGGTCGAAAAAGATTTCCGCCCGCACCACGTTGTCGGCCTTGGCGCGTTGGAGGTACGCCCACGCCATGTCGTAGAAGTCCTGCTCGCGCACCAGCACGCTGGCCCCGGCGTAATAGATGTCGAGGAAGCTCTGCAGGTTGGTGAACGCGTATGCGCGCCGCAGGTCCTCCACGCTGTTGTACGGGATCGCCACTTCGTTGCGACGGCTCATCTCGAAGATCAGCTCGGGTTCGAGCGAGCCTTCGATGTGGATGTGCAACTCGGCCTTCGGCATGCGCGCAAGCAACTGCGGCAAGCGGTCGGCAGGGATGCACGGGACGGTGGCGGCCATGGCGAAAGGATACGCCATGGCCGCGCTGTCAAGGCGCAACGAACGTGTTCCGGTTGGAGCGGCCCCGCACCGCATCGATTGCGCTGTCGACCACTGCGCAGGCAACACTGCGCCGCCATACGGCATGGCGCGGACGGAAGCGCGCACCGAAGCCCGCGTAGAAGCGAGCGACCCCCTCGCTGGCGATGCCGTCGAAATCGAAGACGAGCCCCCGTTGCACTGCCATGCGCATGCCGTGCCACACGAGCAACGACACCGCGCCGTTGTCCGCCGATTGCGCGTCCCGGGTCGAGAGGAAATACCACAGCCGCCGGCGGTCCCACACATAGAACACCGCGGCCGCGACGCGGCCATCGCGCGCGCGCGCCGCGAGGATACGGCCCTGGTGGTGCGATGCGGCCGATTCGAACAGCGGAGCCAGGAGCGATGTATCGAAGTAGCTGCGTTGCCCGGACAGGTAGAGGTTGCGTTCGTACACGCGGGTGAGCTCGTGGGGATCGATCGTCTCGACGCGGAACCGCTCCTCGGCGCGGCGAATCACGTTGCGCGTCTTGTCGCGCATGCGGGACCATTGCCCATCGCCGTCCTGCGGCGGCACTTCGGCGCTGAACTGCACGAACGACTCGAACCCGCAGGCCTGGAAGGCGAGCACGTCCCCGAACTCCGGGTGAAGGGTTTGCGAGAAGAACGACACGGGCGGGAGCTGCGCGACCAGCTCGCGCACGATCGCAAAGCGCCTGAGCCACGCCGCCTTGCCGCTTTCGGCCCCAATGTCGATCGCGGGGCCGAGCAGGTGGGCCAGCATCGGCATCACGCTCGCCGCGAAGCCGCGCCGGCGCGACAGCACATAGGGCAACCAGCCGAGCACGCGCCCCTGATGGTGCACTTCGGCAGCACGCCAGTCGCCGCGCGTGATGGCGTCGAGCCACCAGCGCTCATGAAAAACGGTCGGGATCAGCGGGTCGATCGCGGGGTCGTTGGCCGCGGGTGGACGCGGCTGCACCGGCGCGGGCTCGCCGGGGAGGAGCGGATCTCTGTGGATGGGAAATGGATGGACTGCGGCCACGCACGGAGTATCGCGGGGCGCGAACCCCCATGTGTTGAAACGAATGCGACGGGAAATTGCTGGCGCACCTGCGCCTACGCGTTCATTGCGCCTTTGCCGGCAAACGCAGTGTGAAGGTGCTGCCCCGGCCCAGTCCGTCGCTGCGCGCTTCTATCGTGCCGCGATGGAGCTCGACGAGCTTCTTGACGAGCCACAGGCCTATGCCCAGGCCGCCCTGCGCGTGCTCGCGCGTCCGGTCGACTTGCGAGAACAGGTCGAAGACCTGCGGCAGCGTTTCAGCGGTGATGCCGGCGCCCGTGTCGCTCACATCGATTGCCACGTTGTCGCCTTCCATGCGCGCCGAGACTTCGATGCGCCCGCCATAGGGCGTGTACTTCGCTGCGTTGTTCAGCAGGTTGCTGACCACCTGGGCCAGGCGCGTCAGGTCGCCTTCAATATGTACGGGCCGCAGGGGGAGGTCCACGCCCAGCGTGTGCCCCGCCGCGTCGATGCTGGGCCGGCTCGCTTCGATGGCGTTGTCGACGATCTCCTGCAGCGTCACGGGCTTCGGGCGCATCTCGAGCTTGTCGCGTGTGATGCGGGAGACGTCGAGCAGGTCATCGACGAGCCGCACCATGTGCGCAAGCTGCCGGTCCATCATGTCGCGCACCTTCATCCCGGACGGGGGCATTTCCGGCGTGCGCTTGAGGATCTCCAGCCCGTTGCGGATCGGCGCGAGCGGGTTGCGCAGCTCGTGCGCGAGCGTCGCGATGAATTCATCCTTGCGCCGGTCGGCCTCGACCACGTCGGTGATGTCGGTGGAAACGCCGCACACCGCGTAGACGTTCCCCGCGTCGTCGAACAGCGGGAATTTGTGGGAGCGGTACGTGACCCAGCGGTCCTGCACCTTCGCCCGCTCGTGGACGATCAGCGGCTCGCCGGTGGAGGCCACCCGCGCATCGTTCTCGCGCAACTGCTCGGCCACCTCGCGGCCGAAGATCTGTTCGTCGGTGACTCTGCGCGCCGCCTCGTCGGGCGTCAGGCGATGCAGCTTGCGCCATGCCTGGTTCGACAGGATGAAGCGGCCCTCGAGGTCCTTGGCGTACACCAGCGCGCCCGCGTTCTCGATCACGGACTCCGTCAGCCGCTGCGCGGCGCGCATCTTGCGCTCGGCGACCAGCTTTTCCGTCACGTCGGCCGCGGCGCAGATGCCGCGCTCCGGCCGCATCTCGCCGTCGACCATCGAAAACGTGATCTGCAGGACGATGTGCAGCCACTTCACGACACCGCTGGGCATCAGGGCGCGCACGTCGATGGCGAGGTGGCCGCTTCCCTTCGGGTCCACGGTGTGCGCGATGGCTTCGAGATAGCGCTCGCGGTCGTCGGGATGGATGCGGTCGAAGATGGCCTGCCGCGGCACGACCATGGCGCCCTCGCCCAGCTCCATCAGCTTCGCAAGCTCGGCCGAGATATGGTTTTCGTTGGTGCGGTAGTCGATCTCCGCGGTGACAAGGCCCGCAGCCTGGATGGCCATCTGCAGCTTGAGGCGGTCGGCCTCGGCGCGCATCTCGGCCTGCTTGCGTGCACTGATGTCGCGGCCGATGCCCAGCACGCCGATCAGGTGGCCCGACGCGTCGTGCAGCGGCAGCTTGCGCACGAGCCACGTTTGCGTGCTGCCGCCGGGACCGGTGGCGGGTTCCTCATATTCGACCGTGTGCCCGCTGGCGAGCACTTCCCGGTCGCTCTGCATCCGCCGCCGCGCCGACGCGGGATCTGCCAGGAATTCTTCGTCCGTGTGCCCGAGCACCTGGTGCAATTCGAGGCCCATCGAGGCGAGTGTGGCGGGGTTGACGAAGGTGTAGCGGCCCTGCGCATCCTTCGCGAAGACGACATCGTCCGTCGCGCGCGCGATCGCCTCGAGCAGGTCCGCATTCCGCATGCCGCTATTCTGGCGCGCCCGCACGGCTGAGCACGGCAGTGTTTGCACGCATACGATGCGCGGCTACTTGTCGTCGCGGAAAATCTCCAGCACTTCGGCCAGTCCGACCGGCTTGACGAGGTGCATGTCGAAGCCGGCCGCGCTTGCGCGTGCCTTGTCGCTGTCCTGCCCGTAGCCCGTGAGTGCGATGAGCTTGCAGCCATCGCCACAAGCCTCGCGCACCTTCGCCGCGAGTTCGTAGCCGTCCATGACGGGCAGCCCGATATCAAGGAGCGCGAATTCAGGCTGCACCCTGGCAAGTGCCGCGAGCGCGGAGGCGGGATCGTGGAATACCGAAACCGTGTGGCCCGCCGCTTCGAGGAACTCGGACATCGTCTCGGCACCGTCCACGTTGTCGTCGACCACGAGGATCCGCTTGCCGCCCGCGGTCGCAACACGCAAAGCCGCCTGCGCAGGCTGCCCATCGGACGCGCCGGGAGCCACCGGAAAGCGCACGGTGAACTCACTGCCGCGCCCGAGGCCCGCGCTGTGCGCCTCGACGCTGCCGCCGTGCAACTGCACGAGGCTCTTGACCAGCGCCAGGCCGATGCCGAGGCCGCCTTCGGCGCGATCGACGCCGCGCGGGCCCTGGAAGAACAGCTCGAAGATTTTCGGGAGGATGTCGGGCGCAATGCCGCAGCCGTTGTCCCTCACCGACACAACGACGTTGCCGTGGTCGTCGCAGCGCGCGCGCAACGCGATGTCGCCCCCTGACGGCGTGTACCTCGCCGCGTTCGTGAGCAGGTTGGCCACGACCTGGCCGATGCGCACCGGGTCGCATTCGCACTGCAGGTCGGCAGCCACGTCCAGTTCGAGCCGGTGGTTGCGCTGTTCGATGAGGACGCTTGCCTGCTCCACCGCATTGGCCAGCACGACGCCCAGGTCGGTCGGCTGGCGCTTGAGCTCGATGTTGCCCCGCGCGATCCGGCTGACGTCCAGCAGGTCGTCCACCAGCCGCACGAGGTGCTGGACCTGGCGCTGGATGATCGTCTGTTCCTTTACCGTGGCGGAGTCGCCGCGCATCTGCATCAGGCGCAGCGCCGTGACGATGGGGGAAAGCGGATTGCGCAGCTCGTGCCCGAGCATTGCCAGGAATTCGTCCTTCACGCGGTTGGCTTCACGCGCGCTGGCCAACGCCTTGTCGCGCGCGAGGCGTTCGGAGGCATCCCGCGTGAAGCACCGCGTATAGCGGAACTCGCCCCCTTCGAAGCAGGCGTTCGAGCAGACCAGCACGTACTTGTGCGAGCCGTCCTTGCATCGCAGCAGCGCCGGCTCGTCATGCAGTTCGGCGCCGCCCTTGAGCCGCCGCAGGATGTCGCAGATATGCGCCTGGTCGACATAGAAGTCGGCGATGTTGCGGCCGACGTATTCGTCCCACTCGTATCCGAGCAGGTCGAGCTCGGCGCGATTCGCGTAGAGGATGGTGCCGTCGGCCGCGACCTTGTGAATGCCTTCGACGGCGTTGTCGAGGAACTCGACCAGCTCCTTTTCGCGCCGGCGCAGCGTGTGCTCGGACACCTTGCGTTGTTCGAGCTCGGCTTTGAGGGCGCGCACCTCCCGGCGCAGCTCGGTCACCGACATCGGCACCTCGCGAACCTTGCCTTCCGAGACGCGGCGATGCGCCTGGCAGACGTGCCGGAATGCCCCGGCCTGGTCGTTCGATGCGAACAGCTTCCAGGGGTACGCGCAGAACAGCGAGAAGCTGTGCCGGCCGAGCAGTTCGTTCCACAGCCCCTCGAGTTGCAGCGCGCCCTCGTAGTTGTCCCGCTGGCACAGCAGCGCCACCATCTCGCCGAATGCGTGCAGCGGCTTGCCCGCGGGACCTTGACGCAGGAGCGGGCCGATGGCGGAATCGAAGCGGCCGGGATCGGGGCGCTTGCCGACCATGAACTGCTGGAGCATGTGGTCCGCATCGAGCAGCACGAGCTTGCCGCCATAACGGCTCGATGCCTTTCGGCCGTTGTCGCCGAACCCGCTCAGGCGGCGGCGCAGTTCGGTGTGGTGGGACGTGGTGGCGATCGCCACGGCGAGGCCGCCCGCGCGCAAGGCGTTGTCGAGAAAGTCGGTGACCTCCTGCAGGAGCTCGTCGTCCTCATCGTAGAAGCGGACGGAGTGATCCGAGGTATCCAGCATGGCTGCGGGCGCTGGCCCCGACTGCGTCATTTCCATGTTCACCATCCCATCCACTACGCCGGCACACTGGCGGAAGCTGTATGACGGGGAAGGACGAGCCGAAAGGTCGTCGCCCCGTCCGACGAATCGACCTCGAGCGCGCCGCCGTGCGCGGTCGCGATCGTGTTGGCGATGAAAAGGCCAAGCCCCAGGCCTTCCCCGCGGCTGCCATGATGCCGGCCCGAGCGGAACGGCTCGAAGATGCGCGGCAGGATGTCGGCCGGAATGGTGCCCGAGTTGTGCACTTCGACCTTCACGCGTTCAGGATCCCCGGTCAGGCGGATGTTCACGGGCGAGCCGGGCGTGCCGTGCTGCACAGCGTTCGATGCAAGGTTGGAGATCGCCTGCAGGATGCGATGTTCATCCCAGGCGCCATTGCCGTCGGCATCGCAGTGGAACGTGATCTTGCGGTCCTTCGCGATGCCTTCCAGTTCGTCGATGATCTCCTGGCACATGGCACGCAGGTCCGTCGGCTTGGGGTTCACGCTGATCCCCGCGCCTTCGCGTTCGCGCGACAGGTCCAGCAGGTCGCCCACGATGCCCTGGATGCGCTTGACCGACCGCGTGATGACGTCGGCCTGCTTCCTACCCGGACTGCCCGGATCATTCGTCAGCGCCAGCACGCCGGCGGAAAGCTGGATGGTGTTCAGGGGGTTGCGGATGTCGTGGCTCACGATCGCGAGAATCCATTTCTCGAAGTCGCGCGCCAGCGCAAGCTGCTCTTCGCTGTGATGCTGCTGCGCGTCCTGCGCCTTGCGCCGCTCATCGACGTCCACGCAGCTGCCGATGAAGCCTGCAAACCCGCCGCTGTCGTCGTTGTAGGGCACACCGCGATCGAAGATCCAGCGGTAGACGCCGTCGCTGCGCTTCAGCCGGTACTCCATCTCGAAGGCCTCGCGGCGCGCAAAGTGGTCGAGGTAGTACGCGACGCAGCGATCGAAGTCTTCCGGGTGCACGCCCTCCGCCCAGCCGTCGCCCACTTCCTGCTCGAGCGTGCGCCCGGTGAAATCGAGCCATGTCTCGTTGAAGTAGTCGCACTTCGCGTCGAGGCCGGCGCGCCAGATCATCACCGGAGAATGCTCGACGATGAGGCGGTACTCAGCCGCGGACGGATTGATCATTTGGGCAAATGTGCCACATCCGTTTTGCCTCCGGGGAACGTGTAACGGTTGAGCTGCAAAAGAAAAAGCCGCCTCTGCGGACGGCTTCATGATTCGCAGTTGCCTCTCGTCCGTTTTACTTCTTTTCGCCGCCGGGCACCTTGCCTTCCACGCCCTTGACGTAGAAGTTGATGCCGCCCAGCCATTCGTCGTCGGCGACCTTGTCCTTTTCGAGCACGACCTTGCCTGCGTTGTCGGCGATCGGGCCCTTCCAGATCACGAAGCTGCCGTCTTTCAGCCCAGCCTTGACCTTGTCGAGGTTCTGCTTGGCTGTGTCAGGCACGTCAGCCGCAACCGAAACGAAATCGATCGCGCCCTCCTTCACGCCCCACCAGATCTTTGCGGGCGACGTCTTCCACTTTCCATCGAGCACTTCGCGCACCGTGGATGTGTAGTACGGCGCCCAGTTGATCACCGCCGAACCGAGGTGCGCCTTCGGGCCATAGCTGCTCATGTCGCTGTCCCAGCCGAACGCGCGCTTGCCGAGCTTTTCCGCGGTCTGCAGCACCGCCGACGAATCGGTGTTTTGCATCAACACATCCGCGCCGCCGTTGATCAGCGACGTGGCCGCTTCGGTTTCCTTCGGCGGGTTGAACCAGTCGCCCACCCACACCACGCGCGTCTTGACCTTGGGGTTCACCGACTGCGCCCCCATCGTGAAGCTGTTGATGTTCCGCACGACTTCCGGGATCGGGATCGAGCCGACAACGCCGAGCGTGTTGGTCTTGGTCATCGAGCCGGCGATCACGCCGGCCATGTATGCGCCTTCGTACGTGCGGCTGTCGTAGGCGCGCATGTTGTCGGCGTTCTTGTAGCCGGTGGCGTGTTCGAACTTCACACCCGCGCTGTCCTTCGCGACCTTGAGCATCGGCTCCATGTAGCCGAACGTCGTGCCGAACACGAGCTTGTTGCCTTGCGCGACCATGTCGCGGAACACACGTTCGGCGTCGGCGGCCTCGGGGACCTTCTCGACGAACGACGTCTGGATCCTGCTGCCGAATTCCTTCTCGATCGCCTTGCGGCCGTTGTCGTGCGCGAAGGTCCAGCCGCCGTCGCCGACGGGGCCGACGTACGCGAACGCGATCTTCAGCGGCTCGGTCTTCGTTGCCGAAGCAACCGGAGTTGCTGCCGGTGCGGGAGCCGCAGCCGGCGGTTCGCTCTTGCTGCATGCGACGAGGCCGGCGGCCGCGAGCGCCGTGAGCGATGCGAGTCTGAGCATCGAACGTTTCTTCATTGCCAGGGTTCCTTCCTCGTTGAAGGGCGAATTATGAACCGGGATAAAAGGGTTTTCCAAGCGACGCCGGCATGTTGATCCGGATCCAGGCGGGGTTTCTCGAGATGAGCGCCAGCACGACGATCGTCGCGACGTACGGCAGCATCGTGAGGAACTGGCTGGGGATGTCGACGCCCGTGCCTTGCAAGTGGAATTGCAGCATGGTCACGCCGCCGAACAGGTAGGCGCCAAGCAGCACGCGCGCCGGCCGCCACGTCCCGAAAGTCGTCAGCGCCAGTGCGATCCAGCCCTTGCCCGCGACCATGCCTTCGACCCACAGGGGCGTGTAGATGATGGAGATGTACGCACCGGCCAGCCCGCACAGCGCCCCGCCGGCAACGACCGCGGCAAAGCGGATGCGCCGCACGGGATAACCCAGTGCGTGCGCGGACGAAGGCGACTCGCCGACCGACCGCAGCACCAGTCCGGCGCGCGAGCGGTCGAGGAACCACACCAGCGCGATCACCAGTGCGATGGCGAAATACACGATGGGGTGCTGCCGGAACAGCGCGGGCCCGACGAACGGGATTTCGCCGAGGAACGGCACGTCGAAGTGCGGCCGCTCAGGCAATTTCTCCTGCACGTACTTGATCCCCGCGAACGCCGAGAAGCCCGCGCCGAACAGACTCAGTGCGAGGCCAGTCGCATATTGGTTCGTGTTCAGCCAGATCACCAGCCCCGCGAACATGGCTGCAAGCAGCGCGCCCGCGCCCATCCCCGCCGCGAAACCGAGCCAGTCGTTGCCCGTGTGCACCACCGCCGCGAAGCCGGCGATGGCAGCGCACAGCATCATGCCTTCCGCCCCGAGATTGACGATGCCTGCCTTCTCGTTGATCAACAGCCCGATCGCCGCAAGCGCGAGCACGGTGCCCGCGTTGAGGGTCGCTGCGATGAGCAGTGCGTACGCTTCCATTTTTTAGCGGCCGAACGCAAAGCGCGCGAAGATCACGCAAAGGACAAGAAAAAGAATTTTTTGAAAAGCTTTTGCGATTTTTGCGAGTCCTTTGCGACCCTTGCGTCCGGTATTCATGTCTTCTTCCACCTCACCCGATACGCAATCAACGTGTCGCAAGCCAGCAGCGTGAACAGCAGCAGGCCCTGGAACACACCCGTCAATGATTTCGGCAGGCCCAGGCGCGACTGCGCGAGTTCGCCGCCGATGTAGAACATGCTCATGAGGATCGCGGAGAACACCGTTCCCACGGGGTGCAGCCTGCCCACGAACGCAACGATGATCGCGGCGAAGCCGTAGCCCTCGGGAACGTAGGGCGTGAGCTGGCCGATCGGGCCGGCGACCTGCAGCGCGCCCGCGAGACCCGCGGCGCCGCCCGACACGAGCAGCGCGGTCCACAATGCCCTGCGCGAAGAAAAGCCCGCATAGCGGGCGGCATTCGGCGCCAGCCCGCCGACTTGCTGCGCAAACCCCGCACGCGTGCGAAACAGGAACACCCACAACGCCGCGACGGCGACGAGCGCGATCACCAGGCCGATGCTCACGCGCGATCCGTCCATCAGCCGCGGGACCTGCGTCGCCGCCTCGAAGGTTTTCGACTGCGGAAAGTTGTAGCCCTGCGGGTCCTTCCACGGGCCGAACACCATGTAGTTGAGCAACTGCTCGGCGACGTACACCAGCATCAGGCTCACGAGGATTTCATTGGCGTTGAATCGGTCGCGCAGGAACGCCGTGATCGACGCCCACAACATGCCGCCTGCGACGCCCGCGAGCACGATCGGCACCACGATCCAGTGCGTCGTGTCCTTGCCCGCCATCAACGCCACGCCGCCCGCGACAATCGCGCCGACGACGTATTGGCCTTCCGCGCCGATGTTCCACACGTTCGATCGGAAGCACACCGAAAGCCCCAGCGCGATGATCAGGAGCGGCGTTACCTTGACCATCAGCTCGCCGATCGCATACGAGGACTTCACCGGTTCCCACAGGAACACCTCGATGCTGCGCACGGGGTCCTTGCCGAGTGCAGCGAACAGCGCCATGCCGATGATCACCGTGAGCGCGAGCGCCAGCAGCGGCGAGCCGACACTCCACAGCCGTGACGGCTCGGGGCGCGCCTCAAGCCGCAGCATGGGCCTCCCACAAGCCGCTCATCCACTCGCCGATTTGCTGCACGGTGGCCTCCCGCCGCGGAAGCGACGGCGACACGCGGCCTTTCGCGATCACATGCAGCCGGTCGGAGATCTCGAACAGCTCTTCCAGTTCCTCGCTCACCACGAGAACGGCGCAGCCCGCATCGCGCAATGCAAGCAGCTCGCTGCGGATCTGCGCGGCCGCACCCACATCCACGCCCCACGTCGGCTGCGAGACGACCAGCAGCTTCGGCTTCGCATCGATCTCGCGGCCGACGATGAACTTCTGCAGGTTGCCGCCGGACAGCGATTGCGCCGCCGCATTCGGGCCGCTGGTTTTCACGTTGAATCGCGCGATGACGTCGGCAGCCTGCGCGCGCAGCGCCGTCATGTCGATCCAGCCGCCGTGCCTGATGCTTTCGGTGCGCGTGAGCATGAGGTTGTGCGACAGCGGCAGCGTCGGCACGGCGCCGCGCCCGAGACGCTCTTCCGGCACGAAGTGCAAGCCGAGCCTCCGTCTTTGCGCAGGCCCCAGCCGCCCCACCGGCTGGCCGAAGACCTGGATCGATTGCGGTGCGGCGTGCCTGTCTTCGCCTGACAGCGCATGCAGCAACTCCTGCTGCCCGTTGCCCGACACGCCCGCGATGCCGACGATCTCGCCGGCGCGCACCTGCAGCGACACCCCATCGAGGTGCACCCCGAACGGGTCGTCGCTTTCGAGATGCAGGTTATCGACCGACAACACCACTTCGCCGGGCTGGCGGTCGTGGTGTTCGAGCGCCGGCGGCTGGGCGCCGATCATCATGCGCGAGAGCGATGCGTTCGTTTCCCGGCGCGGGTCGCACACACCGGTGACCTTGCCAGCCCGCATCACGGTGCACATCGTGCACAGCTCGCGAATCTCGTGGAGCTTGTGGCTGATGTACAGGATGCTGCAGCCTTCGCTCGCGAGTTTCTTCAAGACGACGAAGAGTTTTTCGACGGCCTGCGGCGTGAGCACCGAGGTCGGCTCGTCCAGGATCAACAACTGGGGGTTCGTGAGCAGCGCGCGGATGATCTCGACGCGTTGCATCTCGCCCACCGACAGCGTGTGCACATGGCGCGAAGGATGGATGTCGAGTCCGTATTCCGCCGCCTTGGCTTCGATGTCGCGCGTGACCTGCGCGAGCGACACCGTCCTGGGCAAACCGAGCCACACGTTCTCGGCGACGGTGAGCGTGTCGAACAGGCTGAAGTGCTGGAACACCATGCTGATGCCCAATGCACGCGCTTCCTGCGGGTTGCGGATGGCAACGGGCTGGCCGTTGAAGCGCACGGCACCGGCGTCGGGCTGCACCGCGCCGTAAATGATCTTCATCAGGGTGGACTTGCCGGCGCCGTTTTCGCCGAGCACCGCATGCGTCTGGCCAGGCATGACGGTGAGGGACACGTCGTCGTTGGCCACCACGGCGGGATAGCGCTTGGTGACGTGCATGAGCTCCAGGCGCGGCGTCATGGCGCGCACCGGTGCGCTTG
>DATLBJ010000098.1:0-28799 GCA_035526975.1 Ramlibacter sp.
TCGATCACGTCGCGCACGATGCCGAGGTCGCACACGGACAGTGCCGGCACCTCTGGATCGAGAACGCCGCCGAGCACTGCCCATGCGCGCTCGGTTCGCGTCACCACGTGCCCCCGGGAAATGCGCGCTGCAGGTATTGCATGTCCGTGAGGATGAAGCCCATGTGCTCGCTGTGCTTGCCCTGCTTCCCGGTCGAAAGGAACGCAATGGCGGCCGGCACTTCGAGGCCCGCTTCACCGAGGATGGCCGTCATCTGCGCAATCCATTCGTCCTCGAGATCGCCCCAGCGCGGCCCGAGTTTCGATTGCGCCGCGGCTTCGTCGATCGCATCCGACGCGAACAGTTCCGCGCCGTAGCGCCACAAGTCGTTCAATGCCGCCGTCACGCGCCGCTTCGATTCGTCCGTGCCAAGGCCCAGCCGCACCAGCCAATCGGCCGAATGCTGCTGGTGATAACGCGCTTCCTTGATCGCCTTGCCGGCGATCGCCGCAACTTCCGCATCGCTCGATTGCGCGAGCCGCGCCCACAGCACCTTGAAGAACGTTGCCATCATCGTGTTGCGCACGACTGTGAAAGCGAAGTCCCCGCGCGGCAGCTCGACGATCGTTGCGTTGCGGTAATCGCGCTCTTCCCGCAGGAACGCGAGCTGGTCTTCATCGTGGCCCGCGCCTTCGAGCTCGCCCGCGCGCGTGAGCACGCCGCGCGCCTGTCCCAGGAGATCGAGGCCGATGTTCGCCAGCGCGATGTCTTCTTCGAGCACGGGCGCATGGCCGGTCCACTCCGCAATCCGCTGCGCCAGGATGAGCGCGGTGTCGCCGATGCGAAGGAGATACTGGATTTGCGGGTCGCCCGAAACCCGGATGGAAGTGCCTTGCGTCATCGCCCGCTCACATGTGGTCGACTTCTTGCGGGAGCTTGTAGAACGTCGGGTGGCGGTACACCTTGTCTTCCATCGGGTCGAAGAACTCGCCCTTCTCGCCCGGGTCGCTCGCGACGATGTGGTCCGATCGCACGACCCAGATGCTGTTGCCTTCCTGCCGGCGCGTGTACACGTCGCGCGCCATCTGGATCGCCATCTTCGGGTCCGCCGCATGCAGGCTGCCGCAATGCTTGTGGTCCAGGCCCGACTTCGAGCGCACGAACACTTCCCAAAGCGGCCATTCGTTCTTCGTGACGTCGCTCATGCGGCCTCCCTCACCTGTTCACGACTGGCGTACGCCAATGCGGCGTCGCGCACCCACTGGCCATCGTCGAACGCCTTCACGCGCTCGGCCAGGCGTTCACGGTTGCACGGGCCGTTGCCGTTGACGACGTTCCAGAATTCGTCCCAGTCGATCGCGCCGAAGTCCCAGTGCCCACGCTCTTCGTTCCATTTCAATTCCGGATCGGGCAGCGACACACCGAGCACCTTGGCCTGGTCCACGCATGCATCGACGAAACGCTGGCGCAGTTCGTCGTTCGACACGCGCTTGATGCCCCAGCGCATGGACTGCGCTGAGTTGGGCGACTGGTCGTCGGGCGGGCCGAACATCATGATCGATGGCCACCACCAGCGGTTCACCGCGTCCTGCACCATCTCGCGCTGCGCCTGCGTGCCCTTCGTCGTCATCGTGAGAAGCGACTCGAAGCCCTGGCGCTGGTGAAAACTTTCTTCGCGGCAGATGCGGATCATCGCGCGCGCATACGGGCCGTACGAGCAGCGGCAGATCGGCACCTGGTTCATGATCGCCGCGCCGTCGACGAGCCAGCCGACCACGCCGACATCGGCCCACGACAGCGTCGGGTAATTGAAGATCGACGAGTACTTCGCATTGCCCGTGTGCAGCGCCTCGATCATCTGGTCGCGCGACGTGCCCAGCGTTTCCGCGGCTGAATAGAGATAGAGGCCGTGCCCGCCCTCGTCCTGCACCTTCGCGAGCAGGATCGCCTTGCGCTTGAGCGTGGGGGCGCGGGAGATCCAGTTGCCCTCGGGCAGCATGCCGACGATCTCGGAATGCGCGTGCTGGCTGATCTGGCGCACCAGCGTCTTGCGGTAGTGGTCGGGCATCGCGTCCTTCGGCTCGATGAACTCGCCGTTGGCGATGCGCGCTTCGAAAGCTTCTTCGCGCGCGATGTCCTCGGCCGATCGCACCGCCTTGGGCTTGCCGGCTCCGTCCTTGCCCATGGTGTCCATGGCCTGCGTGTACATGAGGAAGTCTCCGTTGGAGGGGAATTAACCGACCGATCGGTTGGTTAATGATACCAAAAGGATCGCGGTACGCAAATCATTTCAGCCGGTTTTTCCTTGCGCTCCCTGCGTTCGGCTGTTGAGCAAACGGCAGCCGTGCCTCCGACTTGATCTCCTTGAGCACGACGCTCGAGCGCACGTGCGTCACGCCGGGCAGCTTGAACATCACCTCGTGCAGGAAGCCCTCGTACGCCTTGATGTCGGGGACCAGCACCTTGATCACATAGTCGGCCTGCCCCGTCGTCGCGTAGCAGCTCACGATCTGCGGGCACGACGCCACTTCCCTCTCGAAGCGGCGCACGTCGTCCTCGTTGTGCCGCGTGAGGTTGATCTCGGCGAGCACGGCGAGCGACAAGCCGACCTTCTCCCGATCGACCAGCGCGGTGTAGCCGCGGATCACCCCGGTGGCCTCCATCTCCTTGATGCGCTTCCACGCGGGCGTGCTCGACAGCCCGGCGGCATCCGCCAGCTGCTGCACGGTTTGCCGCGAATCGCGCTGCAATTCGGAAAGAAGAATGAAATCCTGCCGGTCCAAGGTGTCCATGGAAGGATTTTCTCCGATTGCACAGGAGAGGGCGAGAAGAAAGAACCCCTTTCTCATGCCCCTTTCTTAAGCTTCGCGGATGGCCGATACCGTCACTCCTTCCCCGATCGCCCGCCCGGACTACCAGCTCAGCGACAGTCTCTGGGCCCGCAGCGGCGCGATTTTCCTCACGGGCACGCAGGCGCTGGTGCGCCTCATGCTCATGCAGAGGCAACGCGATGCGGCGGCGGGCATGGACACGCAAGGCTTCATCAGCGGCTATCGGGGTTCGCCGCTCGGAATGGTGGACCAGCAGGTCTGGAAGGCGGGCAAGAAGTTCACCGAAGCCGGCATCCGCTTCCTGCCCGCGATCACTGACGAACTCGGTGCGACGGCAGTCCTCGGCACGCAGCGTGTCGAGTCGGACCCCGAGCGCACGTGCGACGGCGTCTTCGCGATGTGGTACGGCAAGGGGCCGGGCGTCGACCGCGCCGGCGACGCGCTCAAGCACGGCAACGCGTACGGGGCTTCGCCGCACGGGGGCGTGCTGATGATCGCCGGCGACGACCACGGGTGCGTGTCGTCCTCGATGCCGCACCAGAGCGACCAGGCGTTCCAGTCGTGGCATGCGCCGATCGTCTCGCCCGCCAACGTTGCCGAGTACCTCGAGTTCGGCTTGTACGGCTGGCAACTGTCGCGCTTCTCGGGCAACTGGGTCGGCTTCACGGCCTTGTCGGAAGTGGTCGAGAGCGCGTCGACCGTCGACCTCGATCTGGTCAATGCGCGAGTTGCCGCATGGCAGGACGGAAAGACGGTGATGGAGGCAACCGGCTACGCACCGCCGGTGGGGGGCCTGCACTATCGCTGGCCCGACCTGCCCTCGCTCATCATCGAACAGCGCCTGCACGCGAAGCTCGACGCGGTGCGCGCCTTTGCGCGCGTGAATTCGATTGACCGGCATATCGTCGAGAGCTCGCACGCGACAGTGGGCATCGTCACCGCGGGCAAAGCGCACTACGACTTCATGGAAGTGCTGCGCCGGCTCGAGGTGTCGCCCGAGACGCTCGCCCAGCACGGCGTGCGCATCTACAAGCTCGGACTGACGTACCCCATCGAGCCGACCCGCATGAAGGACTTCGCTCGCGGCCTGAACGAGATCCTCGTGATCGAAGAGAAAGGGCCCGTCGTCGAAACCCAGATGCGCGACCTGTTCTACAACGGCCCGCTGCGCCCGGTGATCATCGGCAAGAAGGACTCCACCGCAGTGCCGCTGGTCTCCGACGCGGGCGAGTTGCGGCCGTCACGGCTGATCGAAATCGTCGCGAACTGGCTCGCCGCGCATTACCCCGATCTCGATCGCCGGCATCTCGTGCGTGACTTCACGTTGCCCGAACTCCTGTCGAACGACAGCGACACGGTCAAACGCCTGCCGTATTTCTGCGCGGGCTGTCCGCACAACACGTCGACGAAAGTGCCCGAGGGCTCGCACGCCCAAGCCGGCATCGGCTGCCACTTCATGGCGAGCTGGATGGACCGCGACACCGAAGGCCTGATCCAGATGGGCGGCGAAGGCGTCGACTGGGTGTCGCACGCGATGTTCACCAAGGTTCCGCACGTGTTCCAGAACCTCGGCGACGGCACCTACTACCACTCGGGCTATCTCGCGATCCGGCAAGCGGTGGCTGCGCGGGCGACCCTCACCTACAAGATCCTGTTCAACGATGCGGTGGCGATGACCGGCGGGCAACCCGTCGACGGGATCATCAGCGTCGACGGCATCGCGCGTCAGGTGGAAGCAGAAGGTGTGAAGAAGGTGGTGGTGCTTTCCGACGACATCCACAAGTACGACGCGATCCACGGCCGCTTCCCGGCGGGCACGGAGTTTCACGACCGCGCCGAGCTTGACGCCGTGCAGCGCCGGTTGCGCGAAGTCGAAGGCGTGACGGTGCTGATCTACGAACAGACCTGCGCCGCCGAAAAGAGGCGCCGGCGCAAGAAGGGCGAGATGGTCGACCCTGCGCGCCGCGTGTTCATCAACGACCGAGTGTGCGAAGGCTGCGGCGACTGCTCGGTGCAATCGAACTGCGTTGCGGTGCTTCCGATGGAAACGCCGCTGGGCCGCAAGCGCAAGATCGACCAGAGCTCGTGCAACAAGGACTACTCGTGCGCGAAAGGCTTCTGCCCCAGCTTCGTCGGCGTGCTCGGCGGCAAGGTGCGCAAGAAGGCCGGCATGCTGGCGGGCGGCGCAGGTGATTTCGTGAAGCGCGTCGATGCACTCCCGCGTCCGGAGGAATGGAAGTGGACCGGACCGTACGACATGCTCGTTACCGGTGTCGGCGGCACGGGCGTGGTCACCGTCGGTGCGCTCATCTCGATGGCGGCGCACCTCGAAGGCAAGAGCGCCAGCGTGCTCGACTTCATGGGCTTCGCGCAGAAAGGCGGCTCGGTCCTGTCGTTCGTGCGGATGGCCGACATCCCGTCGCGCCTGAACCAGGTGCGCATCGATACGCAGCAAGCCGACGCGCTGCTCGCGTGCGATGTGGTTGTCGGCGCGTCGCCGGAAGCGCTCGGCACGGTGCGCCACGGCCGCACGAGAATCCTCGCCAACATGCATGGCGTTCCGGTGGCGGAGAGCCTGCGCAACCCGGACGCGCAACTCAAGATTCCCGCGCTGCTCGAAAAGCTCAGGTTCGCGGCCGGTGCGGATCGCGTGGAAACGCTGGATGCACAGGCGCTGGCCGAAGCTTTCCTCGGCGACTCGATCGTGTCGAACATCCTGTCGCTTGGCTACGCATGGCAGCGCGGGCTCGTGCCGGTGAGCCTCGAAGCGCTGCTGCGCGCGATCGAACTCAACGCCGTGGCGGTGGACAACAACAAGCTTGCGTTTTCGCTCGGCCGCCTCGCGGCAGCCGACCCGAAGGCGGTCGACTCGCTCCTCGCCGGGGAAGACATCGCGCCAGCAAAGCCCGAACTTGAATCGCTCGACGCGATCATCGCGCGGGGGGTCGCCCACCTCACCGGCTACCAAAACGCGCGCTATGCCAGGCAGTACGAAGACTTCGTTCGCGGCGTGGTGGCACGCGAACAGGCGGCAGCGCCCGCGGAGGATCTCCCGTTCTCGCGCGCCGTGGCGCAGAGCCTTTTCAAACTCATGGCGTACAAGGACGAATACGAAGTCGCGCGCCTGTACACCGACGGCGAATTCCTGAAGTCGCTGCAGCATCAGTTCGAAGGCGATGTGCGGCTGGAGTTCTACATGGCCCCGCCCGTGATCTCGCGCTCGAAGAACGGGCAGGCGCCGAGGAAGGTCCGGCTGGGCGCGTGGCTGATGCCGGCGATGCGCTTGCTTGCCCAGGGCAAGCGGCTGCGCGGCACGGCGTTCGACTTCTTCGGCCGCACGCAGGAGCGGCGCATGGAGCGCGAACTCATCGCGGCATATCGCGCGCGTATCGACGAAGTCGCATCGCAGCTCGCGCCCGAACGAATGAAAGCCGCGTGCGACATCGCCGCGCTGCCCTTGTCGATGCGCGGTTTCGGGCATGTGAAGCTCGCGAACGTTGCTCTGGCCCGTGTGCGCGAAGCCGAGTTGTTGCACCGGCTCGATCCGCAGAAGTACCCGCGGCCACCTGCGTCGAAGGAAGCGGGGCAGATTCGCGGCATCCGGGTAACGGCCGCGGCGCACTGAACGCGGCTACGGCGCTGCGGGGTTCCAGTCGCCGCCGAGGGCCTTCACGAGGAACACGGCGACGAGCTGCCGCTGCCCGGTAAGTTGCGCCAGCTGGCGTTGCGCCGCCAGGAGCGACTGCTGCGCGATGATCACGTCCGAGAAAGACGTCGCGCCGCCTTCGTAACGGTCGTTCGCGAGCTGCAACACCTTCTGCGCGCTTGCGACGGCCACGCGGGCTTGCGTCACTGCGCGATCGAGTGCCGCGCCTCCCGTGATGCCGTCCTCGACTTCCTGGAAGGCGCCGAGCACCGCGCGCTTGTAGTTCGCCACGGAGAGCTGGTAGCCCGCTTGCGCAATGCGAACATTCGCATCGATGCGCCCCGCGTCAAGGAGGGGCTGCAATGCGCTCACGCCCAGCGACCAGACGCTGCTCGACGCGTCGAACAGCGAGGAGACCATGCGCGACTCTCCGCCGAACGACGGGCCCAGGGTGAAACTCGGGAAGTACGCAGCGCGCGCAACGCCGACCTGTGCATTGGCCGCTGCCATCGCACGCTCGGCCGACGCGACGTCGGGCCGCCGCTGCAGGATCTCCGAGGGGATGCCCACGGGAATCGCGGGCACGCTGCGGTCCGCGGCCTGCGCGGGGAGCGTGAACAGAGGCGCCGGCCGGCCGACGAGCGCGGCGATCGCGTGTTCGAACTGGTCGCGCTGGCGCTTGACCACGTCGACCTGCGTCAACGTCGTGTCGAGCAGGGCCTGTTGCTGCGCAACGTCGAGCCCCGACGTCGCACCCAGTTCGTGCCTCGCCGTCGCCAGGTCAAGGGCGCGGCGCTGCAGCGCAATCGACTGCACCAGCACGTCGAGCTCGACATCCAGCTCGCGCAGGTTGAAGTAGTTCGCGGCGACATCGGTCGTGAGCACGAGGCGCACGTTCTGCCAATCGGCTTCGGATTGCTGCGCGGATGCACGCGCAGCTTCGACTGCGCTGCGGACGCGTCCCCACAAATCCGGCTCGTATGCGACGCTGAACGACAGCGTGAAGTCGTTCTGCACCGTCGAGAGGTTCGGCGCGCCGTAATTCGACAGGGGCCGGTTCGCGGAGATGCGTTGGCGCGCCGCGCGTGTGGCCAGCGACACCTGCGGAAAAAGTCCTGCGGTCGAAAGGTCGACCGCCGCACGCGCCTGGGCCAGGCGCGCAGTTGCCGCCTGCAGTGTCGGGCTCGCGGCGAGCGCCTGCTCCTCGAGTGCGTCGAGCTGCGCGTCGCCGAACCGCTTCCACCACGTGCCGCGCTCGGCGGCGTCGTCAGGGCGTGCGACGCGCCACGGTTCGTCGAGCTTCCACTGCGCGGGCACTTCCACCGGCGGTTGTTCATAGGCGGGCCCGGCTGCACAGCCGCCCAGCGCGAGTGCGACCGCAATGACGGAAAACTTCATGGTCACTTCGCGGCCACCACCTGCACCTTGTCGCCTTCGGCGATCGAGTCGGATGGATTGAGCACCAGCGATTCGTTGCCCTGCAGGCCTTCGAGGATCTCGATCGTCTCGCCGTAGTTGCGCCCGATGCGCACCGGCCTGAGATGCACGACGCCGGATGCATCCACGCTGGCGACGAGGGACCCGCGGCTGCGGAACAGCACCGCGTTCGAAGGGATGGTGAGCGTGCCGCTGGGCGCTGCGACCAGTTCGACGTTCACAAAGGCGCCGGGAAGCAAGGCGCCGTCGCGGTTGGGCAAGCTGATTTCGACCTGCATCGTGCGCGTGCTGGCATCGATCGATGACGCCGTGCGCGCGACCTCGCCCTTGAACCTGCGCTCGCGCAATTCCGTCTGCGTGACGACTGCCGCCTGCCCTTGCTTGACGAGGTGCGCATACGACTGCGGCACGTTCACGTACACGCGCAGCGGATCGGTTTGCGACAGCAGGAACAGCGGCTTGTTGCTGTCGATCAGGTCGCCGATGTCCACATTGCGCTTCGTGATGACGCCGGCGAAGGGCGCAACGACGCGCTTGAAACCTTCGAGCTGGCGAAGCCGCTCGACGTTCGCATCCGCGCCCGCGAGGTTGGCCTTGGCCTGCAGGAACGCGCTGCGGCGCTCTTCGAGCTCCTGCTGCGACACCGCGTCGCGCTTGCGCAACTGCTCCCAGCGCTCGACAGTGGTCCTGGCCAACTCGAGGCTCGCCGCCGTCTGGTTGCGAGCCGCGATGGCTTGCGACAACTGCTGGTCGAGCTCGGGCGTTTCGATCTCGGCGAGCAATTCGCCCTGCTGCACGCGGCTGCCGATGTCCTTGTTCCAGCGTCGCAGGAAGCCACCGGCTCGCGCGGAAACGGGGGCCTGCACATAGCCTTGCAACGTGCCGGGCAAGCTGAGCGTTTGCGCAGCGCCCGCGGGCTGCACTTTCGCGACCTTGACGTATTGCAGCGCGCTTTGCGCCGAGGATTCTTCGAGCGTGCGGGCGTTGATCATGCGGCTGACCACCGTGCGGGCCGCGCCCACGGCGAGCAGCACCAGCACGACGACCGCGGCAATGCGTGTGCGGCGCGCGACCTGCCGGCGCTTGAGCCGCTCGCCCTCCTCGCCTTCGACGGAATGGATCGCGAGCTGCGAATGGCTTTCGTGGGACATGGGGCGGAATCAACCTTCCTGCGGCAGCGCGGGACCGGGCAACGTGGGCGGGCGGCGCGATTCGGCGCGCCGCGCGAGCATTTCGTGCACCCCCGCAAAGACGACGGGCACGAAGAGCAAAGTGGAGACGGTAGCGAAGAGCAGCCCGCCGATCACGGCGCGGCCCAAGGGGGCGTTCTGCTCGCCGCCTTCGCCGAGCCCGAGCGCCATCGGGATCATGCCGATGATCATCGCCAGCGCCGTCATCAGCACAGGGCGGATCCGCGTTGCACCCGCTTCCAGCGCTGCGGCAAGCGGTGTCGAGCCGAGTTCGCGCTGCTGGCGCGCGAACGCAACGACCAGGATGCTGTTTGCCGTCGCCACGCCCATCGTCATGATCGCCCCGGTCAACGCGGGCACGCTCAAGGTCGTGCCCGTGATGAACAACGTCCACGCGATTCCGGCCAGGGCCGCCGGCAGCGCGGCGATGATGATCGCCGCGTCGATCCACGACTGGAAGTTCACGACGCACAGCAGGTACACGAGCACGATGGCCATTGCGAGGCCGACGCCGAGGCCCGCAAACGACGACTGCATCGTCTGCACCTGCCCGCGCAATGCGATCGAGTTGCCGCGCTTGAGTCCGGGCTCCGTCGCCTCGACGAGCTTGCGCACTTCGGACGCAACACTCGCCAGGTCCGTGCCTTGCACGCTGACGAACACGTCGATGGCCGGGCCGAGGTTGTAGCGCGACACGATCGGCAGCTGCCGGCCGGGGCGCGCCTCGACGAGGTTGCCGAGCAGCTGGGGTCCGCTGCCGCCGGCGCCGGCGCCGCCTCCCGCGACGGGAATGTTCATGAGCGAATCGATCGAATCCACCTGGTATTGCGGGGTCTGGATCACGATGTTGTAGACGATGCCATTTTGCGGGTTCAACCAGAAGGCCGGGGCCGTCTGCGAACTGCCTGACAGCGCGATCAGCACGTTCTGCCCGACGTTGGTCGCGCTCAAGCCCATCTGCTGCATGCGCGTTCGGTCCATCTGCAAGTTCACCGCGGGGCCATCGAGCCGTTGATGCACGTGCGCATCGACTGCGCCCGGGATCTTGCGGATGGCCTTCGTGATTTCCGCCGCGAGCTGCGCGTTGCCATCGATGTCGTTGCCGATGAACTGGACGTCGATCGCCGCGGGCAGGCCGAAGTTGAGGATCTGCGTGACGATGTCGGCGGGCTGGAAGAAGAACTCGACGCCCGGGAAGCGCCTGGGCAGCTCGGAGCGCAGCACCGACATCCAGTGCGTCGTCGGCTTGTGGCCCTCGTGCAGCGACAGCAGGATCTCGCCGTCCAGCGTGCCGATCGTGCCCGCGTTGCTGTATGACAGGTTGATGCCGCTGTTCGGGATGCCGATGTTGTCCAGCATGGTCTCGAGTTCGTCGCGCGGGACGATTTCGCGTATGGCCGCCTCGACCTGGTCGGCCAGCCGCGCCGTCTCCTCGATGCGCATGCCCGTTGCCGCGCGCATGTGCAAGCGGATCTGGCCGGCATCCACCGTCGGAAAGAAGTCGCGCCCCAGCATCGGGATGAGCAGCAGCGACAGCGCGCAGAAGCCGAGGAACATCACGCCGAACCGCTTGCGCTGCACGAGCAGTGTCGACAGCGCCAGCGCATAGTTGCGGCGCAGGTGCTCGAACTGCGTGTCGAACGCGCGATAGAGCCGCTGGAGGGGGCTCGTGCTCGCCGCGCGCTCCTCGTGCGTGTTCTTCATCATCAGCATCACGAGCGTCGGCACGAGCGAACGCGACAGGAAGTACGACGCGATCATCGCGAACACCACGGCTTCGGCCAGCGGGACGAACAGGTAGCGCGCCACGCCCGACAGGAAGAACATCGGCACGAACACGATGCAGATGCACAGCGTGGAGACGAACGCCGGCACACCGATTTCGCCCGCGCCCACTTCGATCGCTTCTCGCAGGGGCTTGCCCAGGTGGAGGTGCCGCTCGATGTTCTCGATGGTGACGATCGCCTGGTCGACCAGGATGCCCACCGACAGCGCCAGCCCGCCGAGCGTCATGATGTTCATGGTCTCGCCCAGCGCGAACAGCGCCAGGATCGACGCAAGGATCGACAGCGGGATCGTGATTGCGATGATCAGCGTGCTGCGCCAGTTGCCCAGGAACAGCAGCACCATCGCCGCGGTGAGCAGCGCCGCGATCACCGCCTCGGCCACCACGCCCTTGATCGCCGCCTTCACGAAGATCGACTGGTCGAACAACGGCGTCACCTTGATGTCGGTGGGCATCTGCTGCGTCGCACGCGGCAGCATGTCGTGCAGGTTGTTCACGATGTCGAGCGTGGAAGCGCCGCCGTTCTTCAGGATCGACAGCAGCACGCCGCGCTGGCCGTCCTGCCGCACCACGTTGGTCTGCGGCTGGAAGCCGTCGCGCACATAGGCAACGTCTCGCAGGTAAGTCGTGGCCCCGTTCGCAGTGCGCACGGGCAGGTCGTTCAGGCCCGAGATCGCATCGGGCGATCCGTTCATGCGCACCGTGTACTCGGTGTCGCCGATCTTCGCCGTGCCGGAGGGCAGGATCAGGTTCTGCGTGTTGACCGCGTTCACCACGTCGGAGGGCGACATGCCGCGCGACTGGAGCGCCTGCATGTCGAGGTCCACGGAGATCACGCGGATCTTGCCGCCGTACGGGAACGGAATCGCGACGCCGGGAATCGTCACGAGCTGCGGGCGCAGGTTGTTCGCGGCGTTGTCGAACACGGTCTGCTCCGGCAGCGTGCCGCTCGACAGCGCGAGCTGCATCACCGGGATGCTCGAAGCCGAATACTTGATGACCAGCGGCGGCGTGATGCCCGGCGGCAGCTGGCGCACTTGCACCTGGACGCCGGCGACCACCTGCGCGATCGCCGTCTGGATGTTCGCGTTGGGCTGGAAGAACACCTTGATGATCGAAATGCCAGGAAGCGAAGTCGACTCGATGTGCTCGATGTCGGACACGAGCGTGGTCAGGCTTCGCTCCGACGAAGACGAGATGCGCTGGCCCATCTCCTGCGCGGGCAGGCCGTTGTAGTTCCAGATGATGCTGACCACCGGGATGTTGATCTCGGGGAAGATGTCCGTGGCCATGTTCCGCAGCACCAGCGGCGTGGCGAGCACGATCAGCATCGCCATCACGATGAACGTGTAAGGGCGCCGCAGCGCCAGGGAGACCATCGACATCGGGAAAATCATAAGTGAGCCCGGACGTACACGAAAGCGCTCAATACAATTGCCCAATGCTCGGCTCCATCCTCTCCATCGCCGCCGGCGCCACGATCGGTGCGCTGTTTCGCTGGGTTCTCGCCGTTCGCTTCAATCCCGTGTACCCCACGCTGCCGCTCGGCACGCTCGCCGCGAACCTCGTGGGCGGCTACCTCGTCGGGATCGCGATTGCCTATTTCGCGACGCGGCCCGACCTGCCGCCGGAAGTGCGGTTGTTCGTGATCACCGGCTTTCTCGGGGGCCTCACGACCTTTTCGACCTTTTCGGCCGAAGTCGTCACGCAACTGCAGAACGGGCAGCCGCTAGCAGCGATTGCAACCGCACTGGTCCACATGCTGGGATCGTTCGCGCTCACCGCGTTGGGCATCGCCACGGTCTACGCCCTTAAGCAAACGCCCTAAGGGGCACGACCAATGCCCCTAGGGGCGGCCCCTCAGGCGGCCCGACAGTCAGGCGCATGCGGATTTCATTTTTCGGTGTGTTGTGGGCCACCCCTCCCGGCCCGGCGACGGCGCGCGGCGCCTACCGGCTGCGGCATTGGCCCGACGACATCCCCGGCTCGTTCCATACGGCGGATGTCCTGCGTGCGTTGTCGGTGATGAGCCACCGGCCGGTCACGCGCGAGTGGCTGCTGCGGCAGTCGAACCTGAAGCCGCGCGTGCTCGACGGGCTGCTCGACCTCCTGGTGGCGCGCGGCGATCTCGAAGTGCTGGACACCTCGAAGTACCCGGTGGCGCCCTGATCAGGTCGGCTTCGGTGCAGGCTGCATCGGCGTGCGCCGGGACAACCGGTCCGCGAGCTGCTGCATGTTCGACAGCGAAGCGAGGTGCATCGCAACCAGGTGCAGCTCCCCCGAGCGGAACAGAGAGAGCGCGGCCGCATCCGAAAGCGTCATCAGCTTCGGCTCGTCGACCACCAACAGGCCGCTCACGGTGAAGCTGCGGCCGTCCTTCAGGTCGGCCTTCGCATTCATCTCGCGCAACAAGCCTGCCTGTTCGAGCCGCTGGCAGAAGGCCTCGGTGCGCGCGAATTCGTGCTGGTAGCGTTCGAGGAACTCCACCGCATTGCCGAGGAAGGGCGTGTTCGCGCCCTTCTCGTCGAACAAGGCTTCGCCCTCCTTCAGGTTGAAGCCGCCGTAGGCTTCGTCGATGCACACCGCGAGTTGCTCGCCCGCGATCTGCGCCAGCACGAACGGGTAACGGCGCACGAATGCGGGAATGTAGTGCGCGTCCCACTTGTCGTCGTCCCCGACGAAGAGGTTTTCGCGCGAGCGCAGGCCCAGCATCGCGACGGGCACCACCTTGCCATTGGCGGCACGCGTGAAGACGATGGCGAACTCCTTCATCGCCTCGTTGAACTCCACGGCCGCGAGGTAGACCGAATTCGCCTTGCGGGTGAACGCGAAGTTCGTGCTCGGACGGACGTGCAGGCGCTTGTGCTTCTCGCGATCGAGCAGCACGGGCTTGTCGTAGTAGATGGCGTCCGACACTTCCTCTTCCCCTCGTTCAGCGTTCCGCTTCGGCGGCAGCGCGCTCCTGCTCCACCGGCGGCGAATGCTGCGCCAGCACCTTGTCGATGCGCTTGCCGTCCAGGTCGACCACCTCGAAGCGCCAGTGCGCCACCGAAATGCGTTCGCCCACGGTCGGCAGGTGGCCGCTCTCCGTCATCAGCAGCCCGGCGAGCGTGTTGTACAGCCCGCGCTCCTCGCCCGGCAAATCGCGGATCTCCAGGCGCGCCTTCAGTTCAGCGACCGGCATCAGTCCGTCGAGGAGCCACGAGCCGTCTTCCCGTTGCGTCGCCCAGGCTTCGATGTGCGCATTCGGCTTGAGTTCGCCGGTGATCGCTTCGAGCAGGTCGTGCGGCGTCATCAGGCCTTGCACCACGCCGTATTCATCCACCACGAACACCATGCGGCCCGACTTGGCGCGGAACTGTTCGAGCAGCTCCATGCCGGTGAGCGTCTCGGGCACGAAGATCGCGGGCGTTGCAATCTGGTCGATCGTCGTGTGGTCGTCGTCACGCATGGACAGCAGCCCGGCGACGCTGACCATGCCCACCACTTCCTCGAGCGAGCCGCGGCACACCGGGTACCACGAGTGCGATTCGCCGCCGGCGATGCGCTCGATGCACTTCACCGGCGTCAGCGTCGCATCGAGCCAGTCAAGGTCCGAGCGCGGCACCATCATCGACGTGAGCGGCCGGTCGTCCAGGTGGAACACGTTCTGCACCATCTGGCGCTCGTGCTGCTCGATCACGCCGGCGTCCACGCCTTCCTCGAGGCTGTGCGCGATCTCTTCTTCGGTCATGCCGCGCACGCGCGTGTTGTCGATGCGCAGGAGCTTGAGGATCGTCTGTGTGGTCATCGCGAGCAGCGTGACGAAAGGCCCGGCCCCGCGCGCAAGGAAGGCCATCGGCCGGGACAGCCAACGCGACACGGGCTCCGGATAGAGCTGGCCGATGCGCTTGGGCACCAGTTCGCCGACGATGATCGTGAGGAACGTGATGGCGGCCACGACCAGGCCGGTGGCCGCGACGCCCGCGACGCGCGGCGAAGTGCCGAATCCCATCAGCCAGTTCGCGACGCCCGCGCTGAAGGCGGCCTCGCCGACGATGCCGTTGAGGATGCCCGTGGCCGTGATGCCGACCTGCACGGTCGACAGGAATTTCGTCGGGTGCTCCATCAGGCGCAGCGCGGCTTGCGCGCCACCGTCGCCCTCCTCGGCCATGGCGAGCAGGCGCGACTTGCGGCTGGACGCGAGCGCCATCTCCGACATGGCAAAGACGCCGTTGAGCAGCGTCAGCACGGCGATCAGCAGGACGTCCACGGCCGGGTGGGAGAATCGGACACGATGGCACTTTATCTGATCGGCGACGTGCAAGGCTGCGACGCGCCGCTGGGCCGCCTGCTTGCGAAGATCGGCTATTCAGCCAGCCGCGACACGCTGTACCTGCTTGGCGACCTCGTGAATCGCGGTCCCGATTCGGCGGCGGTGCTGCGGCGATTGATGGGCTACGGCGATTCGGCCAAGTGCTTGCTCGGCAACCACGACCTCAGCCTGCTCGCAGTCGCCTGCGGCCATCGCGCGCCGCACCGCAACGACACGATGGACGCGATTCTGCAGGCGCCCGATCGCGACGCGATGCTCGAGTGGCTTCGCTCCCAAAACATGGCGATGCGCGAACACGGGTTGCTGATGGTGCACGGCGGCGTGCTGCCGCAATGGGACGCGGCCGACGTGATGCGCCTTGCGCGTGAAGTCGAACAAGTCGTGCGCGGCCCGCAGCTCGCGCAATTCCTGCCGCACATGTACGGCAACGAGCCGGCGCAGTGGAGCGAGTCATTGCACGGCGTTGATCGATTGCGCGTGATCGTCAATGCGCTGACCCGGTTGCGCTTTTGCACGACTGACGGAGTGATGCATTTGAAAGTCACGGGTGGACCCGAACAGGCGCCGCCGGGCACGCTGCCGTGGTTCGACGTGCCTGGCCGCAAGACCGCGAACGAGACGATCGCGTTCGGCCACTGGTCGACGCTGGGTTACTTGCGCCGGCCGGGCGTGATCTCGCTCGACACGGGTTGCGTCTGGGGCGGCTGCCTCTCGGCGCTGCGCTTGTCGCCTGCGGGCGATCACGAGCTGATCCAGGTCGAGTGCGAACAGGCGCAGGCGCCCGGCGAATGATCCGCATCCCGCTCACCTGCGTGCTGCTCGCGCTGTCAGCGTGCGACAACACCGCGGACGCCACGAAGCTGCGCGCAAACGATGCCGGCGTGGTCGCGCAAGGGCGAACCCTTTACGCGGCGCACTGTGCGTCGTGCCACGGTGCCAATCTCGAAGGCCAACCGAACTGGCAAATGCGGGACGCAAGCGGGCGCCTGCCCGCCCCGCCGCACGACGCCAGAGGGCACACGTGGCACCACGCCGACGATGTGCTGTTCCGGATCACGAAGTACGGCGTGGCCAAGGCGGCGAACCTGCCCGGCTACGAGTCAAACATGCCGGCCTTCGACGGCGCGCTCAGCGACGCGCAGATCGTCGCGGTGCTGTCGTTCATCAAGGCGCAGTGGCCCGAGAAGTACCGGCGTGCCCAGGAAGAAGTGAATGCTTCGGAGTTGAAATCGAAGTAGCGCTTCACGCGGCCGGCGCGTACCCCGCTTCGGCCAGTGCATGCTCGATCTTGCCGCGCTCGGCCGACGATTCAACCTGCACCTGCTTTGTCGCGAGGTCCACTTGCACCTTCGCCTGGGGGTCCACCTCCTGGACCGCCTCGGTGACCGCGCGCACGCAGTGCCCGCAACTCATCTGGGGAATCTTGAACTGGATCATGCCCCCACTCTAGACCTTCCCATGGGGGCAAGGTCAAGGGCTTGACCTTGCCATGATGGTAAGGTTGACACTCCCGCCATGGATACCGATTGGACCTTGCCTGTCGAAGGCATGACCTGCGCGACCTGCGCCATGCGGGTCGAAAAGGCGCTCGCCAAAGTGCCGGGCGTGCATCGGGCGAGCGTCAACCTTGCCACCGAGACCGCAACGGTGAAGACCGAACCGGCCGTGAAGATCGATGCGATGCGCGCGGCGGTGGAGAAGGCGGGTTATGAGCTGGGCGACGCGAAACGCGCTGCGCCGGCATTGGCACACTGGTGGCCGGTGGCCGTCGCCGCGGTGCTCTCGCTGCCCCTTGTTCTGCCGATGGCTGCGATGTTGTTCGGCAGTGACTGGGTGTTGCCGGGTCGGTGGCAATGGGCGTTCGCTACCCCCGTGCAGTTCTGGCTCGGCGCGCGTTTCTATCGTTCGGGGTGGAAAGCCCTGCGCGCGTTCACGGGCAACATGGATTTGCTCGTTGCCCTTGGCACCTCGGCCGCATACGGGTTGAGCGTCTACATGCTCCTGCGGCACGGCGACAGCATGCCGCACTTGTATTTCGAAGCGTCGGCGGTCGTGATCACGCTGGTGCTGCTGGGCAAATGGCTCGAAGCGCGTGCGAAGCGCCAGACCACCGAGGCGATCCGTGCGCTCAATGCGTTGCGCCCGGAGGTCGCGCGCGTACGGCACGAGGGCCGTGAGATCGACACCCCGATCGCGCAAGTGAAGATCGGCGACGCGGTCGTCGTGCGCCCCGGCGAGCGCATCCCCGTCGACGGAGTCGTGCAGGAAGGCGCCAGCGAAGCCGACGAATCGCTCATCACCGGCGAGAGCCTGCCGGTTGCCAAGCACGAAGGCGACCGCGTCACCGGCGGCTCGGTCAATGCGCAAGGCTTGCTCGTCGTGCGCACGACCGCGATCGGTGCCGAGACGACGCTGGCGCGCATCGTTCGCCTCGTCGAATCGGCGCAGGCCGGCAAGGCGCCGATCCAGCGCCTCGTGGACAAGGTCAGCGAAGTGTTCGTGCCCGTCGTCATCGGCATTGCGCTGGTCACCTTGCTGGCCTGGGGCTTCGCCTCCGGCGATTGGGAGAAGGCGCTCCTCAACGCGGTGGCCGTGCTCGTGATTGCCTGCCCTTGCGCGCTGGGCCTGGCGACACCCACGGCGATCATGGCCGGCACTGGTGTGGCTGCACGGCACGGCATCCTGATCAAGGACGCCGAAGCGCTGGAGATCGCACACGCGATCCGCCGGGTCGCCTTCGACAAGACAGGCACGCTGACCGAAGGCAAGCCGCGGCTGGTCGCATATGAGCCGGCCGGAGGCGAGCGCCGCAAGCTTTTGGCTGCGAGTGCGTCGCTGCAATCGGGCAGCGAACATCCGCTGGCACGCGCTGTGCTCGTCGCGGCGGCCGCGGAAGGCATCGAGATCGAGCGCGCGATCAATGTCAGGGCCATCGCGGGGCGCGGCGTCGCCGCCACGGTGAACGGGCGTGAATTGCGCCTCGGCAGCACGCGATTCATGAACGAGCTCGATGTCGACACGACGTGCCTGCAGCCACGTGCGCAGCAACTGCAGCAGGAGGGCCATACGGTGTCGTGGGTGGCCGATGTCGGCGAGGGTCCGGTCCTGCTGGGACTGCTCGCGTTCGGCGACGCAGTGAAACCGGGCGCGGCGAAAGCGATTGCAGCCTTGCGTGACCAGGGCGTGGAATCCATTCTCCTCACGGGCGACAACGCCGGCAGCGCGGCCGCTGTCGCGAAGGAACTGGGCATCGCCGACTACCGCGCCGGAATCCTGCCCGAGGAAAAGGCCAACGCCATCGCCGGATTGCGCAGTCAAGGCGAGCCGGTTGCGATGGTGGGCGACGGCATCAACGACGCACCCGCGCTCGCCGCAGCCGACGTCGGCATCGCAATGTCCACGGGCACAGATGTCGCAATGCATGCCGCGGGCATCACGCTCATGCGCGGCGACCCGGCGCTCGTCCCCGATGCCATCGACATCTCGCGCCGGACCTATTCGAAGATCCGGCAGAACCTGTTCTGGGCCTTCGTCTACAACGTGGTCGGCATCCCGCTCGCGGCATTCGGGCTGCTCAGTCCCGTGATCGCCGGCGCCGCGATGGCGTTTTCGAGCGTAAGCGTCGTCGCGAATGCATTGACACTGCGCCGCTGGAAAGGATTCGCACGATGAACATCGGTGAAGCTGCCCACCTCTCCGGCGTGTCCGCCAAGATGGTCCGGCATTACGAATCGCTGGGGCTCCTGCCCCCCGTCGCGCGCACCGACGCGGGCTACCGCCAATACGGCGAGCGCGAGGTGCACACGCTGCGCTTCATCCGCCGCGCGCGTGACCTGGGTTTCTCGATGGCGGAGATCGGCGAGCTGGTGAAACTCTGGCAGAACCAGCGCCGCTCCAGCGCCAACGTCAAGAAGATCGCCCAGCGCCACCTTGCCGACATCGACGCGAAGATGGCCGAAATGGCGGCCATGCGAAAGGCCTTGCAGCACCTGGTGCACTGTTGCAGTGGCGACGAACGGCCCGATTGCCCGATACTCGAGGAACTTGCCCACGGCCACTGAACTGCTGCCATGTCCGCTTCGATCCTGATCGGCACACCCTGCTACGGCGGTGTCGTGCACGCGAACTACCTGAAAAGCATGCTCGCGCTCGTGCCCGCGCTGGCGGCGCGCGGCATCTCGTGCGAGCTCAAGACCTTGTCGCAGGAAAGCCTGATCAGCCGCGCGCGCAACACGATCGCGGCGCAGTTCCTCGGCGGCGACTACACGCACCTGCTGTTCATCGACGCGGACATCGGGTTCGCGCCCGACGTGGTGATGCGCCTGCTCGATTCCAGAAAGCCGCTCGCGTGCGCGGCCTATCCGCTCAAGGGCTACGACTGGGAGAAGTTGTTTGCCGCGCGCGAGACGGCCACGAATGCGGTCATGCTCAAGCGCGCCGCGATGCGCTTTGCGACGAACGTGCACGACGAAGACTGGCCCGACGACGGCAAGCCCGCCACCGTGGTCAACGGGTTCATCCGCGTGAGCAAGGCCGCCACGGGGATGATGCTGATCGAACGCAGCGTGTTCGACCGCCTGCGCGAGAAATTCCCCGAGCTGCGCTATCGCAACGACATCCAGGGCTACCGCAACGACCACACGCAGGGCAATTTCTGGGACTTCTTCGACACGCTGGTGCATCCGCAGTCACGCCGCTACATGAGCGAGGACTACACGTTCTGCCACCGGTGGGTGACGGGCTGCGGCGGGGAGGTGTGGCTCGATGTGCAGAGCACCTTGAGCCACGCGGGGCAGGTCGCCTACGAGGCGAGCTTCATGGACCAGGCCGTCAAGGCGCCTTGAACAGGGCCGCGACCTTGCGCTTGGGCTTGATGTTGCCCGACACGCGCGGCGTCGCCTGCTTGGCGTTCTTCTCCCACGCGGGTGCGCTCTCGGCTTCGCTTGCCGGCGCCTGGTAAGGCTGGTCGAAGAACGGGTCGCGCGGTGCGCGCTCCTCACGGCGCGGGCCCCGTTCGCGCGGTGCATCGCCGGCTTCGCGCGTGTCGTCCACATCGCGTTCGCGCCAGGCACGGCGGCCGTCGTTGATGCGGCCGCGCGGGCGGTCCTCGTCGAACTCGACCGGCTCGATCTCGATCTTTCGCTTCAGCAGTTTCTCGATGTCGACGACCAGGCGCGTGTCGGACGGCGTCACGAAGGTCACCGCGAGGCCGGAGGCCCCCGCGCGTCCCGTGCGCCCGATGCGGTGGACGTAGTCCTCCGAATTGAACGGCACATCGAAGTTGAAGACCGCCGGGACGTCCTTGATATCGAGTCCGCGCGCGGCAACATCGGTGGCGACGAGCAGGTCGACTTCGCCGGCCTTGAACGCCGCAAGCGCCTTCAGCCGCTCGTCCTGGCTCTTGTCGCCGTGCAGCGCGGTGGTCTTGAGCCCTTCGCGTTCGAGCGATCGCGCAAGGCGGGCGCATCCGAGCTTGCTGTTCACGAACACGAACGCCTGCGACAGCTTGCGCTCGCGCACGATCTGCTTGAGCGCGCGGCGCTTGTCGTCGTCCGTGACGCTGTAGAAGTGTTGTTCGACCGTGGACGCTTCCTGGTTCGGGCGTGCCACTTCGACGGTGATGGGATCCTGCAGGTAGCTGTTCGCGAGGCGCTTGATCTCGGGCGAGAACGTCGCCGAGAAAAGCAGCGTCGTGCGCTGCTTCGGCAGGAACGAGAGGATGCGCTGCAGGTCGGGGAGGAAGCCGATGTCGAGCATGCGATCGGCTTCGTCGAGCACCACGTACTCGACCTGGTTCAGGACCACGTTCTTCAGCTCGATGTGATCGAGCAGGCGGCCCGGCGTGGCAATGAGCACCTCGACGCCGCGCTTCAATTCCGCCGTCTGGGGCTTGATGTCGATGCCGCCGAACACCACGGTGCTGCGCAGGTTCGTGTGCTGCGCATACATCTTGACTTGCTGGGCCACCTGGTCCGCGAGTTCACGCGTGGGCAGCAGCACCAGCGCCCGCACCGGGTGGCGCGCGGGCGACGTCGAGGCGTTCTCGTGTTTGAGAAGGCGCTGCAACAGCGGCAGGGAGAAAGCGGCGGTCTTGCCAGTGCCGGTTTGGGCGGCGCCCATGACGTCGCGGCCCGTGAGCACCACGGGAATGGCCTGGGCCTGGATGGGCGTCATCTGCTCGTAGCCCATTTCGGCTACGGCGCGCGCCAGCGGTTCCGCCAGCTGGAGGTTCTTGAATGAGAGTGGCATCTAGCCCTCTATTGTCGCCGATGGTGTCACCCCGTCGCAGGCCGGGGTGGTTGGCGATGGAACGGGCGCGGTAAATGACCGCTGACGACCCCGGCCCTCGCCGGGGTGACGCCGTCAGAGGCTGTTCGCCGCGAAGGTGTCGCAGGCCTTCACGCTGCCCGTCGTGTAGCCGGTGTTGAACCACTTCTGGCGCTGGGCGCTGGTGCCGTGCGTGAAGCTTTCCGGCACGACCGAGCGGCCCGCATTGCGCTGGAGCGCGTCGTCGCCGATCTTCGCGGCGGCGTTCATCGCCGATTCGATGTCGCCCGGGTCGAGCCAGCCCTTGCTTTGCTGCGACCAGTGCCCCCACACGCCGGCAAAGCAATCGGCCTGCAACTCCACGCGAACCGACACCGCGTTGCCTTGGGCCTGGCTCAACCGCGAGCGCATGCCGTCGACCTTGCGCGTGATGCCCAGCTCATCCTGCACGTGGTGCCCGACCTCGTGCGCGATCACGTATGCCTGTGCGAATTCGCCCGGCGCGCCGAGGCGGTTCTTCAACGTGTCGTAGAAGTTCAGGTCGATGTAGACCTTCTGGTCCTGCGGGCAGTAGAAGGGGCCCATCGCGCTTTGGCCGGTGCCGCAGCCGGTGCCGACGGCGCCACGGAAGAGCACGAGCTTTGGCGGGTGATACGTGGCGCCGCCTGCCTGGAACAACTTGCCCCACACATCTTCCGTGTCCGCGAGCACCACCGACACGAACTTCGCGCCCTTGTCGTTGGCGGGCGGTGCGTGCGCCGGTGCCTGTTGCTGCGTGGGTGCGCTGCCGCCTTCGAGCATGGACAGGATCGTGAGCGGGTTGATGCCGAAGATCGCGCCACCCACGATGGCGAGCACGACGGCGCCGATGCCCAGGCCGCCGCCACCGATCGGAAAGCCGCCCCCTCCTCCGGACCCGCGCATGTCCTCGACGTTGCCCGATTCGCGATTTCCTTCCCAGCGCATGGCGTTCTCCTGTTCTGAAGTCACTACGCTACAGTGACGGCATGGTAGCGGCATCAGACAACATCGCGAGCGGGTGTCCGTCGGTGCTGGTAACCGGCTTCGAGCCCTTCGGTCCCGACAACCTCAACCCCAGCTGGATGGCTGCACAGGCGCTGCACGGGCGCATGGCGGGCGGCCATCGCATCATCGGCGCCCAGCTGCCCACCGTTTTCGGCGCCGCGATCCGCGCCCTGCGCGATGAAATGATGAGGCACAAGCCCGTGCTCGTGCTGGCCGTCGGCCAGGCCGGCGGGCGCAGCGCGATCTCGCTCGAGCGCGTGGCGATCAACGTCAATGACGCACGCATCCCCGACAACGCAGGGGCACAGCCCGTCGACACTGCGATCGTCGCAGGCGCGCCCGCGGCGTACTTCACCACGCTGCCGATCAAGGCCATGCTCAAGGCATTGCTCGACGCCGGCATCGCCGCGGAGGTGTCGCAGACCGCCGGCACGTTCGTGTGCAACCACGTGTTCTACGGGCTGATGCACGAGCTTGCAACGAGCCGGCAATTCAAAGGCACGCGCGGCGGCTTCGTCCACGTGCCCTACCTTCCCGCGCAAGGCCAGCCCTCGATGCCGCTGGACAGGATCGTCGCGGGGCTGAAGGCCGGCATCGAATGCGCGTTGAAGACGCATCACGACATCAGGAAAGAAGCCGGCGCGCTGAATTGACAGCAGCGTTTGTCCTTGCGCCTGCGCGGCCACACCCCGGAAACTAAAATCGAAGGGTGTCGATCCTCAATGCAGACCTGCACAGCCACTCGATCATTTCCGACGGCACGCTGACCCCCGAGCAACTCGCGGCGCGCGCAGCGGCCAACGGCGTGGAGCTGTGGTCCCTCACCGACCATGACGAAATCGCCGGCCAGCGCCGCGCGCTGGAAGCGGCACGCTCGCACGGGATGAAATACCTCACGGGCACCGAGATCTCCGTCTCGTTCGCGGGCCGCACGGTGCACATCGTCGGGCTCGGGTTCGACGCGGACGACCCGGAGATGAATCGCGGCCTCTACGCCGTGCGCGGGGGGCGCGATGCGCGTGCGCGCGAAATGGCCGAGGGCCTCGCGAAGGTCGGCATCAAGGACGCCTACGAAGGCGCGCAGCGCCATGCCGGCAACCCCGAGCTGGTGTCGCGCACGCACTTCGCGCGCTTCCTCGTCGAATCGGGCGTGTGCAAGGACACGTACGAAGTCTTCGACCGCTTCCTGACCGAAGGCAAGCCGGGCTACGTCGACCACAAATGGGCGTCCTTGCGCGATGCGGTGCGCTGGATCACGAGTGCCAGCGGCATCGCCGTGATCGCACATCCCGCCCGCTACCGCCTCACGCCGACCGAGGAATACGCGCTGTTCACCGAGTTCCGGCAGCATGGCGGCCAGGGGGTGGAGGTCGTCACGGGCAGCCACACGCAGGCCGAGTACCTCGTGTACGCCGATGCCGCGAAGGAATACGGCCTGGCCGCATCGCGCGGCAGCGACTTCCACAGCCCCGAGGAAAGCCACGCCGACCTGGGCGCGCTGCCCTTCCTGTCCGGCACGCTCACGCCGGTGTGGGAAGTGCTCGCGCATCGCATCCAGTGACGCGGGCGCACCCGCATCCGCTGGCCGGTATCGCGCTGGTCGTTGCCGCGTGCGCGTGCTTCTCGGCACTGGACACGGCCACGAAATTCGTCAGCACCACGGTGCCGCTGCTGATGGCGCTGTGGTTCCGCTATGCGTTCCAGGCGCTCGCGACCACCGCCGCCGTGCTGCCGCTGCGCGGCATGCGCGCGTGGCGCACCCAGCATCCGAAGTTCCAGGTGCTGCGCGGCGTGCTGCTGCTGGCAAGCAGCCTGTTCGCATTTGCGAGCCTGAAGTACATGCCCGTGGGCGAGTTCACGGCAATCGTGGCCATCGCACCGCTGGTGGTCACGGTGCTCGCGGCCACCGTGCTGAAGGAACACGTCTCGCCGGTCCGGTGGGTGCTCGTCGCCGGCGGTTTCGCCGGCACGCTGATCATCATTCGCCCCGGCGCCGACACGTTCAATTGGGTCACGCTGCTGCCGCTGGGGCTCGTGGTCACGAACGCGTGGTTCCAGGTGCTGACCAGCCGCCTCGCGCGGACCGAAGACCCGGTCACGATGCACATGTACACGGGCTGGGTCGGGACGGTCCTTGCATCGCTCGCCCTGCCCTTCGTCTGGACGCACATCGACCGGCCCTTCGTGTGGGTGCTGCTTTGCTTCATGGGGTTCATGGCCACGGTCGGCCACTTCATGCTGATCCTCGCGTACCAGCGCGCACCGGCTGCAACACTCTCGCCGTATCTGTACTCGCAGATCGCATTCGCGATGATCGGCGGCTTCGTCGTGTTCTCGCACCTGCCCGATGCGCAGTCGCTCCTGGGCATGCTCCTGATCGCAGTGTGCGGCGGCATCGGCGGCTGGATCACGCTGCGCGAAAGCCGCATCAGAATGCTGCAACCGGTCGAAGCCTGAAGGTATGGCGCAGCTATTCGAAGTCCACCCCGAGAACCCGCAGCCCCGCTTGCTGAAGCAGGCAGTCGCGTTGCTGGAGAAAGGCGGCGTGGTCGCGCTTCCCACCGACTCGAGCTACGCACTGACGTGCCATCTCGATGACAAGGCCGCGGCCGACCGCCTGCGGGCCATTCGCCAGGTCGACGAGAAGTACCACCTCACCCTGCTGTGCCGCGACCTCTCCGAGCTCGCGAACTATGCACGAGTCGACAACCGGCAGTACCGCCTGCTCAAGCTCGGCACGCCGGGGCCGTACACCTTCATCCTCGAAGCCACGCGCGAAGTGCCGCGGCGCGTGAGCCATCCGCAGCGCAAGACGATCGGCCTGCGCGTGCCCGATCACCACACGCTGCAGGAACTGCTTGCGATGCACGGTGCGCCGCTGCTGTCGACGACGATGATCCCGCCCGGCGAGCACGAAGCGCTGAACGACGCGCACGAAATCCGCGACCGCTTCCAGCACCAGCTCGCGGGCGTCGTCGATGCCGGCGCATGCCCTTCGAAGCCGACGACCGTGATCGACCTCGTGCCGATGGGCACCGGCGGCGAAGCACTCGTGATCCGCGAAGGGCGCGGCTCGATCGCCGCGCTCGGCCTCTGACACAATCGCCCTCGTGGGATCCTCCAACATCATCCAGACCGTCCTGATCTACGCACTGCCGGTGCTCTTCGCGATCACCGTGCACGAGGCCGCGCACGGCTACGTCGCGCGCTGGTTCGGGGACGACACCGCGTACATGGCGGGCCGCGTCACGCTCAACCCCATCAAGCACATCGACCCGATGGGCACGATCGTCATGCCGCTGCTGCTGTACTTCGCCACGCAGGGGCATTTCCTCTTCGGCTATGCAAAGCCGGTGCCGGTGAACTTCGGCAACCTGCGCCGCCCGAAGCAGCACAGCGTGTGGGTCGCGCTGGCCGGCCCCGCATCGAACTTCATCATGGCGCTGTTGTGGGGCATCCTGTTCATCGTGCTCGCGGGCATGGGCATCAACGAGCGCTTCTGGATCGAGATGTGCAAGGCCGGGGTGCTCACGAACCTCGTGATGTGGGCCTTCAACCTGTTCCCGCTGCCGCCGCTCGATGGCGGGCGCATCGTCGTCGGCCTGCTGCCACGGCGGCTCGCGTGGTCGTTCAGCCGCATCGAGCCCTGGGGCTTCTTCATCGTGATGGCACTCGTCATTGCGGGCATCGTCAGCGACTGGTGGCTGCGGCCGCTGATCGCATTCGGCTTCATGGCCGTCAACTTCCTGCTCACGCCCGTCACCGCGATTTTCGGATCATGACCGCGCCTGTCGTCCGCTTCCTCACCGGCATCACCACGTCCGGCACCCCGCACCTGGGCAACTACGTCGGCGCATTGCGCCCCGCCGTCGAAGCCAGCCGCCGGCCCGGCACCGAGAACTTCTACTTCCTCGCCGACTACCACGCACTGATCAAGGTCGACGAGCCCGCGCGAGTGCAGCGCTCGACGCTCGAAATCGCGGCGTGCTGGCTCGCGTGCGGCCTCGATCCCGAGCACGTGTACTTCTACCGGCAGTCGGACATCCGCGAGATCCCGGAGTTGACGTGGCTGCTGACGTGCGTCACGGGCAAGGGGCTGCTCAATCGCGCGCATGCGTACAAGGCGCAAGTCGACAAGAACACGGCTGCAGGTGTCGACGCGGACGACAGCGTCACCGCGGGCCTGTTCATGTACCCGGTGCTGATGGCGGCCGACATCCTGATGTTCAGGGCGCACAAGGTGCCCGTGGGCCGCGACCAGGTGCAGCACCTCGAGATGGCGCGCGACATCGCGTCGAGCTTCAACCATCTCTATGGCGATCACCTCGTGCTGCCGGAGGCGCAGGTCGACGACACGGTGGCCCTGCTGCCGGGCACCGACGGCCGCAAGATGAGCAAAAGCTACGACAACGTGATCCCGCTGTTCGCGCCGCGCGAAAACCTGCGCAGGCAGATCATGGCGATCGTCACCGATTCGTCGGCGCCCGGTGAGCCGAAGAAAGTCGAAGGCTCCGCGCTGTTCCAGGTCTTCGAGGCGTTCGCATCGAAAGAAGAGACGCAGGCGCTGCGCAGCGAATACGCGCGCGGCATTTCGTGGGCCGATGCGAAGCAGGTGCTGTTCGAGCGCATCGATCGCGAGATCAGCCCGATGCGTGAAAAGTACGACGCGCTCATCGCTCACCCCGCGGACATCGAGAAGACCTTGCAGCGCGGCGCCGAGAAAGCGCGCGCGTTGTCACAGCCGTTGATGGCCGAACTGAAGGACGCTGTCGGGTTGCGCAATCTCGCTGCGAAAGCGAAGGGCGCGCAGAAGAAGGAAAAGTCCTCACTTCCGGGTTTCAAGCAGTATCGCGAAGCGGACGGCAAGTTCTATTTCAAGTTCGTCGATGCCGACGGCCGGTTGCTGGCGCAGAGCGGAGCATTCGATTCGCCCAAGGATGCGGGCGAGGCAGTGCGCCGCTTGAAGGAAGGCACTTTGGGCGCCGTGCAACTGGCGAGCGGGGTCACCGAAGCCGAGTTGCGCGCCGCGCTCGGCAGGCTGGCAGACGCCTGACGGCCGGGCACGAATCGATGGCATGCTAATACCTTTCCCCTTCACATGGGCGAAAGGTTCGCGTTATCCTTAAGTATGGCGACCGAAACCCGACCCACCCCCAAGCCGATGAACCTGTACGTCATCGACGACCACCCGCTGATGCGCGAGGCCGTCGTGATGCTGCTGCGCCGGCTCCGCCCAGGCTCGAACGTGGTGGAGCTCGAACGCATTGGCGGCGTCAGCGCCGCAGTTCGCCAGCACGGAACACCCGACCTGATCTGCCTGGACCTGAAGCTGCCCGACACCACGGGCACGTCCGGCATCATCGAACTGAAGAAGCTCTTTCCTGAAACGCCGCTCGCGGTGCTTTCGGCATCGCCCGCGGCCGATGCGGAAGAAGCCTGCATCGAAGCGGGCGCCGACATCTACATCGAGAAGTCGGCCGGCGCGCAGGAGATCGGCAACGCGCTGCGTGCGCTGCTCAATGCGGACGGCGGCTTCGAGGAACTTTCACCGACGGACAACAAGCTCTCGAAGCGGCAGAAGCAGCTGATCGTCATGCTGGACCGCGGCTTGTCCAACCGCGAAATCGCCGACGAACTGGGCATCAGCGAACACACGGTGAAGGTCCACCTGTGGCGCCTGTTCCGCCGCCTGGGCGTGAAGAGCCGCACGCAGACCATTCACTACGCGCGCACGCACGGCATGTTGACCAGCTGAAGCGGGTCAGGGCGCGCTGACAAGCTGGGCGGTCGCCGCGGCTGCGCGGTCGGAAGCTTCGCGTTCATCGGTCGGCTTGAGCGTCAACCGGAACACCGTGCCGCGCCCGGGCCGCGATGCCAGGGCGATAGGGTGTCCCAGGATCGCGGAAAGTCGCGACACGATATACAGGCCCAGCCCGAAGCCTTCCTCCGTGCCGGCGTGGCCCGGCACCTTGTAGAACTCGCGGAAGATTTCCTTCTGGTGCACCGGCGCGATGCCCAGCCCTGTGTCCCAGACCTCGAGCACCAGTTGCCCGCCGCGCCGGCGCATCGCGACCAGCAGCCCGCCGCGCTGCGTGTACTTGATCGCGTTCGACACCAGGTTGCCGATGATCCGCCGCAGCAAAATGCCGTCCGACAACACGCTGCCATCGATCGAGTGGACGCGGAAATCGAGCTTCTTCGACGCGGCCAGGGGCCGCAGCTGCAACTCGATGTCGTGCATCACCTTCTGCAGGTCCACGGGTTCGATGCTCAACTTGATCTTGCCGGAGTCGAGGCGCACCAGGTCGAAGAGGGAATCGAA
>DATLBJ010000099.1:0-7104 GCA_035526975.1 Ramlibacter sp.
GCGGCCCATTGCGATCGGTTCGGCCCGCTCGCCGGCTTCGGGAGCGAAACCTTCGATCACCTTCACCGGGATGTTCTGCTTGGTGAAGCGCGCGATCTCCTCCATGAAGCCTTCCTCGTCGAGGCAGACGAAGGAAACGGCAGCGCCCTCGGCGCCCGCGCGGCCCGTGCGGCCGATGCGGTGCACGTAGTCTTCCGGGACGTTCGGGATTTCGTAGTTCACGACGTGCGGCAGGTCGTCGATGTCGATGCCGCGCGCGGCGATGTCGGTGGCCACGAGCGCGCGGATGTCGCCGCTCTTGAAACCTGCGAGCGCTTGCGTGCGGGCCGTCTGGCTCTTGTTGCCGTGCAAGGCCATCGCGGTGACGCCATGCTTGTTCAGGTATTCGGCGACGTTGTTCGCGCCGAACTTGGTGCGCGTGAACACCAGCACCTGCGACCAGTCGTGCTCCTTGATCACGTGCGCGAGCAGTTCCTTCTTCTTCGCGCGGCTCACGGGGTGGACCACCTGCGTGATGCGTTGCACCGTCGAATTGCGCGGCGTGACCTGGATGCTTTGCGGGTCCTTCAGCAGCCGGTCGGCGAGTTCGCGAATCTCGTCGCTGAACGTCGCCGAGAACAGCAGCGACTGCTTTTCCTTCGGCAGCAGCGCGAGGATCTTCTTCACGTCGGGCAAAAAGCCCATGTCGAGCATGCGGTCCGCTTCGTCGAGCACGAGGATTTCGACCGTCGACAGGTCGAGATGACCCTGCTGCTGCAGGTCCAGCAGGCGGCCCGGCGTGGCCACGAGGATGTCGACCCCACGATTGATCTTGGCGATTTGCGGCTGCATGCCGACGCCGCCGAAGATCACGGTGGAATCGAGCGGCAGGTATTTTCCGTAGGTGCGGATGGACTCCTCGACCTGCGCAGCCAGTTCGCGCGTGGGTGTCAGCACGAGGGCGGCGATGCCGTCCTTGCCGAACTTGTTGATCTTGCTCTTGCCGGTCGACAGCTTTTGCAGCATCGGCAGCGTGAACGCGGCCGTCTTGCCGGTGCCGGTCTGCGCGCCGCCGAGGATGTCCTGGCCTTGCAGGACCGCGGGGATCGCTTGCGCCTGGATGGGGGTGGGGATTTCGTAGCCTTGTTCGCGCACGGCCTTCAGGAGGGCGGGTGCGAGATTCAGTTCATCAAAAGTCATTCAAACCTAAGGGAATGCGCCATTTCCGGGCGCTGGGATCGGCCTGTGGCGCTTGTCGCGCCGGTCCAGTCAAGAGGCAGATGTTTTGGGGCGGGCGCTGTGCGAGCTTCGCGTGGATCGGAAGCCGCTTGCGCCCCAGCAGGACGCTGGGCTCACGGCAACTGGAGTCCGCGAGAGCCAGCATTGTCGCACGAATCGCCCGGGCTGCCCGGGCGTGCGGAACTGCGCTAATTACGAATGCTTACTGCGGCGTGTCGCATTTGCCCGCCAGCCCGCAGGAAGTGAACGAAATACCAGTGGCGCAACCCGCCAGCTGAGCCACATAATTTGGTTCGCATCATGCGGGTCCCATGGCCAAGCTGCTGAAGTTACACATCGGGGTCTCCGACGATCCCACGTCCCTCCAGCCATCGCTCAACGATTGCCTGGAAGCACTGCTGCAGCAGTCCGACATGCTGGTCAACGAGATGCTGTCCGGCCTCGTGTCGGCGATCGCCCCCAACAGCAGCAAGCGCATCGCCGGCTTCAACCAGGCCGGACTGAAGGCCGCCGTGACCCAGCTTTCGGCCGATTCGAAAGCCGTGCTCGCCACCTACAAGGCGGAACTGACCAAGCTCGTGTACCAGGGCGGCGGCAAGGAGCAGGCGCATGCGGAAGTGCTGCGCTTCGAGGACCTGCGCCTGTTCGAGGATTCGCAGCTGGACCAGAGCATCGAGGTTGCCCGCGCGCTGCAGGAGGTTTCGGTCGCGGTCGACGACGTCCTGCCGAATCTCGACGCGCTCGTCTCCACGCTGCTGGGTTGGCGCACGATCCAGCCCGGCCTGAACCCGATCCGCCCGGAAGTCTTCGTACGCGCATTGCAGGCGGCGCTGGCCAAGCATGTGCCCGATGCGCAGATGCGTGAAGTGCTGATCACGCCCGCGGCGGGAATGCTCGGCGTGAACCTGCGCAAGCTCTATCGCGAGCTGTACGACTGGCTGGGCTCCTGCGGCGTCGAGCCGGCGGTGCCCATCGGCGGACGCGCCGCCAAGCCCGGTGCGGCAACGTCGCAAGTCGCCGACTCCGTGCAGAAGACCTTGCTTACGCTCGACAAGCTGCGCAAGCTTTTGCACGGCGACTTCGATGCGAACACGGCGCGGCCCGAGTTCCTGCACACCATGCCCGCTTCGATGTCCATGCTGCAGGAGATGAAGGCCGCCGACGCGCTGATCAAGAAGCTCGAGGACCGGCCGAAGCCGAAGAAAGCCGAGGAAGAAGCGCCGCAGGACATGCTCGCCGAGCGCGAGAAGATCGTGAGCGACCCCGCCGCGCCGCGCATCGGCGTGCAGCTGGGGGAAGAGGTCGTGCGGCTGATGTTCGAGAACCTTGCCAGGGACAAGCGGCTGCTGCCCGCGTTCAAGTCGCAGCTCGCGGCGATGGAGCCAGGCGTGCTCAAACTCGCGGAGCAGGACTCGCGCTTCTTCTCCGACCGCACGCATCCGGCGCGCCAGTTCCTCGACAAGATCACGCAGCGCAGCCTCGGCTTCTCCGACGACAAGGATCCGGGCTGGCAACGCTTCGTCGCCACGGTCCAGGACTCGGTGAAATGGCTCGACAGCAAGGTCGTGGATGCAGACACGTTCGGCGAGCTGTTGGACAACCTGCAGGAACAGTGGACGGACCACGACCAGGTCCTGCGCCAGCGGCGTGAAGAAGCTGCGCGTGCGCTGCTGCATGCGGAGCAGCGCAACCTGCTCGCGCAGAAGCTCGCATCCGATTTCGTCGAACAGGTCAAGGAGCTGGACGTCCCCGATTTCGTCGGCGACTTCCTGCGCACTTCATGGGCGCAGGTGGTGGCCGAAGCGCAACTGAGTTGCGCCGACGGCTCGGACGATCCGTACGGCTATCGCGCGATGGTCGACGACCTTGTGTGGAGCGTGCAGAAGAGCACGGCCACGCGCGGGCGCGCCAAGCGCCTCGTGCAGATGATTCCGGGCCTCCTCTCGAAGTTGCGCGAGGGTCTGGACCGCATCCAGTACCCACCGGAACTCACAGCGCGCTTCTTCAACAACCTGATCGTGATCCACAAGGCCGCGGTGCACGAGGGCAGCGACGCCGCAACGCAAGCGGCGGCGGAAGCGGTGGAAGCCGAGGAGTCGCGATTCACCGACGAAGAGGCCGCGGAACTCTTCATGTGGCTCGACAAGAAAGAGTCGGAAGACTCGGGGTGGATCGACGAAGAAGTGCTCTCTCCCGAGCATGTCGCCAGCCCCGAGGCCGCGGCAGTGGAAGAGCCGCCCGCCAATGTGCGCGCCAACGACATGAAGACAGGCACGTGGGTCGAGCTCAGTGTCAAGGGCGAGTGGGTCCGCGCGCAGCTCACGTGGGCCAGCCCGGCCGGGACGCTGTTCATGTTCACGTCGCAGGCCGGCACCGCGCATTCGATGTCGCGCCGCACGCTCGACCGCCTGCGCGGGCAAGGCCTCATCAAGGTGGTCGCCGAACGCAACGTGGTCGACGAGGCCCTCGACCAAGTGGCGAGGACGGCGCTGAAGAACAGTCTCGAGAAGAAAGACTAGGGCTGCGGCGCCTGCGCGGTCACCGGGCTTGCTTGCGACCGCGCAAGACGCGCCAGCACTGACTCGAGCTGCTCGAATTCGACGGGCTTGGTCAGGTGTTCGGCGAAACCCGCCTGTTGCGTTTGCCGGCGATCCTTGTCGGCGCCCCATCCGGTCACCGCAACGAGCATCACTTCCTTGCATCCCGGCATGCTGCGGATTCGCCGGGCCACTTCATAACCGTCCATTCCGGGCAGGCCGATATCCAGGAGCACGATCTCGGGGGCGAAAGCTGGCACCTCCTCGAGCGCCGCGGGCCCGGAGTGGCTCGTCTTCGCCGTGTGCCCGGACATCTGCAACACGGTGGCCATCGTCTCGGCGGCATCGGTGTTGTCGTCCACCACCAGGATGCGCCAAGCACGTTCGTTGCGTTGCGCCGGCCGCGTGACGACGGGCTCGACATTCTGGTGCGCCGGGATCGTCGCAGGCAGGCGCACGGTGAACGTGCTGCCTTGGCCGAGCCCCTTGCTTTCGGCGTCGACGCCACCGCCATGCATCTCGACGAGCTTCTTCACAAGCGCAAGTCCGATCCCCAGGCCGCCTTGCGAGTGGTGCAAGTCCTTGCCCACCTGCGTGAACAACTCGAAGATCCCGGGGATCGTCTGGGCTTCGAGGCCTGCGCCGTTGTCCGTCACGCGCAGGACGGCGTCGCCGCCATCCTGCTGCGCCGTGAGTTCGATCCGGCCGGGGGGATTGGTGTATTTCGCTGCGTTGTTCAGGAGGTTGCTCAGCACCTGCGCCATCCGCGTCGGATCCACGCGGACGTGAAGCGGCCCCTTCGGCAGTGAAACAGCCAATGTATGTCCCGCACGATCGATGGCCGGCCGGCTGACCTCCAGTGCAGCATCGATCACGCTGCGAACGTCGACCACCTCCGGGCGCAGCTGCACCTTGCCGGTGGTGATGCGCGATACGTCGAGCAGGTCGTCGATCAGGTGCACCATGTGGCTGACCTGCCGCGTCATCATGTCGCGCACGTCCCGGGTTGCGTCGAGCGATCCGGCCCGCTCCAGCAGCGCAAGCCCATTGCGCACGGGTGCAAGGGGGTTGCGCAATTCGTGCGCCAGCGTCGCAAGGAATTCGTCCTTGCGCCGGTCCTGCTGCTGCAACTCGCTGTAGAAGCGCGCGTTTTCGATTCCCGAGGACGCAATCGCGGCAAGCTGCACGAGCACCGCCTCGTCTTCCTCGCTGAATTCGCCGGTGGCCTTCCCGGAGAGCTGGACCTGCCCGAGAGTGCGGCCGCCGTGGCCCACCAGCGGCACCGCCAGCGACTGCGCGGCGCGCATGGGGCGGTTCGTGGTGCCCACCAGTGGATTTCCAGGGCCGTCCCCCTGCGCCCACTCGCTGCCGGTGGTCAGTGACGTCACTGCCTGGTGCGAACCGATGATGCGCCGCGCGTGCTCGGTGAGGATTGCACAGATTCGCTCCGGGTCGAGCACGGAATTCAACTCCCGCCCGGCCTCCGCGACGAGTCCGAGCAAGTTCGCACGGCGCGTCTCGCGCTCCAGCAGCGCCTCCTGTTCGCCCGCCAGCACCTTCAGAGCGTCAGTTTTCGCATGCAGGTCGCGCTCCGTGGCGCGGCGGTACAACTCCATGCACGCATGGTTCCCCGCCATGCCGAGCAGGACGCGGTCCTCCTCGGTTGGAAATTCGGCGCGGGCGGTCGCCGCCATCACCATCCCGCTCACGTCGCCCATGCCGAAACGCGCGACGGCACAGCGAAGCACCCGCCCCGTCCCCGGCTCGACGAACTCGCGCACGGTATCGGCGGCGGCCAGTTTCCTCATCGCGGCGAGGATTTCTTCACGCGAGGCATTGGCCGAAGCAGAGGCGCGCAGGGCTTCCGCGGGCTCAGGGTGCCGGATGTTGACGTAGGCGACCTCGAGGTCGAGCGTGCTGCAAAGCACCTCGGCGAGGCTCGCCGGAATCCGCCGTGCATCCGCGCCCGCCCAAATCGCGGGCAGCGTGGAGAGCGCCACGAGGTCGCGCATCGCGCGACGCAGCCGGCGCGACTCGGCGGAATGCTGGTGGGCAGCCGGCAAATTCACGCCAGCTTCAAGCGGCGGCGCTTGCCTGCTCCTGGCCCTTGCGCTCCTTCAGCTCCTTCAGCATCTCGTCCGGCGGAACGTAGAAGGGGTTCTCCTGGAGCGTTCCGCCGATGATCACCATCGGGTGGGTGCGCATGATGTCCATGACGATGCTCGCATCGAAACGCGACAGGTCATAGGTGCACACGACCGGGTCGTGGTACTCGGGCAGCACGTGGTTCAGGCGCGTCTCGTATTCGACGATGTCGTGCACGCCCGGCATGTCTTCCAGCGCCCATTCCATGTTCGCCACGAGGCGCGTGAGCTTTCCCTCGGACCCGGGTGCCGGAGCCAGCGCCGATTTGATCGTTTCGATCATCCGCCACTGGTCGAAGTGGCCATCCTGGAGATAGGCGTCTTCCCAGCGGCGCACCTCGAGCTGCCCGCTGTCGACACTGCCTTTGACGTCCACCCCTTCGGTCTCGAGGCGATCGAGGTGTCCGGGCCGATGCTCCGGATCGACGATGTGAACGGCGCGGTCACCGGCTTCGAGGCCCTCCTTGATGAAGGGCATGAGCACCTTGTATTCCTCCTCCTTCGAGTGGAAAAACGCGCAGACATGACACGAATGCCGAAGGACGGATCCGGCCAGGCGGATGGGCTGCTCTGACGTCATGGTGCAATACTCCTTTCAACGAGCGCATGTTATCTGCCGATGCCGGATTTGGCTGTCGGATGAGTCCTACGCCGGACGGCCGCGATAATCGGTCCATGGCTCAATACGTATTCACGATGAACCGCGTCGGCAAGATCGTGCCGCCGAAGCGGCAGATCCTCAAGGACGTCTCGCTTTCGTTCTTTCCCGGCGCCAAGATCGGCGTGCTCGGTCTCAACGGCTCGGGCAAGTCGACGCTGCTCAAGATCATGGCCGGCCTCGACACCGAGATCGAAGGCGAAGCCACGCCGATGCCCAACCTGCGCATCGGCCACCTCCCGCAGGAGCCGCAGTTGTCGCCCGACGAAACGGTGCGCGAGGCCGTCGAGGGCGGCATGGGCGAGGTGATGGACGCGAAGAAGCGGCTCGAGGAGGTGTATGCCGCATACGCCGAACCCGATGCCGACTTCGACAAGCTGGCCGCCGAACAGGCGCAGCTGGAGGCCGTCATCTCGGCCGGCGGCGGCGGTGACGAACACCAGCTCGAGATCGCGGCGGACGCATTGCGCCTGCCGGAGTGGGACGCGGTGATCAAGAACCTCTCGGGCGGCGAGAAGCGCCGCGTGGCCTTGTGCCGCCTGCTGCT
>DATLBJ010000100.1:0-40138 GCA_035526975.1 Ramlibacter sp.
GCGGCCGCCGTCCGTCAGCTTGCCGAACAGCAGTTCGTCGGCCAGCGCGCGGCGGATGGTGTCCTGGATCAGGCGCTGCATCGGGCGTGCGCCCATCAGCGGATCGAAACCCTTGACCGCCAGGTACTTGCGCAGCTTGTCTGTGAAGGTGACTTCCACTCGCTTTTCGGCGAGCTGTTGCTCGAGCTGCAGCAGGAACTTGTCGACCACGCGCAGGATGACCTGTTCGTCGAGCGATTTGAAGCTGACGATCGCGTCGAGGCGGTTGCGGAACTCGGGCGTGAACAGGCGCTTGATCTCGACCATCTCGTCGCCCTGCTCGCGGGCGTTCGTGAAACCGATCGTCGACTTGTTCAAGTCGGCGGCGCCCGCGTTCGTCGTCATGATGATGATGATGTTGCGGAAGTCCGCCTTGCGGCCGTTGTTGTCCGTGAGCTGGCCATGGTCCATCACCTGCAGCAGCACGTTGTAGATGTCCGGATGCGCCTTCTCGATTTCGTCGAGCAGCAGCACGGCGTGCGGCTTCTTCGTGACGGCTTCAGTGAGCAAGCCGCCCTGGTCGAAACCGACGTAGCCGGGAGGCGCGCCGATCAGGCGCGACACCGCGTGCCGCTCCATGTATTCGGACATGTCGAAGCGGATCAGCTCGATGCCCATGATGTAGGCGAGCTGCTTCGCGGCCTCGGTCTTGCCGACACCCGTGGGGCCGGAGAACAGGAACGAGCCGATCGGCTTGTCGCCCTTGCCCAGGCCCGAGCGGGCCATCTTCACGGCGCTGGCCAGCACTTCCAGCGCCTTGTCCTGGCCGAAGACCACGGACTTGAGGTCGCGCTCGATGTTCGCGAGCTTGCCGCGGTCGTCGTTCGACACGTTGGCCGGCGGGATGCGCGCGATCTTCGCCACGATCTCCTCGACCTCGGTCTTGGAAATGGTCTTCTTGCGCTTGCTGACCGGCAGGATGCGCTGCGCCGCGCCGGCTTCATCGATCACGTCGATGGCCTTGTCGGGCAGGTGCCGGTCGTTGATGTACTTCGCACTGAGTTCAGCGGCAGCTTGCAGCGCATTGGCAGCGTACTTCACGCTGTGGTGCTCCTCGAAGCGGCTCTTCAGGCCCTTCAAGATCTCGATCGTCTCGGCCACCGTCGGCTCGACCACGTCGACCTTCTGGAAGCGACGCGACAGGGCCGCATCCTTTTCGAAGATGCCGCGGTATTCGGTGAACGTCGTCGCGCCGATGCACTTGAGCGTGCCTTGCGACAGCGCGGGCTTGAGCAGGTTGCTTGCGTCCAGCGTGCCGCCCGACGCCGCACCGGCACCGATCAGCGTGTGGATCTCGTCGATGAAGAGGATCGCGTTCGGCTTGTCCTTGAGCGACTTGAGCACGCCCTTCAGGCGCTGTTCGAAATCGCCGCGGTACTTGGTGCCCGCGAGCAGCGCGCCCATGTCGAGCGAGTACACGGTAGACTCCGCGAGGATCTCCGGCACTTCCTTCTGCGTGATGCGCCACGCCAGGCCTTCGGCGATGGCCGTCTTGCCCACCCCCGCCTCGCCCACCAGCAGCGGGTTGTTCTTGCGGCGGCGGCACAGGATCTGGATGACGCGCTCGACCTCGTACTCGCGGCCGATCAGCGGATCGATCTTGCCGTCCTTGGCCGACTGGTTGAGGTTTTGCGTGAACTGCTCGAGGGGCGAAGCCTTCTCGCTCTTCTCGCCGCCTTCGTCGCTTTCGCTCGCGCCCGATTCGCCGCCCTTCGACGGCTCCGGCGGATCGCTCTTCTTGATGCCGTGGGCGATGTAGTTCACCACGTCCAGGCGCGTCACGCCCTGCTGGTGCAGGTAGTAGACGGCGTGCGAATCCTTCTCGCCGAAGATGGCCACGAGCACGTTGGCGCCCGTCACTTCCTTCTTGCCGTTGCCCGTGCTTTGCACATGCATGATGGCGCGCTGGATCACACGCTGGAACCCCAGCGTGGGTTGCGTGTCGACGTCGTCGGTGCCGGCGACCTGCGGTGTGTTGTCCTTGATGAAGTTGGACAGCGACTTGCGCAGGTCGTCGATGTTGGCCGAGCAGGCACGCAGCACTTCGGCCGCACTGGGATTGTCCAGCAGGGCCAGCAAGAGATGCTCCACCGTGATGAATTCGTGGCGCTGCTGCCGCGCTTCCACGAACGCCATGTGGAGGCTGACTTCCAATTCCTGGGCAATCATCTGGTTTCCTTTGAGCCTTAACTGCTTTCGAATACTGTAGATCGGTTCGACCCGCGTTTATTCAACCGGTTCGGACAAACACTGCAGGGGATGCCCGGCTTGACGGGCGGCTTCCTGCACCTGCTCCACCTTCGTGTTGGCGATGTCCCTCGGATAGACGCCGCAAATGCCTTTCCCGTCGAGGTGGATCTTGAGCATGATCTGCGTGGCCGTTTCCCTGTCCTTGTGGAAGAACTCCTGGATCACGACCACCACGAATTCCATGGGGGTGTAGTCGTCATTGAGCATGACGACCTGGTACATCTGGGGAGGTTTGGTGCGCTGGAGCTGTTTTTCGGCGACCACCGACCCGCCATCGTCGTCCGCCGGCCGGGTGACTGGCCCGACAGGTGGGTTGGAGGGGGGTTTTGTCGCCATCAAATTCATTCTAGCCAGCGGCGGTTCGCACCGCGGCTTGCAAGTGAATTGGTGGCGTCACGGCGACATTCAAGCGCCCTGTCCCGGATGCCTCTTTCGGATGCGGATTTTTCCGCGCGAAGCGCGCCCGGAAGCTTGCGAATCGCTGTTCCGGGGTGCGGAACACTTTAGTATGTGAAATCATTGACAGACGGCCGAGTAACCGTGACACTTCTCACGGTCAGAGGATGTTCCGAGGAAGAAGAAATGGCGACCGGCACGGTGAAATGGTTCAACGACGCGAAGGGTTTCGGATTTATCGAGCCCGACGGCGGCGGCGCGGATGTCTTCGCACATTTCTCCGCGATCGCCATGGAAGGCTTCAAGACGCTCAAGCAGGGCGCGCGCGTGAATTTCGAAATCACGCAGGGCCCCAAAGGCCAGCTCGCGCAGAACATCCATGCCGAGCCCGGCACGGGCGAGATCAAGCCCATCACCACGCAGCCCGGCACCAGCGCCGGCGGTGCGCCTGCCGCGAACGGCGATCGCCAGCCACGGCACAGCAAGGTGCGTGCGCCGCAGTTTCATGCCACCGGGCATGGCGAAGGATGAGCGACTGACGCGCTGAATGCGCGACAAAGAAGCCGCCTGAGGGCGGCTTTTTTATTTCACCAGACGTACACCATGCCGTTCGCGATGTCGCCGATCACGTTGGCCTGGTTCTCCGGTGATTCGGAAAAGTGGATCAGCATGTCGGCGCGCGTTTGGCCCTGCGCGAATTCTTCGAGGTGAAACTGCAGCCCGCCTGCGTCGGGCGTGCGATCGAGCACGTTGTTGTAGAGCAGCGTGAGGAACTGCGTGTTGTCGACGTTGCCGTACTTCGCCTGGAACTCCGGGCTGGCGATGAAGTTCGAAGCTACCTGCTCCAGGCTCACGCCGATGTCGAGGTCGTGCATCTGGTAGCCGAGGCCGCCGAGGTCGGGCTTGCGGTCGAAAGCAGCCTGGTAGAGGCGGTACGCTTTCCCCGCATTGCCGTCGATGTCGAGCGCCACGTGGCCATCGGCAAAATCCAGCCGCTCGATGTTGCGCAAGGTGTCGCGCTCCTGCGCATCGTTCTTCGCGGCGACGATGACTTCCGAACCGTTGCGCGTGACGGTGTACTCGTCCCAGTTCCCATACGAGACGGAATGATCGATGCCCTCCCCGCCGTCGACCGTGTCGAGGCCATAGCGCGCATCGAGCGTGTCGTTCCCCGCAAGGCCCAGCAGGACATCGCTGCTGCTGGTGGCGACGATGAGGTTGTCCAAGGCATTGCCCGTGGCGTTCTGCCCGTCGGTGTACAGCTCCTCGATGCCGTCCGGCAGCGTGAAGTTGGCCAATCGCGTGTCGATCTGGTCGCGGCCGCCGGTATCCACGACGACGTCACCGCGATCGTCGATGTTGAAGATGTCGTTCCCGTGCCCGCCGATCAGCGTGTCCGCGCCGCCACCGCCGATCAGGATGTTTCCCCAATCATTGCCGGTGATGACGTTCGGCAAGTCGTTGCCCGAGCCGGAGTTCGCCCGGCCCAGGAGAACGAGGTTCTCGATGTCGGGACCGAGCATCCACTGCGTGAAGACGCAGTACGTGTCGATGCCGCCGCCGGGCAACTCCTGCACCGTCGAGAACTGATTGTTCAGGACGTACGTGTCGTTGCCATCGCCACCGACAAGGATGTCCGAGCTGGAGTTGCCGCTGACCAGTGTGTCGTTGCCCGCGCCACCGACAAGCGTGTCGATCACGAAATCGTCGCCCGCATCGAGGTAGTCGTTCCCGGCGCCGCCGACGATCGAGTCGGCCCCTGTGAACCCTTCGAGGGAGTCGTCGTCGGCAGCGCCGATGATCGTGTCGTTGCCGCCGAGGAACAGCCTGTCGACCGCCTGGATGTCGCCGGACCCGATCGCGTCGACGAACGCGCCGAAAGAAATGTTCAGGCCGGAAATCCGCGCCTGCAACCCGCCATTGGCCGAGTCGTAGATCTCGAACCCCGTGAACGTGCCGCCGTTCAACTGGCCGAATGGGTCGTACGTGAAGCCGGCGCCGCGATAGTCGATCGTGACGGTGCCGGCGACGATCTCGATCAGCCGGTCGTCAGCAACGACGATGGATTCGTCATTGACGTCCACGCCGCGCGGTTCATGAAAGGCTTCGAAGAGGGCCACGGAATTTCCTTATCCGACGAACCGGATGAAGTGGATGCCTTGCGCGATGTCGCCGATCACGTTGGCCTGGTTCTCGGGCGACTCGCTGAAGTGGATCAGCACGTCGGCACGCGTCTGGTGCTGCGCGAATTCCCCGAGATGGTAGGCAAGCCCGCCGGTGTCGGGTTCGCGATGGAGCACGTTGCGATAGAGCAATGTGATGAACTGCGTGTCGTCGACGTTGCCGTAGGTGGCCTGGAACTCCGGGCTCGCAATGAAGTTGGACGCGACCACTTCCAGCGACCACTTCGTGTCCAGGTCATGAATCTGGTAGCCGAGGCCGCCGAGGTCCGGTTTGCGGTCGAAGGCTGCCTGGTACAGGCGGTACGCACGGCCCGCATTGCCGTCGATATCGAAGGCGATGTCGTTCCGGTCGAGGAAATCCAGCCGCTCCGTGTTGACGATGGTGGCCGCCGAGCCGTAGAGGGCCGAATTCGCGGTGACCGTGCCGCCTGAGTAGGTGATGGTGTAGCCGGTGGCTGAACCAACGAGGAACGCCGTATCGGTGCCGTCGCCGCCGTCGACCGTATCGTCCGAACCCAGCACGGAAATCACGTCGTTGCCGTCACCGCCCTTGAGCAACCCGGCACCACGAACCTGGTCGTTGCCCGCGCCGCCATCGAGCAGCCCGGGATGCGTGTACGAACCGGTGAGCACATCGTCTCCGTCGCCGCCGACGAGCGTGCCTTCGCCGTCGACGTCGTCGTTGCCCGCGCCACCATCGATGTACCCGCTGCCGAACACCCTGTCGTCGCCGTTGCCACCGTAGATCGTGATCGTCGCCTGCTGAAGCCCCGTGAGGAACACGGTGTCGTTGCCGTCCTCGCCATACAGCACGTTGCCGTTGAAGCCCTCGACGGTGTCGTTGCCTGCGCCGCCGAACAACTGGTCGCTCCCCGGCAAGCCATGCAGCGAGTCGTTGCCGTCGCCCCCGTAGAGGATGCTGCCGCCGCCGGCGGAGTCGATCACGTCGTTGCCGCCCATGCCGTACATCGCGATGCCCGCCGAAGCTCCCTGCATCGTGTCGTTGCCCGGAGTTCCGACCTGTCCTTGCGGCCGGTCGACCAGCGCGAACAACGCATCGGTGAACTGGACCTTCTCGACGCTGCGCAAGGTATCGGTGCCGTCACGGCCCGCGACGTGATCGGTAATGACGACTTCGCCCGTCGCTTCGTTACGCTGGATCGTGTACTGCGATTGCAGCCCGTGCATCACCGCAATGTCGCCTGCGACGATGTCATTGCCGCCGTCAAGCGTGTCGTTGCCCGAACCGCCGTCAAGCACATCGTCACCGGCGCCGCCATCGAGCGAGTCTGCGCCGGCAAGGCCTGCGAGCGTGTCATTGCCGCCGCCGCCCTGGAGCGCGTTGTCGACCGCGTTTCCCTCGATCCAGTCCGCAGCGGCCGTGCCGATGACCCCTTCGACTTGCGAAAGCGTCGCGCTTCCGCCGGCGGACATCACCGTTCCCGCGGCGAGGCTGATGGACACCGAGTGGTAGTTGGGCCAGACGGACACGATGCTGAAGTCGGCCGTGTCGAGGCCGTCGCCGCCATCGATCGCAACCGAGAACGAACTCGTGTCGATGCCGAGGCGATCGTTGCCCGCGCCACCCGCAACGAACCCGTGCGTAGCAAGCAGCAAATCGTTGCCCTCGCCACCATCGACCGTGTCGGTGCCCTGCCCGCCATTGATCGTGTCGTCGCCTGCCCCGCCCTGGACGTTGTCGTCGCCGTCGCTGGCATCGACCGAATCGTTGCCCTCTCCGCCATCGATGACGTCGTTCTGCGCGCCACCGAAAATGAAGTCGTTGCCGCCTGCGCCGGACAGCGTGTCCGCGCCTTCCCAGCCGAAAAGGGAATCGTCGCCTTCGGTGCCGGTGAACCCGTCGCCGCCGGGAGTGCCGTAAAACTCTGCCATTGCCCCGACTATGCCTTCACGGCAGAGCTGGAGCTGTGCGGAATTCCGCGCGTTCGCGCCGCGGACATGTGACAGTTCCCAACCCTGCTTACCAAACGTAGAGCATGCCGTTCTGGATGTCGACGATCACGTCACTGTGAAGTCGGCAGCACTCAAAGTGCCCGACAAGCCCGTGAGCACAACCGTTGCGAATTGAACCGCGACAGTGCCTCCCGCGCCATCCGCATCGTAGAGCAGCGCACCTGTTGCAGTGTTGAAGATGATGTGCGCATCCGCCGTTTGCGCGACCGAACTGGGTTGCGCCTGGAAAGCGGATGCGGCGAGCGCGCCGGTTGGCAGCATCGGGAACATGATGTGTGAAAGCGCAATGACGTCCTCGCCGGCGTGGAAGTCCGCGATCTTGTCGGCGTTGCGCGTGCCGAGCACCGCCGAGAATGTGAAGACATCCGCGCCCACGCCACCCGTCAGCAGGTCCACTCCCGCACCGCCGTCGAGCGTGTCGTTGCCGTCCATGCCCTTGATCGTGTTCGCGCCCGTGTTGCCGACGATCAGGTTGTCCAACGCGTTGCCGTTTGCAGCAAGAGCACCGGTGCCCCCTAGCACGGCGGACTCGAGATTGCTTCCCAGCGTGAACGTGCCCTTCAGGAGCTTCACGACCACGGTGTCGTGTCCCGACGAGTCCGCTTCGACGACCAGATCGCCCACATTGTCGATCACGTACGTGTCATCGCCCGCGCCGCCCGACATCGTGTCAACGCCCGCGCCTCCGTCAATGCTGTCGTTTCCTTCACCGCCGGTGAGCGAATCGTTCCCTCCCGCGCCCGCCAAGGTGTCGTTGCCGCCCAGCCCCACGAGCACGTTCGCCGCGGCATTGCCGGTGATGACGTTGTCGAGCTCATTGCCAGCGCCCGTGGCGACGGCGCTTCCACCGAGCATGAGGTTCTCGACGTTTGCGCCGAGTGTGAACGACACGGTGCTCGTCACGAGGTCGATGCCCTGGCCCGCTTGTTCGACCACCACGTCGCCTGCCGAATCGACCTTGTAGCTGTCATTGCCGGCGCCCCCCGACATCGTGTCGGCACCGAGGCTGCCGTCAATCGCGTCGTTGCCCGCACCGCCGTCGATCCGGTTTGCGACCTTGCTGCCCGTCAGCGTGTCGTTGAAATCGCTTCCGACGAGGTTTTCGATGCCCAGGAGGATGTCGGACCCTGCACCACCGGTGACCTGCGAAGTGGTGAGCAGCAGGGAGACCTTCACGCCAGCGGCAGCGCCCTCATAGCTGGCGGTATCCACGCCGATACCGCCATCGAGCTTGTCATTGCCGGCGCCGCCATTCAGCGTGTCGTCGCCTGCAAGGCCCAGCAGCGTGTCGTTCCCCGCAAGTCCGAGAAGGCGGTCCGATGCGGCAGTGCCTGACATCGAATCGGCCGACTCGGTGCCCTTGATCGCCTTGAACTCGTCGGCCGAAAATTTCCCATCTGCGAACTGCAGGTACTCGACATCGCTGCGAACAATGACATTTCCCACCGAGAATGAACCGCTCTCTGCGTAGTAGACGATCTGGAAGGTGGTGCGGTCCCACGAGAACGATGCAGTGTCCGTGCCCGCGCCCCCGGAAATGTTCGCCCCGTTGTCGGCAACGAAAAAGTCGTCGCCCTCGTCACCATAGACCGTGCCGTTCGAGCCCGAGACGATCGTGTCATCGCCCGCACCGCCATGCACGTCGAACCCGTAGCCCGTGTGCCCGGCGTCGATCGAGTCGTTGCCCTCGCCGCCATCGATCGCGCCCGTGATGTATGCGCCGACGATGGTGTCGTTGCCACCAAGGCCGTAGATGGGCGCGAACAAGTCACTGTTGCCGACGGCGAGAAGGTCCCCGTAGTCGCTTCCTTCGAGCCAGCCGATGGCATCGACGTTCTGGACGGTCGCGCCGTCGATCTCGACGACACCGCCGCCCACGAGCGGCCTGAAGTCCGCATCGACGCCGTGTGCGGCCCCGAGGAAGCTGATGAGAAGAACGTCCGATCCCGTCGAGCCGCCATCCACCCAGTCGCCGTATCCCGCAAAGATCTTGTCGTCGCCGGCGCCGCCGAACAGCAAGTCGACGTCGCTTCCCGTGTCCATCGCGGGCCGCTGGCCCGGGATGCCGAAGTACGGATACCAGTACGTGCCGGCAGCCTGCGAACTGAAGAGCGTGTCGTTGCCTTCGCCGCCTACAAGCGTGTCCGCGCCGTCGCCGCCGATCACGGTGTCGTTGCCCGAGCCGCCGTCCACGAAATCGCTTCCGGCTTCGCCGTCCGCCGTGTCGGCGTCGTCGCCGCCGGCAATGTTGTTGTCGCCGCCGCCGCCGTTGATCTGGTCCGCGCCGCCGAGGCCAAGCAACGTGTTCGCAGCGCCATTGCCGACGATCACGTTGGCTTGGGAATTGCCCGTGCCGTCAATCGCCTCATCACCCGTGAGCGTGAGATTCTCGACGTACTGCGCGAGCACGAAGCTCGCGGAACTCCGGACGGTGTCCGTGCCCTGCGCGTCCTGTTCGACGACGACGTCGTCGCTTGAATCGACGACGAATGTGTCGTCGCCGGTGCCGCCGACCAACGTGTCCGCGCCGGCGCCGCCGTCGAGAAGGTCATTGCCCCCGCCGCCGTCGAGGCGATTGGCGCCATCGTTGCCTGTCAGCCCGTCTCCGCTCGAGCCGCCGACCAGGTTTTCGACATTCGCCAAGGTATCGATCCCGCCGGCGAACGTGTTCTGCGCGCCTTCGATCGCGAGGCTCGCGATCACAGTGCCCGGCGCCGTCTTGTACGCCGCAGTGTCGCTGCCCTCGCCGCCGTCGATGACGTCATTGCCGTCGCCGCCGGTCAGTGTGTCGTCGCCCGCGTTGCCACTGATCGTGTCATTGCCGGCCATGCCGTTGTATGTGTCGGCTTCCGCGCTGCCGTCATAAACATCGCTTCCGGCGGTGCCGAACATCGCGACGATGGATTCAATGGTGAAGTCGCCATCGGTAAAGCGGATGGCCTCGACGCCTGTGACCGTGTCCGTCCCGTCGCGATTCGCCACGGAGTCCGCGACGACGAGGCGTTGCACCTGGCTGTCGTAGGTCAGGACGTAGTCGCCATAGACGCCGTGAAAAAGCGATACGTCGTTGCCGGCGCCGCCATCGATCGAATCGTTGCCACCCGCGCCGTCCTGCGTGTCGTCGCCGTCCCCGCCGGAAAGCGCATCGCCCCACTTGCCCGCGACAAGGAAATCGTTTCCTGCGCCGCCAACGAGCGTCGCCACCGAGAAAAGCGACCCAACGATGGTGTCATTGCCGTCGCCGCCATCCAGCATTCCGCCGCCAGCGAGGCTGTCGTCTCCCGCGTCGCCGTAGAGCGTCCCGCCGGACAGGACGTCGTTGCCGTCACCTCCGTGCGTCTCACCTCCGGCTCCGCTTTGCATCGTGTCATTTCCGGCGCCGCCGAACAGGTGCGGACCATACTGCGAGTTCCACGCGTCGATCGAGTCGTCGCCGTCGCCTCCGTCGACCCAGCCTGTGCCGTACGCAGCGACGATGGTGTCGTTGCCGCCGCGGCCGAAAATCGAGCCGAAGCTCGAGTAGTAACTCGAGCCGGGCGCGAGGAAGTCGCCGAAGTCGCTGCCCGACACCCACGTGACCTCGTCGACGTCGCTGATCGTTCCGCCTGCGATGTGAAAGACATCGCTCGATCCTGCATTGCGGAAATCCGCCTGCACGCCGCCAGTCGCGCCCATGAAACTGATGAACAGCTGGTCATAGCCTTCGCTGCCGTCGACGTCGTCGCCGTAACCCGCGAAGAGTTTGTCGTCGCCGGCGCCGCCGACAAGGCTGTCACGCTCGCTGCCATCGTCAAGGGTGGGCAAGGGCGAATCGGGAACAAAGAAAGGCAGGCTGAACGCGGGCGAGACGGACGCGGAGTAAAGCGTGTCATTGCCCTCGCCTCCGAACAACGTGTCCGCGCCGCCGCTACCCGCAAGCGTGTCATTGCCTTCGAAGCCACTCAATATTTCGGAGCCGCTCGTCCCGACGATCGAATCGTCGCCGCTCGTGCCGTTCGCAAAGTCAACATGCACATCGTCGAACTGGAGCCGTTCGACAGCGGTGAGCGAATCGACGCCGCTGCCATTTTTCGCCATGACTGTGACCGTGGCACCGGTGCGGCCGACGATGTATTGATCGATGGTGCCGGCGAATTTCGCGACGTCAAAGCCCTCGCCGCCGATGATCGTGTCGTCGCCCCAATTCCCGATCAGTGTGTCGTCCCCCGCCCCGCCATTGATCAGGTCGTAGCCCGAGTTCCCGTCGATCACGTTTGCACCACTGCTGCCCGTGAGGGTGTCGCCGTTCGGCGAGCCGATCAGGTTCTCGATGTTCTTCAGTAAATCCGTGCCCTCGCCCAGTGTGTTCTGCGCGACGGCGAGCGCCAGGCTGACGCTCACGGGTGGAATCGAATATTGATAGGAGACGGTGTCGGTTCCGGTCCCGCCGTCAATCGTGTCGCTGCCCCAGCCCCCACTGATCGAGTCATCGCCGCCGCCGCCATTGATACTGTCGTTGCCGTCGAGACCGAACATCACTTCGCCGACGGACGTGCCCACGTAGGTATCGTTGCCCGATGTTCCGAGAAACGGGAAGAATGGCACCGTAGCGACGCTGCCGTCGGCAAACTGCAGGTTCGTGACGCCGGAGTAAATTCTGTCGGCACCATCGCGGTCGGCGATCGTGTCGGTCACCGAAAGGTAAGTGCGTCCGCCGAGGCCACCGTCCAGTTGAATCCCGTCGTACTTCACTTCGATGACGTACTCAGAGCGGTTGCCGGAGAACAAGGCGGAAAGGCCCGGTGAACCCCAACCGTGGAGTTCGTCGTTGCCGGCGCCGCCGCGCAGCGCGCCGTCTCCGAAAAGCGTCAATGTGTCGTTGCCCGCGCCGCCTTCGATCGTGCAATGCTCGTTCGTGATGTGCTCGGAGTTCAGCATGTTGTCGTCGCCGTCTCCGCCGTCCATGACCGCGGCGTCAGAGCCCGTCATGCTGTCGTTGCCTCCACCCCCGAGCAACGTGTCCTGGCCTCCGCCGGAATCGAACTCGTTCGCGGCGTCATCACCGACGAACAGGTTGTGCCCTCCCGTCCCCGTCACCGTCTCCATACCGCTGACGAAACCCTGGGCCCCGTTGGCGAGCTGATAGGTTCCAGAGGCAAGGTCGATGACCGTGCCGCCGCCGACCTGCAAAGTGTCGATGCCGTCCCCGCCATCGATCGTGTTTGCGCCGTCACCCACCAATATCCTGTCGTTGCCGGAGCCGCCGTCGATGACGTTGTTTCCCGCCTGGCCGTCCAGGAAGTCGTTGCCGTCACCGCCATCGAGCGTGTCGCCCGTACCAGGATCACTCGCCGAGCCCGTGTCACCGAACAGCGTGTCATTGCCCGCCCCGCCCGATATCAGGTCGCCACCGACCATCGGCAGCATGGTCCAGGCGGGCGTGTAGCCGTTGTCGCCATAAATGACGTCATTGCCCTCGCCGCCGTAGAGTGTGTCGGCGTCCCAACCGCCCCGGATCGTGTCGTCGCCTGCTCCGCCGTCGACGGAGTTCGCGCCCGCGATCGCGTAGACGTAATCATTTCCCGCGAGACCGCTGATCGTCTCGTTTCTCTCGCCGGCCATGAGCGTGTCATTGCCGTCGGTTCCTGTCAGGACCGGCATCGTTCCTCCCCCTCGTGGCTGAAGTGTAGTCCAAGCTCTTACAACGCCAGTCCTGCAAGTAGTTGAGAGGCCACAAAAAAGCCGCCCGAAGGCGGCTCGTGTTGGAGCCGATCAACGAATCACATGTTCTCGATCATCACCTGCCCGAAGCCCGAGCAGCTCACTTGCGTCGCGCCGTCCATCAGGCGCGCGAAGTCGTACGTGACTTTCTTCGACAGGATCGATTTTTCCATCGACGAGATGATCAGGTCGGCCGCCTCGGTCCAGCCCATGTGGCGCAGCATCATCTCGGCCGAGAGGATTTCGGAACCCGGGTTCACGTAGTCCTTGCCCGCGTATTTCGGCGCGGTGCCGTGCGTGGCTTCGAACATCGCGACCGAGTCGCTCATGTTCGCGCCGGGCGCGATTCCGATGCCGCCCACTTGCGCAGCGAGCGCGTCGGAGACGTAGTCGCCATTCAGGTTCAACGTGGCGATCACGCTGTACTCCGCGGGGCGCAGCAGGATCTGCTGCAGGAACGCGTCGGCGATCGAGTCCTTGACGATGATGTCCTTGCCCGTCTTCGGGTTCTTGAACTTGCACCACGGCCCGCCGTCGATCTCCACTGCGCCGAATTCCTTCTTGGCCAGCGCGTAGCCCCAATCACGGAAGCCGCCTTCCGTGAACTTCATGATGTTGCCCTTGTGCACGAGCGTCACGCTCGGCTTGTCGTTGTCGATCGCGTATTGCATCGCCTTGCGCACCAGGCGCTCGGTGCCTTCGATCGACACGGGCTTGATGCCGATGCCCGACGTTTCGGGAAAGCGGATCTTCTTGACGCCCATCTCGCCCATCAGGAACTTGATGATCTTCTGCGCTTTCTCGCTCTTGGCTTCCCACTCGATGCCGGCGTAGATGTCTTCGCTGTTCTCGCGGAAGATGATCATGTTGGTCTTCTCGGGATTCTTCAGCGGCGAAGGCACGCCGGTGAAGTACTGGATCGGGCGCAGGCAGACGTACAGGTCCAATTCCTGGCGCAGGGCGACGTTCAGCGAGCGGATGCCGCCGCCTACGGGCGTCGTGAGCGGGCCCTTGATCGACACGACGTACTCGCGCACTGCAGCGAGCGTTTCTTCGGGCAGCCACACATCGGGGCCATACACCTTCGTCGATTTCTCGCCGGCGTAGACCTCCATCCAGTGGATCTTCTTCTTGCCGCCGTAGGCCTTGGCCACTGCAGCATCGACCACCTTGAGCATCACGGGCGTGATGTCCATGCCGGTGCCGTCGCCCTCGATGTACGGGAGGATGGGCTGGTCGGGGACGTTGAGCGAGAAGTCCTTGTTGACGGTGATCTTCTGGCCTTGCGAAGGCACCTTGATGTGCTGGTACATGAGGGAGTTGTCTCCGGGTTGTTGTAATGCGGGTAAACCAGAGGATTCTAGCGGGAGACGCCCCGGGTTCCCTGCGCGCTGTCAACCGAACGGATGAGTTGCGCGTTGCCGGGGAGTTGCCCGGGATTCGGGCAGCATTTTTTCGAAAACATCCGTGAAAGACAAATACATGAACAAGCTCCTCGCTGCCCTGATCGCCACCCTGTTTGCCGGCGCCACGTTCGCCGCTTCGCATGCCGGCGCGCCGATGACCGCTGCTTCCGGTGCCAAGCCCGCCGCTTCCGCCGCTTCCGGCGCGAAGAAGGACGCCAAGGCCGAAATGAAGGCGGAGAAGAAAGAAGCCAAGGCTGAAATGAAGGCCGAGAAGAAGGAAGCCAAGGCCGAAATGAAGGCCAAGGAAGCGAAGGCCGAAGCGAAGGCCGCCAAGGCCGAAGCCAAGGCTGACGCCGCTTCCGCCAAGAAGTAATCCCGCCTCGCGCGAAACGGACGCCGCCTTCGGGCGGCGTTTGTTTTTATGGGCCGGTGCTCATCTGTCAACCGCATTGCGCAGCGCAACGTTGTGCACTGACCTTCCCGCCTGTTCGGGGGGTTTTCGAAAAAATCATCCGCATCCCTGAAAGGACCCCGAAATGAACAAGCTCCTCGCCGCCCTGGTGGCCACCCTCTTCGCCGGCGCCACGTTCGCCGCTTCGCACGCTGGCGCCCCGATGGCTGCCGCTTCGGGCACCAAGCCCGCTGCTGCCGCTGCCGCCCCGGCTGCTTCCGCTGCCAAGGCCGACGCCGGCATGAAGGCCGAGAAGAAGGCCACCAAGAAAGCCAAGAAGGCCAAGGCCAAGAAGGCCGAAGCTTCCGCCGCCAAGTAATCAGCGCCCCGGCGTTGTTTCGCGATGCCCGCCGAAGTGCGGGCATCGTCGTTTCAGGTCCAAGCGACAATCACGCAATGAAGTCCGCAGCCATCGCATTCGCTTCCATCGTCTTCGCCGCAGCGGCACTTGCGCAAGGCGAGCCGCAGACGGACTTGCCGCGCGTGCATCTCGCAGCGGGCATGCACCAGGTCGACGCGCAGGTGGCGCAGACCTACGAATCACGCATGACCGGCCTGATGTTCCGCAAGGAGATGCCGCAGCACGAAGGCATGCTGTTCGTCTTCGAGCAGCCTTCGGTGCAATGTTTCTGGATGAAGAACACGCCGCTGCCGCTCACGGCCGCTTTCATCGCGGACGACGGCACGATCGTCAACCTCGCGGACATGAAGCCGCAGACGACCGATTCGCATTGCTCGACGAAGCCCGTGCGCTTCGTGCTCGAGATGAACCAGGGCTGGTTCGCGAAGAAGGGGATCAAGGCGGGCGCGAAGATCTCCGGCCCGCCCTTCAAGGGCTAGCGCCTAGCCGAAGTTTTTCTGGGCGAAGTCCCAGTTCGCAAGCTTGTCCAGGAAGGTCTCGACGTACTTCGGGCGCAGGTTGCGGTAGTCGATGTAGTACGCGTGCTCCCACACGTCCACGGTGAACAGCGCCTTGTCCTGCGTGGTGAGCGGCGTGCCGGCGGCGCCGGTGTTCACGATGTCCACCGTGCCATCGGCCTTCTTCACCAGCCACGTCCAGCCCGAACCGAAATTGCCCACGGCGGATTTCACGAACGCTTCGCGGAACGCCGTGTAGCTGCCCCACTTCTTCGTGATCGCTTCGCCCAGCGCGCCCGAAGGCTCGCCGCCGCCTTGCGGCTTCATGCAGTTCCAGAAGAACGTGTGGTTCCACACCTGCGCGCTGTTGTTGTAGATGCCGCCGGAGGATTTCTTGATGATCTCCTCGAGCGTCATGTTCTCGAACTCGGTACCCTTCTGCAGGTTGTTCAGGTTCACGACGTAAGCGTTGTGGTGCTTGTCGTGGTGAAACTCCAGCGTCTCGCGCGAGTAGTGCGGCGCGAGCGCGTCGTAGTCGTACGGCAGCGGCGGCAGGGTGTGTTCCATGGGGTTGACCTCTTCTTCGGTAGCGGAGTGTTCGAACCGCCGATTCTATGAACTAAATCAGCGGGTGGCGCGCACGGTGAGATCAACCTCGCCGTCGACGAGGGTGGCGATCACTGCTTGCCCCGGATGAGTTTGCCTCGCGCTCGACACTGGCGTGCCAGCTTCACTGCGCAGCAGCGCGTAGCCACGCTGGAGCACCAATTTCGGGTCGAGCAGTTCAAGCCGCGTGCCGCTTCGCTCGAGCGTGCGATGGCCGTGTTCGATGCGCGAGCGCACCGCGCCCACGGCCTCCTGCTGCGCCATCATGAAGCGGCCGCGCTCCCGTTCGAGCCGCGATTGCACCGCATAGTGCAGGCGATGCGCCACGCGGCCCAATCGCACCTGCTGCGATCCCAATCGCGCCAGCGGCCGCCCCAGCCGGGCACCGGCCTGGTCCAGGCGCTGGTTCGCGGCGTCGATGCGACGCTGCACACTGCGCTGCAGCCGCTCGTGAAGCGATTCGATTTCATCGAGGCAATCCTGGCGCGGGCGTGCGGCGAGTTCCGCCGCAGCCGTCGGCGTGGGCGCGCGCACGTCGGCGCAGAAATCGGCGATGGTGAAGTCGGTCTCGTGGCCCACACCGCAGATCAACGGCACAGGGCTGCGCACGATGGTGCGCGCAAGCCGCTCGTCGTTGAACGCCCACAGGTCCTCGATCGAGCCGCCACCGCGCACGAGCAGGATCACGTCGATCTCGCCGGTCCCGGCGCGCCGGTACAGCGATTCAAGTGCATCGACGAGTTCCCCCGGCGCCGAACTTCCCTGCACGGCCGCCGGAGCGAACGTCACCGGCACATGGCACGCGCGGCGCTTGAGTGCGGTCACGACGTCATGCAACGCCGCCGCTTGCGGTGAGGTGACGAGGCCGATGCCGCGCGGCATCTCCGGCAACTCCCGCTTGCGGTCTTCGTCGAACAGGCCTTCGCCTTCGAGCCTGGCCTTCAGGCGCATGAATTGCTCGAACAGGGCGCCTTGCCCCGCGCGGCGCATCGTCTCGACCACCAGCTGCAGGTCGCCGCGCTGTTCGTAAACGCCCAGGCGCCCCCACACCTCGACGAGCTCGCCATCGCGCGGCGCGAAATCGAGCATCCCCGCGGCCCGCTTGAACATCGCGCACCGGATCTGGCCTTGCGCGTCCTTCAGGCAGAAGTACATGTGGCCGCTGCCCGGGCGCGAAAACCCGGAGATTTCGCCCCGGACCGCGACAGGATTGAAGCGCGCCTCCAGCGAATCGGCGATGGCGCGGCACAGCGCACTCACCTGCCAGATGCGTGGCGCGAGGGCCGGGTTCAGGTCAGGCGGCACGCTGGTTTAGTCCACAGAAGCAAGGCGGGCCCGAGGCTTGCAAGCAGCCCCCGGAGAACGCAGATTCTGTCGAGCAAGCCTTTGATTTCATTGAGGAAATTCGTGCTCAATTTGTCATCGATCTGTCATCTCGAAGGATTGACGCGGGTTTGCGTGCGGGGGGAACAGGCTTCTCAACAAAGTTGTCCACAAGTTCTGTGAGTGACGTCCTACGTTCTCCTACAGCGTCGCGTACTCCATAATCGCGCGCCAAGACAAGCAGTACACGCACACGCGCGGAGAACCGTCCCCTTGCTTTCGATCATACAAGCCGCAGGCTGGCCGATCTGGCCGCTGGTTGCCTGCTCCATCCTTGCGCTCGCGCTGGTCATCGAAAGGTTCATGAGCCTGAAGATCAGCAAAGTGGCGCCCCCGCAATTGCTGGACGAAGCCCTGGCCGTTTCGCGCAGTTCCGTGCCCACGCCGGACGTCGTGCGGCAGCTCGAACAGAATTCGGCGCTCGGTGAAGTGCTCGCCAGCGGATTTCGCGCGCTGAACTCGAACCCACGCTGTTCGGAAATGGATTTGCGCGCCAGCATGGAAGGAACAGGACGCGCCGTCGCGCATCGGCTCGAGCGCTACCTGAGTGCGCTCGCGACGATTGCATCGGCAGCGCCGCTGCTCGGGCTATTGGGCACGGTGATCGGGATGATCGAGATCTTCGGCTCGCAAGCACCGAGCGGCGCGGCCACCGGCGGCAACCCCGCGCAGCTCGCGCACGGCATCTCCGTCGCGCTGTACAACACCGCGTTCGGGTTGATCATCGCGATCCCGTCACTGATCTTCTGGCGCTACTTCCGCTCGCGCGTGGACGACTACCTGCTCACGCTCGAACTCGCCGCCGAGCGCTTCGCGCGCCACCTCGCGACGCTGAGGGGCCGATGAACTTCCGCCCGCGCCCGAAAGAGGAACCGGAGATCAACCTGATCCCCTTCATCGACGTGCTGCTGGTGATCCTGATCTTCCTGATGCTGACCACGACGTACAGCAAGTTCACCGAAGTGCAATTGCGCCTGCCGGTCGCCGACACCGACGTGCAGCGCGACTACCCGAGGGAGATCATGGTGACCGTGACGGGCGACGGGCGCTACACGGTCAAGGGCTCCCCCGTTGCGGGGCGCAGTGTCGACGCGATGGCGCAAGCCTTCGCCGGCGCCGAGCCCCAGAAGGACAGCGTCGTCATCATCTCCGCCGACGCGGCCGCTCCGCACCAATCGGTGATCACGGTGATGGAAGCGGCGCGGCGCGTGGGGCTGCACCAGATCACCTTTGCGACGCAGAACTCGGCGCACGCCGGGTCGCGCTGACATGCGCGAGGCGCTGCAACGCGCCTGGCTGCGCCGTGGCGCGCTTGCGTGCGCGCTGTGGCCCCTGTCCTTGCTGTTCGGTGCGGCTGCGGCTTTGCGGCGCTTTGCTTATCGCGAAGGCTGGCTCAAGACAGAAGCTGTGGGCGTGCCGGTGATCGTCGTCGGCAACGTCGTCGCGGGCGGGTCCGGCAAGACACCGGTCGTGCAGGCCGTGGTCGAACACCTGAAGATGCGCGGGCTTCGCGTGGGGATCGTTTCGCGCGGGTATGGCCGCAAGAGATCGGATTGCCGCGAGGTGACGGGTGCCAGTGACGCATCCGACGTCGGCGACGAGCCGCTGCTGCTTGCGCGCGCGTGTGACGTGGCGGTGTTCGTAGCACCTTTGCGCGTCGATGCCGCGCGTGCGTTGCTGCGCGCGTATCCACAAACGCAGGTGATCGTCAGTGACGACGGGTTGCAGCACTGCGCACTTCGGCGCGACATCGAGATTTGCGTGTTCGATGAACGCGGCGCGGGCAATGGCTGGTTGCTTCCCGCCGGGCCGCTGCGCGAGCATTGGCCTCGCAAGGTGGACTTCGTGATCGGTTCCGCCGGCTTCGCGGTCTCACGCCAGCTTGCAGGCCATGCTGCGCGGGCCGATGGGTCGCGCATTTCGCTGGAGCAGCTGGCCACGCGCGCGGTGGTCGCGGTCGCGGGCATCGCGAAACCGCATTCCTTCTTTGACATGCTGCGAGAAGCCGGTTTGACAGTTGATCGCACGATCGGCCTGCCCGACCACTACGACTTCGCAACCCCGCTCGACGTGCGCGGCGAAATCGTCTGCACCGAGAAGGATGCGGTCAAGCTGTGGCGCACGCACCCGAACGCGTGGGCCGTGCCGCTCGAAGTCCAGATCGATCCGGCCTTCTTTACTGCGCTCGACGCAAAGCTATCATCCGGTAATGGATCCCCGACTGCTTGAGCTGCTGGTCTGCCCGGTGACGAAGGGCCACCTCGACTACAACCGCGACCGGCAGGAGCTGGTCTCGCGCAGTGCCCGGCTGGCGTACCCGATCCGCGACGGCATCCCGATCCTGCTGGAGAACGAAGCACGGACGCTGAGCGACGACGAACTCGAGCAGATGCCGCCGCGCACACCGCTGGTCTGATGGCGTTCACGGTCCTCATCCCGGCGCGCCTCGCGTCGACGCGGCTGCCGAACAAGCCGCTTGCCGACATCGCCGGAGTTCCGATGATCGTTCGCGTTGCACAGCAGGCCGCACGATCGAAGGCGCAACGTGTCGTGGTGGCCGCGGACCATCCTTCGATCATCGATGCGTGCAAGCAGCATGGTGTCGACGCGGTGCTGACTCGCGAGGATCACGCGTCCGGCAGCGATCGTCTCGCGCAGGCGTGCGAAATCCTCGGCCTCGATGGCAGCGATGCGGTCGTCAACGTGCAAGGCGACGAGCCGCTCATCGACCCGAAGCTCATCGACGCGGTCGCCGGCCTGCTCGATTCAAAACCCGATGCGAAGATGTCGACCGCGGCCCACCGCATCGACGATGCCGCCGACGTTGCAAACACCAACGTCGTGAAAGTCGTGCTCGATGCGCAAGGCATGGCGCTGTACTTCAGCCGCGCGACGATCCCGTGGTCACGCGAGGCGTTTTCATCCGGCACGACTGCGTTGCCGCCGTTGCCCTTGCTGCGCCACATCGGCATCTACGGTTATCGCGCCGCATTCCTTCGCGGTTTTCCGCGGATGGCGCAGGCGCCGATCGAAACCGCGGAGGCTCTTGAACAGCTGCGCGCCCTGTGGCATGGCCACCGGATTGCGGTGCATGTCACCGCGTCGGCGCCGGGCATCGGTGTCGATACGCCAGCGGACCTGGAACGCGTCCGGACGCTCTTCGCCACAGGGAAAACGTAAGCGCCGTCGAAGGCACGCGTGATATTCTCTGCACCGAAAGAGGGAACCATGCGATTGATCTTGTTGGGCGCGCCGGGCGCAGGCAAAGGGACGCAAGCGACGTTCATCTGCCAGAAGTTCGGCATCCCGCAAATCTCGACCGGAGACATGCTGCGCGCCGCCGTCAAGGCCGGCTCGCCGATGGGCCTGGCCGCGAAGAAGGTCATGGACTCGGGCGCACTCGTCAGCGACGACATCATCATCGGCCTGGTGAAGGAGCGCCTTGCGCAGCCCGATTGCGCGAAGGGGTTTCTCTTCGACGGTTTTCCCCGCACCCTCCCGCAAGCCGAAGCGCTGAAGAAGGCCGGCGTGAAGCTCGATTACGTCCTCGAGATCGATGTGCCGTTCGACGCGATCGTCGAGCGCATGAGCGGCCGCCGCTCGCACCCGGGCTCGGGGCGCACGTACCACGTCAAGTTCAACCCGCCGAAGGCAGCCGGCGTCGACGACGTCACCGGCGAGCCGCTCGTGCAGCGCGACGACGACAAGGAAGAGACGGTGACCAAGCGGCTGCAGGTCTACTCCGACCAGACGCGCCCGCTCGTCGACTACTACGCCAACTGGGCGAAGGCCGATCCGCAAAACGCGCCGAAGTATCGCGCGATCAGCGGCACGGGCTCGGTCGAAGAAATCACGCGGCGCGCGTTCGAAGCGCTTTCCGCCTAGGCCAGTTCCAGCATCAGGCGGATCCTCGCCTTTACCGGCGGCAAGTTCGTGTGCGGCAGTTGGTCGCTTGGCTTCGGGATGATTCCGCCTTCGGCCGTCCGTGTCGCACGCATCACCCTCACGCCCCTGGCTTGCGCATCGAGCAACGCCGGCATGAGTTCGTGATGCACGCTGCCGTTGCCTGTTGCGGCAATGACGATGCCGCGCACGCCTTGGGCAACGAGTGACTTCACGGTGTCGCCCGTCGCGCCCGCATAGCTGAAGACGATCTCGACGCGCGGCCACTGCTGCGGGACTTTCATTCCCCCGCCCGATGGCCATTCGCGCACGATGCGCAACTTGCCATCCTCGACATAGCCCACAGGGCCAGCGTCCCCCGAGCTGAACGGATCGATCCGATAGTTGTGCACCTTCGCGATCGCACGCGCGTCGTGGACCACTCCCGCGCAGACGACGGTCACGCCCTGCGCACCCTGGTCCGATGCGACCGTTACCGCATCGACGATGTTCTGCGGGCCGTCGGGGCTGATCGCTGTCGAAGGCCGCATCGCACAGGTCATCGCCACGGGCTTCCTTGGGGCGAGCACCTCCTGCAGGAAGAACGCAGTCTCTTCGATGGTGTCGGTGCCGTGCGTGATCACGATTCCCGCGACATCGTCCTGCGCGAGCCAGTGTGCGCACCGCGCGGCGAGGTCGCGCCAGATCGCGAAAGTCATGTCCTTGCTGTCGACCTGCGCGACCTGCTCGCTCTCGATCGGCACACCGTTCAGCGTCGGGATTCGTGCGAGAAGGTCGGCGATCCCGACCTGAGCGGCCGTGTATCCGACGTTGTCTCCCGGCGTGGCGGATGTGCCCGCCAGGGTGCCGCCCGTCCCCAAAACAACGATTTTTCGTTGAGCCACTTGCGTTTCCTGCGTTAGCTGGTTAAAAATACAGGTACTGGATATCGAAACAGGCTTACCTCTCGAGGAGTGTGCCGTGTTGGACCAACCGAAACTTACCGCTCGACAGCAGCAGATTCTGGACTTGATCCAGAGCGCCATCGCACGCACCGGCGCGCCACCCACGCGCGCCGAAATCGCGGCCGAGCTCGGCTTCAAGTCCGCCAACGCGGCAGAAGAACACCTCCAGGCCCTCGCGCGCAAAGGCGTCATCGAGCTCGTGAGCGGCACGTCGCGTGGCATCCGGCTCAAGAGTGAAGCGCTGCGGCAAATCAACGAATCGCGCATCAAGCAGTTCTCCCTGCCGCTGCAAAGCCTCGCACAACTCGCGCTGCCCCTCATCGGCCGCGTGGCTGCGGGCTCGCCCATCCTTGCGCAAGAGCACGTGGACCAGACGTACTACGTCGAGAGCACGCTCTTCCAGCGCCGGCCCGACTACCTGCTGAAGGTGCGCGGCATGTCCATGCGCGACGCCGGCATCATGGATGGCGACCTGCTCGCAGTGCAGGCCACCAAGGAAGCAAAGAACGGCCAGATCATCGTCGCGCGTCTCGGCGACGAAGTCACGGTCAAGCGCTTCCGCCGCAACAAGCACCTGATCGAGTTGCACGCCGAAAACCCCGACTACGCGACCATCGTCGTGGAGCCCGGCGAGCAGTTCGAAATCGAAGGCTTGGCCGTCGGCTTGATCCGCAACACCATGCTCATGTAGCTGACACACATCCGGCCCCGCTACAGGTGGCAGGCGTGTCCGCAAGGACTACCCTGTGGCAGCCCGATCCCCGCAACCAATCCTGCCGTGTGCTCTTGAAGGAGACTCACATGGCCGCCGCTGCATTGTTCTCTTTTCTTCGCTCGACTCTTCGCACGCTGTTGCCGCGTAGGGTGGGCAGCTCGTTGCCAACCATGCACTCCTTGAGAGTGGGCGGTGGGCAGCAGGGATGCCCACCCTACGGGTCCTTTCAGCAGCGGCGCTGCGTGCGCGTGGTGCACTCGCGCGGCCGGCTCGTCATCTCGGGCCGCATGGCCGATGTGTGCGCCGAGCTCGATCGCCTGGCGGCGCTCGAATCGGCGCCGGGTTGACGCTCAGCGCTTGGCGCCCGCGAGGTAGTCGGCCTTGCCGAGCTCGACGCCGTTGTGGCGCAGGATCGCGTAGGCGGTCGTCACGTGGAAGAACATGTTGGGCTGCGACCAGGTCGTCAGGTAAGCCTGCGCCTTCATCGTCCGAGTGGAATCGCGCCCGACCGGGAAGGTGATGTCCTTGTCTTCGGTGCCATCGAGCTTGTCGGCAGGCACGCTGGCCAGGAAGTCGAGCGTCTTCGCGATGCGCGCCTTCAGCTCGGGAATGGTTGCCTCGTTGTCCTCGAACTTCGGCGGCTCGATGCCCGCCACTCGCGCCACGCCGTTCTTGGCGGCGTCACAGGCGATCTGCACCTGCTTCGTGAAGGGCAGCATGTCGGGCGCCAGGCGATAGTTCAAAAGATTTGCGGGGTCGAACTTCTTCGCTTCGGCGTGCGCGGCCGCCTTGTCGAGGAAGTGGGAAAGGTTCGACAGCATGTGCTTGAACACGGGCAAGGTCGCGGTGGACATCGAAATCGTCATGGCGGGTACTCTTCGTTACGGATGAGAAAGCGCGAACTGTAAGCGCTCGGGCGTTTTCGTGCAGGGGCCGGTTTGTACCGCAGGCACAATCCGGGGCATGAATATCGTGATCCTCGACGACTATCAGGACGCCGTGCGCAAGCTCAAAAGCGCGTCCAAGCTCGAAGAGTACCCGGCCAAGGTTTACACCAACACCATCAAGGGCATTGGCCAGCTTTCGGTGCGCCTGCGCGATGCGGACGTGATCGTGCTCATTCGCGAGCGCACGCACATCACCCGGCAGCTGATCGAAAAGCTGCCGCGCCTGCGCCTGATCGCGCAGACCGGGCGTGTCGGCGCGCACGTCGACGTGCAGGCATGCACGGAGCGCGGCGTGGCCGTCGCCGAAGGCGTGGGTTCACCGGTCGCGCCCGCCGAACTGACGTGGGCCCTGATCATGGCCGCGATGCGCCGGCTGCCGCAGTACATCGGCAACCTGAAGCACGGCGCATGGCAGCAGGCGGGGATGAAGTCGGCGTCGATGCCCGCGAACTTCGGGCTGGGCATGGTGCTGCGCGGCCGCACGCTCGGCCTGTGGGGCTACGGCAAGATCGGCCAGCTCGTCGCCAACTACGGCAAGGCATTCGGCATGCGTGTGCTCGTGTGGGGCAGCCAGTCCTCGCGCGCGCGCGCCGAAGCCGACGGCTTGCAGGCTGCCGAATCGCGCGAAGAACTGTTTTCGGAAAGCGATGTCCTCAGCCTGCACCTGCGCCTCGCGGAAGAAACCACCGGCATCGTGACGCTCGAGGACTTCGGGCGAATGAAGCCGACTGCGCTGCTGGTCAACACATCGCGCGCCGAGCTGATCGAGCCCGATGCGCTGGTGGCGGGCCTGAACCGCGGCCGGCCCGGCATGGCCGCCGTCGATGTTTTCGAAAGCGAGCCCATCCTGCAAGGCCATCCCTTGCTGCGGCTGGAGAACTGCATCTGCACTCCGCACATCGGGTACGTCGAGCTCGACAGCTATGAGCTTTACTTCGGTGCGGCTTTCGACAACGTGGTCAACTTCATCCGGGGCACGCCCACGAACATCGTGAATCCGGGCGCGCTGCAGGTGCGTCGATAGGTCGCCCGTCGCATTCCGGCGGTGCATGCGTCCGATTCCAAACCGGCGCTTGTATCGCGTGGCGGGCATCCGTATATTGATTCCCTCCACGAATGCGAATGCGAGACGACTCCATGCTGTCCACCGCGCAAGCGACTGCGTCCGAAGCTCCCTCGGACAAGCTGCCCACCGTCCTGTGGCCGCTGCTTTTCGGCAACTTCGTCATCGGCAGCGGCGTGATGATCGTGCCCGGCGCGCTGAACGACATCAGCACGTCACTTGAAATTTCAGTTGCGACGGCAGGCCAGCTGATTTCCGCCGGCGCGCTCCTCATGTGCCTGGGCGCCCCGCTGCTGGCAGCCGTCGTCGCGGGATGGGACCGCCGCCGCCTGCTCGCGCTGTCGATGCTCTGGTACGGCGTGTTTCACCTTGCATGCATCGCGGCTTCGAGCTTCGCCGCTTTGCTGCCGCTGCGCGTCGTCGCACTCATTGCGCCGGCGATCTTCACGCCCCAGGCCGCGGCGTGCGTCGGGCTCCTGGTTCCGCCTGACCAACGCGGCCGCGCGATCACGTTCGTGTTCCTGGGATGGTCGATCGCTTCCGTACTGGGCTTGCCGATGGGCGCGTATGTCGGCGGCACACTCGGCTGGCGCAGCGCATTTGCACTCGTCGGCATCATGAGCCTGGTAAGCGCGCTCTGGGTCTGGCGCCGCATGCCCGATGGGGTGAAGCCGCCGGCCCTGTCCCGCGCTGCGTGGGTCCAGACGCTCGGCTCGCGCGCGCTGATGCTGTGCGTGCTGGTGACGGTCCTCTACTCCGCGGGCCAGTTCGTCGTGCTCTCATACATGGCGCCTTACTTCAAGGCGAAGATCGACATCACGCCCGGGCAGCTCGGCCTGTTGTTCATGTGGTTCGGCGTGTTCGGCTTTGTCGGCAACATGCTGATGTCCAAGCGCATCGACAAGATCGGCGCGCCCCGCGCCGTGATGCTGGGCGTGACATGCATGGCTGTGACGCTTCTCGTTTTTCCCCTCGCGACGAGCCTGGTCCTCGCGGCCATCGTGATCATCCCGTGGGGCCTTGGATGCTTCTCGTCCAATTCCGCGCAGCAAGCCCGCCTCGTCGGCATCGCAGCGCCGCTTGCCTCCGCGTCGATCGCCCTCAACAGCTCCGCCATGTACGCGGGCCAGGCGATCGGCGCGGCATCGGGTGGCTGGATGATTGCGCAGGGCTCGATGGACTCGCTGCACTGGGTCGGTTTCGTCATCCTTCTTGCGTCCATGGCAGTCAGCGCATGGGCCAGCACTTTCTCGCACGGCCGATAATGGCCGCATGTCCTTAACGTTCCCGAAAGTCGCCGTCATCGGCGCAGGTGCGATGGGCCGAGGCATCGCGCAGGTCGCCGCGCAAGCCGGCAGCATCGTCCGCCTGTACGACACGCAATCGCAAGCCATCGAAAAAGCTCGCGCCGAGGTTTCGTCGCAGTGGTCGCGCATGCAGGACAAGGGCCGGCTGGAGGCAGCGCAGGTGCGCGAATGCAATGAGCGCCTGCAACCGGCCGCCACCTTGGGCGACCTCGCCGACTGCGATCTCGTCATCGAAGCAGTCGTCGAGCGGCTCGATGTCAAGAAGTCGTTGTTCGCCGATCTCGAAGGCGTGGTGCACGAATCGGCGGTCCTTGCCACCAATACATCATCGCTGTCGGTCACGGCGATCGCCGCAGGGTTGAAGCGCCCGCAGCGCGTCGCGGGCTATCACTTCTTCAACCCCGTGCCGCTGATGAAAGTGGTGGAAGTGATCGCGGGCCTGAAGACCGACGCCGCAGTCTGCACGCGGCTGACCGCTTACGCGAAAGAGATGGGCCACACGCCGGTGCAGGCGCAGGACACGCCCGGCTTCATCGTGAACCACGCCGGGCGCGCATACGGCACCGAGGCATTGCGCATCGCGAGTGAAAGCATCGCGGATTTCGCAACGATCGACCGCATCCTGAAGGACCAGGCCGGGTTCAAGCTCGGCCCTTTCGAGTTGCTGGACCTTACGGCGCTGGACGTCTCTCATCCCGTGATGGAGTCGATCTATCGCCAGTATTACGACGAGCCGCGCTATCGCCCGAACGTGATCACCGCGCAGCGGCTCGCGGCCGGCGTGGTGGGACGCAAAGCCGGCGAAGGCTTCTACGCCTATGTCGATGGCAAGGCGCAGGTGCCGGCCGAGCCGCCCGTGCCGAAGGTCGACGACATTCCGCCGGTGTGGGTGTCGACGCGCGCCGCAAGACGGCAGGAGCTGTACCAGCTGCTCAAGGATCTGGGCGCGAAGATCGAAACCGGCGCCTCGCCTTCGATGAATGCGTTGACGCTGGTCGCGCCGCTTGGCTTCGACATCACCACCGTCGCTGTCGTCGAACGCCTGGACCCCGCACGCACGATCGGCATCGACATGCTGGTCGACGACGCGGCAACGAAGCGTCGCGTGCTTGCCACGAACCCTGCAACGCGCACCGACATGCGTGACGCCGCGCACGCCCTCTTCGCCCGCGACGGCAAGGCGGTGAGCGTGATCCGCGATTCGGGCGGCTTCGTGACGCAGCGCGTGGTGGCATCGATCGTGAACATCGCATCCGACATCTGCCAGCAAGGCATCTGCACGCCGAAGGATCTCGAGACGGCCGTCACGCTGGGCCTGGGTTACCCGCTCGGCCCTCTCGCAATGGGCGACCGCTGGGGCCCGGCCAACATCCTCGAAGTGCTGTTCAACATGCAGACGGTGTACGGCGACCCGCGCTATCGCCCAAGCCCGTGGCTGCGGCGCCGCGGGGCGATCGGCTTGTCGCTGCTTCACGTGGAGGAATGAACGATGCCCGCGGAACTGAAGAGCACGAGCCACGGCCGCACGATGGTGCTGACCATCAGCAACCCCGAGCATCGCAACGCACTGGCGCCCGAGATGTATGCGGCGGGAGTCGAGGCGTTGAACGTCGCCGAAACGAATCCCGAAGTGCGCAGCGTGGTCATCACCGGCGAGGGCGCGATGTTCTGTGCGGGCGGCAACCTGCAGCGCCTCCAGTCGAACCGCGAGAAGCCGCCGGAACACCAGGCGCAAAGCATTGAAGGCCTGCACAGCTGGATCGAATCGATCCGCACGTTCCCGAAACCCGTGATCGCCGCTGTCGAAGGGCCCGCGGCCGGCGCCGGATTCTCGCTGTGCCTTGCGTGCGATTCGATCGTCGCCGCGGAAGACGCCTTCTTCGTGATGGCCTATGTCAATGTGGCCCTGTCTCCCGACGGCGGTGCGACGTGGCATCTGTCGCGCATGCTGCCGCGCCATGTCGCGAGCGAGATCCTGATGGGCGGCGAGCGCATCCCATCGAAGCGCCTGCATGAGCTGGGGGTGGTCAACCGCATCAGTGCGCCCGGCGCGGCCCTGGCCGATGCGCTTGCCATGGCAGAGAAGTTCAACGCAAAAGCGCCGAATGCGATCGCCAGCATCAAGGAGCTGTTGAACGACGCGGCCCAGACGAGCCTGAACCGCCAGCTCGCCGCGGAGCGCGACCATTTCGTTCGCAACCTCCATCACCCGAATGCCGGCACGGGCATCGAATCCTTCCTCGCGAAGACGCCGCCGAAGTACGACTAGCCTGCAGTGCTGTTGCGCAGGCGACAACCCGGTTGTGGCGTTGGCGTCCCCCACGCGACAATGGGATCGCCTCCAGTCACCGACCCGACAGCCCATGGACGACCCGATTCTTACAGTCGAAGAAAGAGAAGCGATCAATTCCGGTCGCTGGTTCTCGTCCCTGTCACCCGCACTTCGACACGACATCCTGCGATGCGCCTACGTCAAACGCTACAAGGACGGCGAGCTGATCACGGCGCGCGGCGACGTGGCGGAAGCGTGGAGCGCGGTGGCGAAGGGCGCGGTGCGCGTGAGTTCGACCTCGATCACGGGGAAGCAAGTGACGCTCACATACGTGGAGCCGGGCATCTGGTTCGGCGACATCGCCATCTTCGACGGGGACCGGCGGACGCACGACGGCTTCGCGCATGGCGACACGACGATGCTGTGCGTCTCGCGCGGGGACTTCAAGAAAGTGCTGTCGCAACATGTGGAGCTGTACGAAGCGCTGCTGCGGCTGCAGGCGCGGCGCCTGCGGCAGATGTTCGGCCTGATCGAGGACTTGAACACTTTGCCGCTTCGTTCACGCCTCGCGAAGCAGTTGCTGCACCTCGTGCGCAGCTACGGCGTACCCTCGCTGGCGGACGGGCGCGAGATGCGCATCGGGCTGCAACTCGCGCAGGAAGAGCTGGCGCAACTGCTGGGTGCATCGCGGCAGCGCGTCAACCAGGAATTGAAGGCGATGGAACGCGAGGACGTGATCCGCATCGAGCCGGGCGGGCTGGTGGTGCGCAATCGCGATGCGCTGATGAAGATCGTCGACGCGGAGAACTAGAAGAACCTATGAGCGCATTCGACCATTTCGTCGGCACGCGGCCTGTCGCGGACCGGCACAAGTTCGACGTTCCCGCCCTCGAAGCGTGGCTCGCGAGGAACATCGATGGATTTTCCGGCCCTGTCACGGTGGAGATGTTCAAGGGGGGCCAGTCCAACCCGACATACAAGCTCAACACGCCGTCGCGCAGTTATGTCATGCGCGCCAAGCCGGCGCCTGTCGCGAAGCTGTTGCCCTCGGCGCATGCGATCGAGCGCGAGTTCGCGGTGATGAGCGGCCTCGCCGGCACGGACGTTCCGGTGCCGAGGATGTACGCCTTGTGCGAAGACGAGTCCGTGATCGGCCGCGCGTTCTACATCATGGAGTGCATGCAGGGCCGCGTGCTGTGGGACCAGTCGCTCCCCGGCATGACGCCGGCACAGCGTGGCGAAATCTACGATGAGATGAACCGCGTGATCGCGGCGCTGCATACGGTGAAGTTCGCCGAGCGTGGCCTCGCGGGCTACGGCAAGCCGGGCAACTACTTCGACCGCCAGATCGGGCGGTGGAGCAAGCAATACAAGATGTCTTCGGACGGCGCGGGCCCGATGTCGCAGCCGATCCCCGAGATGGAAAAGCTCGTCGAGTGGCTGCCGCAGCACATTCCGGCCGCGGCACGCGACGAGAACAAGGTCTCGATCGTCCACGGCGACTACCGCCTCGACAACCTGATGTTCCACCCGAGCGAGCCGCGCATCATCGCCGTGCTCGATTGGGAGCTCTCCACGCTCGGCCATCCGCTCGCCGACTTCAGCTACCACTGCATGGCGTGGCACATCCCGAACGAGTCGTTCCGAGGCATCGGCGGCATCGACATCGAGTCGCTCGGCATCCCATCCGAAGACGAATACATCCGCCGCTACTGCGCGCGCACCGGCCAGTCGACGCCCGAACAGCTCGAGGCCGACTGGAACTTCTACATGGCCTACAACCTGTTCCGCCTCGCCGCGATCCTGCAAGGCATCGCCAAGAGAGTCGAGATGGGCACCGCATCCAGCGCGCAAGCCGCCTCTTCCGGCGCCAGCGCGCGACCGCTTGCACAAATGGCGTGGAAGTTTGCGCAAATGAGTGCCGGCAAGGCCTGAACCGAATCCACCAAGGAGAAGAAATGGATTTCGACTACTCCCCCAAGGTCAAGGACCTTCAGCAGCGTGTCCAGCGCTTCATGGACGACCACGTCTATCCCAGCGAGAAGGCCTACTCGGAAGAACTCGAAGCCAACACGAAGGCGGGCAAGCGCTGGTCGGCATTGCAGACCATCGAGAAGCTCAAGCCGAAGGCGCGTGAAGCGGGCCTGTGGAACCTGTTCCTTCCCGTCGACAGCGCGCACGCATCGGGCTACAACGGTGCGGGCCTGACGAACCTGGAGTACGCGCCGCTCGCCGAGATCATGGGCCGCGTCGGCTGGGCGAGCGAGGTGTTCAACTGCTCCGCGCCCGACACCGGCAACATGGAGACGCTTGCGCGCTACGGCTCCGACGAGATCAAGGCGAAGTGGCTCAAGCCCCTGTTGAACGGCGAGATCCGTTCGGCATTCGCCATGACCGAGCCGGAAGTCGCATCGTCCGATGCCACGAACATTTCCACGCGCATCGAGCGCCAGGGCGACGACTACATCATCAATGGCCACAAGTGGTGGATCTCGGGGGCGGCGGACCCGCGCTGCGCAGTCTTCATCACGATGGGCAAGACCGATCCGGAAGCGCCCCGGCACTCGCAGCAAAGCATGGTCGTCGTGCCGGCCAAGACGCCCGGCATCCGCATCGTGCGTCCGCTGAACGTGATCGGCTACGACGATGCGCCCCACGGCCACGTCGAGATGTACTTCGAGAACGTGAAGGTGCCGGTGGACCACATCCTGCTCGGCGAAGGCCGCGGCTTCGAGATCGCGCAGGGCCGCCTCGGCCCCGGGCGCATCCACCACTGCATGCGCCTGATCGGCATGGCCGAGCGTGCGCTCGAGCTGATGTGCCGCCGCGCCCTCGCGCGCGTTGCGTTCGGCAAGTCGGTCGCCCAGCAGACGGTGACGCAGGAGCGCATCGCCGAGGCGCGCTGCAAGATCGACATGGCGCGCCTGCTCACGCTGAAAGCCGCGTGGATGATGGACGTGGCGGGCAACAAGGTCGCGCGCACCGAGATCGCGATGATCAAGGTGGTCGCACCGACGATGGCGCTGCAGGTGATCGATTGGGCGATGCAGGTGCACGGGGCCGGGGGCATGTGCGACGACTTCCCGCTGGCGCACTTCTTTGCCGGTGCGCGCACACTGCGGTTTGCGGACGGCCCGGACGAAGTGCACCGCAATGCGATCGCAAAGTGGGAGCTCGGCAAGTACGGGGCTTACGGCAAGGACGCGGAAGCGGCCGTGACGCGCGGGGCCTGAGCCTATTTCTTCTTGAACGCCGCCAGCGCGTTTTCGCACGCGTGGGTGAAGATCAGCGCCGCGTGTTGCAGCGTGCCCAGCTCCGCCGGCGTGTACTCCATGCGCAGGTAGGCCTTGCCATTGAGCAGGAGAACGATGAAGGGCACTTCGGCGGAAGGTGCCGGCACCGGCCATGCGGTCATGAGATCCGCGAGCGACGTATCGATCCAGGCCAGGGCCGAATCCTTGTTGTCGGTGAGGATGGCCAGGCGGGTCCAGAACGGGTCGGGCAGGCTCTCCCAGCCCACTTCCTCGAACATCGCGAGCCAGCGCATCTCTTCCGGCATGCTCGAATCGACCGACGTCTGCAGGTCGTTCGTGTAGACCTCGTAGGCACGCTTTTCCAGCGCCTCCTTGAGCGGCCGGTTCATGACGAGCACGGCAACGCTCTCGTCGATGCCCAGCTCCGAACGGCCGCGCACTTCCTCGCCGAAGATGTAGTTGCGCGTGGGCTTGCCGAGCACCAGCTTCCAGGGCCGGCCGCCGACCTTGCCTTCGAGTGCGATGTTCTGCCCGGTGCCGTCGACCGAGAAGCCGAAACCCTGCGTCGCAGCCCATTCCGAGACCGGCCCCGCATGCATCGTGCTGGGGGCTGCCTCCGGTTTGGCTTCCTTGCCCAAGGCCTTTTTGATCCGGTCGAACATCGCCGCGTCAGGTTCCCATAAAGTCGGGACCATTATCAGATCAAACCCGCAAAAGAGGCGAAACCATGATCGACGTCTACACGTGGCCCACCCCCAACGGCCACAAGGTCCATATCATGCTGGAAGAGTGCGGCCTGCCGTACAACGCGCACGCGGTGAACATCGGCGCGGGCGACCAGTTCAAGCCGGACTTCCTGGCGATCAGCCCGAACAACAAGATCCCGGCGATCGTTGACCTGGATGGGCCCGGGGGCCGTGCGATCTCGCTTTTCGAATCGGGCGCGATTCTCGTCTACCTCGCGTCGAAGACCGGCAAGTTCCTCCCCAAGGCAGAACGCCCGAAGTGGGAGGTGCTGCAGTGGCTGATGTTCCAGATGGGAAGCGTGGGCCCGATGCTCGGCCAGGTGCATCACTTCCGCACCTATGCGCCGGAGAAGATTCCCTACGCCATCGAACGCTACTCCAACGAGGCGAAGCGGCTCTACAACGTGATCGACAAGCGGCTCTCGCGCAGCGAATGGCTCGCGTGCGACGAGTATTCGATCGCCGACATCGCAACGTGGCCCTGGCTGCGAAACTGGAAGAACCAGGGCATCGAGCTCGATGAACTCCCGCACCTGAAGGCGTGGTTCGAGCGCATCGAGCAGCGCCCCGCCGTGCAACGCGGCGTGGCGGTGCTGGCGGACCGGCGTCGCCCGATCACCGACGACAAGGCCCGCGAAGTGTTGTTCGGGAAGACCCAGTACGAGCGCCGTTGAACACAAAAGTCGCAAGCCGACATATCATGGGCGCTACAGCCGAGTTGAGCCGCCCGCATGCCGACCCGCATCCTCACCAAGCCCGAGATCGAAGCGCGTTCCGCTTTTCGCCAGCAGCTGCGCGAGTTCGAGCGCTCCGGCGAGGACGCCGCGCGCAGCCAGGGCATTACCTTCCCGCAATACCTCGTGCTGCTGCACGTCAAGGGCATGCCGGGTCGGGCGTGGGCCCTGGTCGGCGAGCTTGCGGAAAAGATGCTGCTCGAACATCACAGCGTCGTCGGCCTGGTCTCGCGGTGCGAAGCCGCCGGCCTGGTGAAGCGCAAGCGCAGCGTGGAGGACGGACGCCAGGTCGAAGTGCATCTCACCGCGAAGGGTGAACGCGCCCTGAACGGCATCGCCGCGGCGCAGTCGGGTGAATTGCGGTCGCTGCTCACGTACCTCTCGGCGGCGGCGCGCCGCGAAACGAGACCTGCGCGCAAGGCCGCCCGGTAGAATGGGCGCTTCGGAGCGTAGCGCAGTCTGGTAGCGCATCTGGTTTGGGACCAGAGGGTCGTAGGTTCGAATCCTATCGCTCCGACCAAACAACTCCCTTCGGCTGCCCGTAGCTCAGTTGGATAGAGCAACAGCCTTCTAAGCTGTGGGTCGGGGGTTCGACTCCCTCCGGGCAGGCCACCTCCCCGCTCCCCCTACACTCGCGGCCATGCGACGCCCCCTTCTCGCCGCGAGCGCGCTGGTCCTTCCCCTCACGATGCTGCTGTTTGCGCAATGGCCGTTGCGCGACGTCGTGCAGGCCGGGTCGCGGCAGGCGAATGACCTGGCGCAAGTGATCTTCGCGATCTACATGGCGGTCGCCATCACCGCGGCCGGCATCGAAGGCCTCCATCTCGCAGCCCGCCATGCGCCGGATGAACACGAACGACCCGTGCGCTGGCGTGTGTGGGCCGTGTTCGCATGCACTGCACCGTGGGCGCTGTTCGTGCTCTGGACTTCGACTCCGAACGTTTGGCAATCGGTGCGGCAACTGGAACGTTTTGGCGAGACGCTCAGTCCCGGCTACTTCCTCATTCGCGTGGCGTTGTGGCTGCTCGCAGCGCTCGTGCTGGCGCACGGCATCGCGTCGGTGGCCCGCAGCACGCAAGCACGATGAGTCCAGCCGGCCTGTGGATGCTCGTGGCCGTTGCCGTGCTGGGCGTTACCACGGGCTTGCCGGTGTGGGCGCTGCTGCTTGGCGTCGCATCCCTGGGCTCCATCGCGGCCTGGCTTGCAGGTTTCGATGTCTCGGTGATCGGGGCGATCGGCCCGCGCGTGATCAACCTTCTCGAGCATGACCTGCTGCAGGCGATGCCCCTCTATGTGTTCGTCGGGGTGCTGTTGCAAAGGATCGCGGTGGCCGACGCGGTGTTCGCGACCGGCGAGCGGCTCGTCGGCGCGCCGATTGCATCGCTGGGCGTCGGCGCGTTGATCGCGCCGATGAACGGCTCCGTTGCGTCCAGCTCCGCCCTGCTCTCGCGCCTGGTTGCGCCGCGCCTCCACGCGCTTTCGCCTCCGCGCGCGATGGCATTGATTGCCGTGGCAGCGACGATCGGCGTGGTGGTGCCGCCGTCACTCGTGCTGATCCTGCTGGGCGACGCGATGCTGCGCGCCCACACCGAGGCCAGCAACCTCCCGGGGTTCGTGCTGCAAGGGCGGATCGTGAACACGCAGGACATCCTGCACGCCGCGCTCCCGCCCGCAGCGCTCGTGCTGTTGTTGTGGGCATTCGTCGCGTGGATGGAAGGGCGCGCTGTCCCGCGAGCCAAGGTCGCGCTTTCGATGCGGCAGGTTGCGCTGGCTGTAGCCACGACTGCGTCGATCGTTTTCCTGCTCGGGGGTGTATTCGTCGGTCGCTTGTTCGCAGTGGAAGCTGCGGCAACAGGTGGCTGTGTGCTGGCGATCGGCGCACTCGTGACTCGCTCGCTGAGCGCGCGGCAGTGGGAAGAGGTGCTGCGCGATACGCTGGCGCTCAGTGGCGCACTGTTCGCGCTGCTGGTCGCGGCGACCTCGTTCAGCCTCGTGTTCCGCGTGTTCGGCACCGACCGCTGGCTTGCGGACCTCGTGGTCGCATCGCCGTTCCCACCGCACCTGACCGCGGCACTCGTGCTCGTCCTCGTCGCTGTGTGCGCCCTTGCGCTGGATGCGTTCGAGATGATCTTCGTCGTGATCCCGATCGTGGCGCCGCTCCTGATCGCGCAGTTGGGTGACGCCCAGCAGGTCGCGGTGCTCTTGCTGTTCGTATTGCAACTGAGCTTCCTGCTGCCGCCGCTCGGTTATGCGGTGATCATGACCCGAGCGCGTGCCGGCCTGCCGCCGGTCAGCAACACGGCGTTGCTGCGGGCGCTCGCGCCATTCCTTGTCACTCAGGTCGCGGTCGGAATGCTCGTTTTCTGCTCGCCGCGCGTCACGCACTGGCTCGATGCGCCCGAATCTGCAGCGTCGGATCCATCGGCGCCGGCTGCATCCGAAGACGACATCGTCAAGCAGATGGAAGAGATGGCGCGGGACCCGGACGAAGCAGCCAGCGCCGCACGCAAATAGGCCATCGCCCCGGCCTGCGCCGGGGTGACAGGTGTCACAGCTTCACGTATTCGTACTCGACCGGCTGCGCATTGATGCCGCGGTCCGGCGGCGCGATCCAGCCGGCGATCTTGCCCGGCTCGGTCACGCGCTGCATCAGGCTCTTGACGAAACGCTGGTCCTCTTCGCTCGGGATCCATTCGTGCTTCCTTGCATCGAACTCGGCCTGCGTGATGGGCTGACCTTCGGGCGTGGTCGGGACGCCGGCCCACACGCCGACCTCGCGGCGGAAACGTGAGGAAGGCAGCTTCAGCTCGAACGCCACGCCCGCGCGTTTGATCGTCATGTTCCATCGCGTCACCCCGACGTTGCAGTCCTTGACGTACTCCAGCCGCGTGACTTCGTTGATGCCGTTGCGCACGGAGACCGTCTCGTCCTTGATGCCGCCCTTGCCATCCGGCACCTGGATCGTCATCTCGGAGCCGCTTTCGACGTGGTCGGCGAACTTCGCTTCGTCGGGCCGCGCCTTGATGCCGTTGCTGAAGTAGTTCGCGGCATTCGACGACGCTTCCGACCCGAACAGGTCCAGCGAATCGGTGAACCAGTAATTCAGGTAGCGCTGGAGCAGCGGCAGGTCGATTGCGCCCGCGTTGCGGATCGCGGTGACATCGTCCGTGTCGAGTTCCTTCATGACTTCGAGCGTGCGCCGGATGACGCGGCCGATGCCCGTCTCGCCGACGAACATGTGGTGCGCTTCCTCGGTCAGCATGAAGCGCGTGGTGCGCGCCAGCGGATCGAACGCGCTTTCGGCGAACGACTTCAGCTGGAACTTGCCATCGCGATCGGTGAAATAGGTGAAGCAGAAGAACGACAGCCAGTTGTCCATCGGCTCGTTGAACGTGCCGAGGATGCGCGGCTTGTTCGGGTCGCCGGAGTGGCGCTCGAGAAGCTCTTCCGCTTCCTCGCGCCCGTCGCGCCCGAAGTGCGCGTGCAGGAGGTACACCATCGCCCACAGGTGACGGCCCTCTTCCACATTCACCTGGAACAGGTTGCGCAGGTCATACAGCGAAGGTGCGGTGTGGCCCAGCATGCGCTGCTGCTCAACGGACGCAGGCTCCGTATCGCCTTGCGTCACGATCAGGCGGCGGAACGTCGAGCGGAATTCGCCGGGCACGTCCTGCCACACGTCCTGTCCCATGAAGTCGCCGAAGCCGATCTTGCGGCCCTCTTCCCTGTCGGCCAGGAAGAGGCCCCAGCGGTAGTCGGGCATCGGCGTGTAACCGTAGCTCGCCCAGCCTTGCGCGTCGACGCCGACGGCCGTGCGCAGGTAGACCTCCTTGGCCTTGAAGTCGCTCGGGCCCATCTCGTCCCACCAGTCCAGGAACGCGGGCTGCCATTTCTCGAGGGCGCGCTGCAACTGGCGGTTGTCCGCCAGGTTCACGTTGTTGGGGATCAGCGCTTGGAGGTCGATCGTGCTCATTCAGATTCGCTTCCAGTCGAACTTGGCTTTCTTGCCCGTTCCGAAAAGTTTGAGTGCGCCCTCTTCGCCGACGGCGTTGGGGCGGATGAAGATCCAGTTCTGCCACGCGGACAGGCGGCCGAAAACGCGCGTGAGCATCGTCTCCTTTCCGGGGAAACGCAGCGACGCTTCCATCCCCGTGAGCGCATCCGGCGACAGGGACGCGCGCTCCTCGAGCATGATGCGGATCTCTTCGTCCCAGTCGAGGTCGTCGGGCGTGAGCGTGACGAGACCGAGCTCAAGCGCCTGGTCGGAACGCAGCGCGCTGTCCTTCAACCCTTGCAATTGCGCAATCGTCGAGGCGTCTTCGTTGAACCGCGTCTGCAGGCGAGTCAGGCCGTTCACCGCCGGATATCGCCCGAAGTTCGCAGGCGACAGGCGCAAGGACGGCGCGGCGTCAGGCGAATCGGGCAAGTCGAGCATGTAAATGCGGTCGCACGCCAGCGCGAGTTCGTAGAACGTGCCGGCGAAACACGACCCTTCATCGACCAGCGCGATGAGCGAGCGGCTCGTCACGTCGAGGCGCGCGAGCATGCGGCGCAGCAAGCCGAGCGTCTCGCGAACGAGCCAGTGCGACTTGTGCTGCTCGAGCACGGCGTCGGCGAGCATCACGAGGTTCGCATCACCACGAGTCCGGATGACCCAGGTGCCGACCTCCAGTTCGTTCGTCCGCAGGTTCAGGATCAGGTCATCGAGTTCGCGCGCGAACTGCAACGGCCACCATTCGCAACCCGCCTTCTCGATCGCGTCCGGGGCGGATTCGATGGCCTTCGACGGAGCGTTCACCGTGATCGCCGCGATGCGCTTGTCGCGGTCGATTTGTGCCGCCACGGTCTTGTACCGATAGCCGGATTCGTCGATCGCCGGACGCAAGGGCGTGAGCTCGATGCCTTTCTGCGGACCATTGCGCGTGGACTGCGCGCGCAGGCGGGAAATTTCGGAGTCCACGAGTTGCGTGAACTGCTGCGGCTTCGCATGCGCATCGACCAGCTTCCAGTCCTTCGCGCGGTCGGCCCGCACGCCTTCACTGGTCGTGCAGAAGATGTCGGCGAGGTCGCGGCGCACCTTGCGCTTGTCCGTCACGCGCGTCAGGCCGCCGGTGCCCGGCAGCACGCCGAGCAGCGGCACTTCCGGCAAGCTGACGGTGGAAGAGCGGTCGTCCACCATGACGATGCGATCGCACGCAAGTGCCAGCTCGTAGCCACCGCCTGCGCAAGCCCCGGTCACGGCGGCCAGCGACTTCAGGCCCTCGTGCTGCGAAGAATCTTCCAGCCCGTTGCGCGTCTCGTTCGTGAACTTGCAGAAGTTCACTTTCCAAGCATGCGTCGACACGCCGAGCATGTAGATGTTGGCTCCCGAGCACCAGATGCGTTCCTTCGCGCTTTCGAACACGACCACCTTGACGCCCGGATGCTCGAAGCGGATGCGGTTCACGGCGTCGTGCAGTTCGATGTCGACGCCCAGGTCGTACGAATTGAGCTTGAGCTTGTAGCCGGGCTTGATGCCGCCGTCTTCGTCGATGTCCAGTTTCAGGCGCGCGACCTCGCCGTCGACCGACAATGTCCAGTGGCGATACTTCGACGGGTCGGTGGCAAAGCTCACCAGCTCGCGATCGCCCTGCTTGAACAGCAGCGGCTCGGTCATCGCATTCATCGTTTCGTCTCCTTGGCGGCGGGCACCGCCCGCTCGAGGTCTTTCAGGGACTGCTTGACCGTGCGCGACGCGGTGTCGACCACCGAATCGGCGCGCGCATACAGGGCTTCGCGGCTCGCGAGGATGCGGCGCAGGTCTTCGAGTGCCTCCTTCGTCGCACCGCGGGTGGAGTCGAACGGACGCATGTCGCCTTGCGCGACGACGCGGCCCATGTGTTCTTCGGGGCTGGCCTTGACCCACACGCAAAAAAACCGGCTTTGCAGCAGGTCGAACGTCTCGCGCTCGCTCACGATGCTCCCGCCGGTGGTCATCACAACGCCATCCGGATACGAGTCCGCGATGCGCGATAGCGCGCGGCGCTCGTAGCGGCGGTAACCGGCCTGGCCATGCAGCAGCATGATCTCGTTCATGCTCGTGCCGGCCTCGCTCTCGATCTCGCGATCGAGTTCGATGAAAGGCACGCCGCGTTGCTGCGCAAGCTGCGCACCGAGCGTCGACTTGCCCGCGCCACGCAGGCCGATGAGGGCGACGCGCTTGCCGCGGCCCTTGTCCACACCCTTGCCGAACTTGCGGGCGAGCTGCTGGTAGGCCTGGTCGAGCTGCGTGTCGTCGAGGTTCGACAGCAGGTCGTGCACCCGAGCGAGCGCCGGCGGCGGCGCGTCCTGCAGAAGCTCGATCAGCGTGATGTTCAGTGCACGGGCCGTCGCTTCGAGCGAGTTGATGGATGCGTTGCCCTTGCCGCCTTCGACGTCCGCCAGGAAACGCTCGGACAGGCCGGAGTCCTGAGCCAGCTGCTTGCGCGTCATCCCGCGGCGCGCGCGCCACGCACGGATCCGCGCACCCAGCTCGGGGAGCGTGGACGTCGTTTCCTGGGGCTGCTCAGTCACGGATTGCATCTTGGCAACGGGTTTCTGGAGAAAACTTGCGCTGGATCAAGATTGCAGTATACTTCCTGTCAGACCGATGTCAAGCAGTTTACTGCATCCGCCCTTCGACTCACCCAGGATGTTTCCGGAATGAAGCTCAAGATTCTTGTCGGCACGATGACCAACACGGCCGAATACGTGGCGCAGGCGATCGAGATGGATTGCGCCGACCTTGTGGGCGAGATCGAGATCACCATGATGGACGGCCTGTCGATCGACGTGTTCGACGAAGAAGCGTTGTTCCTCATCTGCACGTCCACCTACGGCTCCGGGGACGTGCCGGACAACGCGCGTGCACTCTACGATTCACTCGACACCCACCCCAAGTACCTCGGCAACGTGAAGTACGGCGTGATTGCACTGGGCGACCGCACTTACCAGCAGACATTCGCTTTCGGCGGCCGCAAGTTCGACGA
>DATLBJ010000101.1:0-5774 GCA_035526975.1 Ramlibacter sp.
GGCTGCACGATGGGCGAGTACTTCCGCGACCGCGGGCAAGACGCGCTGATCATCTATGACGACCTGTCCAAGCAGGCCGTCGCGTACCGCCAGGTCTCGCTGCTGCTGCGCCGCCCGCCGGGCCGCGAAGCGTATCCCGGCGACGTGTTCTATCTCCACAGCCGCCTGCTCGAGCGCGCCGCGCGCGTGAACGAGAAGTACGTCGAGGATTTCACCAAGGGCGCCGTCAAGGGCAAGACCGGCTCGCTCACCGCGCTGCCGATCATCGAGACGCAGGCGGGCGACGTGTCCGCGTTCGTGCCGACCAACGTGATCTCGATCACCGACGGCCAGATCTTCCTGGAAACGTCGCTGTTCAACGCCGGCATCCGCCCCGCCATCAACGCCGGTATCTCGGTGTCGCGCGTCGGCGGCGCTGCGCAGACGAACTGGATCAAGGGCCTGTCCGGCGGTATCCGTACCGACCTGGCGCAGTATCGTGAACTCGCGGCGTTCGCGCAGTTCGCGTCGGACCTCGATGCGGCCACGCGCAAGCAGCTCGATCGCGGTGCCCGCGTGACGGAACTGCTCAAGCAGGCCCAGTACTCGCCGCTGCCGATCAGCCTGATGGGCGCGACGCTGTTCGCGGTGAACAAGGGTTACCTCGACGACGTGGACGTGAAGAAGGTGCTCGCGTTCGAGCACGGCATGCACGCCTACCTCAAGGACAAGCACGCCGCGCTGCTCGAGAAGATCGAGAAGAACGGCGCGAAGTGGGACAACAAGCCCGCCAAGGATGCCGACAGCGAAGACAAGAAGTCCTTCAAGAAGCTGTGCATCGACGCCGAAGCCGAAATGACGTCTGCCATCGAGACGTTCAAGAAGTCCTTCGCCTAATCGCCTCACGCACCTGACAAGGAGCCGACGTGGCTGCAGGAAAAGAAATCCGGACGAAGATCAAGTCGGTGGAAAACACCAAGAAGATCACCAAGGCCATGGAAATGGTCGCGGCGTCCAAGATGCGCAAGGCGCAGGAGCGGATGCGCCGCGCGCGTCCGTACAGCGAGAAGGTCCGCAACATCGCGTCGAACCTCGGCACGGCGAACCCCGAGTACACGCACGCGTTCATGAAGTCGAACGACGGGACGAAGGACGTGGGGTTCATCGTCGTCACGACCGACAAGGGCCTGTGCGGCGGCTTGAACACCAACGTCCTGCGCGCAGTGACCGCAAAGCTGCGCGAGGTCCAGGCGCAAGGCGGCCAGGCGCAGACCGTGGCCATCGGGGCCAAGGGCCTGGGCTTCCTCAACCGCATCGGCGCGCGCGTCGTTTCGCATGCGACGCAGCTGGGCGACGCACCCCACCTCGACCGCCTCATCGGCCCCGTGAAAGTGCTGCTGGACCTGTACGCGGAGCGCAAGCTCTCGGCGGTGTACCTGTGCTACACGAAATTCATCAACACGATGAAGCAGGAGCCCGTCGTCGAACAGTTGCTGCCGCTTTCCGCGCAGAAGATGCGCGAAGAAACCAAGGCCAGCGGCGAACACGCGTGGGATTACATCTACGAGCCCGACGCGCGCGTCGTGATCGACGAGCTGCTCCTGCGCTACGTGGAAGGCCTCGTGTACCAGGCGGTCGCGGAGAACATGGCGTCGGAACAGTCCGCGCGCATGGTGGCAATGAAGTCGGCCACCGACAACGCGGGCAACCTCATCGGCGAACTCAAGCTGGTCTACAACAAGACGCGCCAGGCCGCGATCACGAAAGAGCTTTCGGAGATCGTGTCCGGGGCCGCTGCCGTTTAAACATATTGGAGAGCAACACAAATGGCTCAAGAGAACTCACAGGCGAACACGAGTGTTCAGGGCAAGATCGTTCAATGTATCGGCGCGGTGGTGGACGTGGAGTTCTCGCGCGCAACGATGCCGCGCGTGTACGACGCGCTGAAGATGGAAGGCTCCGCGCTGACGCTGGAAGTGCAGCAGCAGCTCGGTGACGGCGTCGTGCGCACGATTGCCCTCGGCTCGTCCGAAGGCCTGCGCCGTGGCATGCAGGTGTACAACACCGGCGCCGCGATCACCGTGCCCGTCGGCAAGGCGACGCTCGGCCGCATCATGGACGTGCTCGGCAACCCGATCGACGAGCTCGGCCCCGTCGACCAGTCGCTGACCGCGTCGATCCACCGCAAGGCGCCCGCGTACGACGAGCTGTCGCCGTCGCAGGAGCTGCTCGAGACCGGCATCAAGGTGATCGACCTGATCTGCCCGTTCGCCAAGGGCGGCAAGGTCGGCCTGTTCGGCGGCGCCGGCGTCGGCAAGACCGTGAACATGATGGAACTGATCAACAACATCGCCAAGGCCCACTCGGGGCTGTCGGTGTTCGCCGGTGTCGGTGAGCGCACCCGCGAAGGCAACGACTTCTATCACGAGATGATGGACTCGGGCGTCGTGAACAGCGACAACCTGGGCGAATCGAAAGTGGCGATGGTGTACGGCCAGATGAACGAGCCCCCGGGCAACCGCCTGCGCGTGGCGCTCACGGGCCTGACGATCGCCGAATCGTTCCGCGACGAAGGCCGCGACGTGCTGTTCTTCGTGGACAACATCTACCGCTACACGCTGGCCGGCACGGAAGTGTCCGCGCTGCTGGGCCGTATGCCTTCCGCCGTGGGCTACCAGCCGACGCTGGCCGAGGAAATGGGCCGCCTGCAGGAGCGCATCACGTCGACCAAGGTCGGCTCGATCACGTCGATCCAGGCCGTGTACGTGCCGGCGGACGACCTGACCGACCCGTCGCCTGCGACGACCTTCGCCCACTTGGACGCCACCGTCGTGCTCTCGCGCGACATCGCATCGCTGGGCATCTATCCCGCGGTCGACCCGCTCGACTCGAACAGCCGCCAGGTCGACCCCAACGTCGTCGGCGAAGAGCACTACACGACGACGCGTTCCGTGCAGGCCACGCTGCAGCGCTACAAGGAGCTGCGCGACATCATCGCGATTCTCGGCATGGACGAACTGTCGCCGGAAGACAAGCTGGCCGTGGCGCGCGCGCGCAAGATCCAGCGTTTCCTGTCGCAGCCGTTCCACGTGGCCGAAGTGTTCACGGGCACGCCGGGCAAGTACGTGCCGCTGGCCGAGACGATCCGCGGCTTCAAGATGATCGTGGCCGGCGAATGCGACCACCTGCCCGAGCAGGCGTTCTACATGGTCGGCACGATCGACGAAGCGTTCGACAAGGCCAAGCGCCTCGCGGCCTGAAGGCACAAGACATGGTCGATTCCACGCACACCATCCACGTCGACGTGGTGAGCGCCGAGGAGCAGATCTTCTCCGGCGAGGCGCGTTTCGTCGCGCTGCCGGGCGAAGCCGGCGAGCTCGGCATCTACCCGCGCCACACACCGCTGATCACGCGCGTGAAACCGGGCTCGGTGCGCATCGAGAAGGCCGATGGCAGCGAGGAGTTCATCTTCGTCGCCGGCGGCGTCCTCGAAGTGCAGCCGAACAAGGTCACCGTGTTGTCCGACACCGCGATCCGCGGCAAGGACCTCGACGAACAGAAAGCCGGCGAAGCCAAGCGCCTGGCCGAAGAGGCCCTGCGCAATGCGAAAGACGAAGTGGACGTCGCGCGCATCCAGTCGGAGCTCGCCATCATGGCCGCCGAGATGGCCGCGGCCCGCCGGTACATTCGCAAGAAATAAGAACGCGCCAAAAACCAGCGCTCTGGCCCTGCCTTGGCAGGGCCTTTTTATTTCCAGTACAGGTAGGTCCACGCGCGCTCGAAGCCGCAGCGTGCATAGAGTTTCTGCGCGGCTTCGTTCTCGCGTTCCACCTGCAGCATCAGCCTCACGTAACCGCGTTCGAGTGCGGCCTGCGCGAGCGCCGCCAGCACTCCGGTCGCGAGCCGTTGCCCGCGATGCGACTGCGCCGTGCGCATGCCGTGGATGCCGGCCCATCCATGCCCCAATGCGAGCACACCGGCCGCGACGACGCGATCGCCCTCGCGGATGCTTGCGAACAGTGAGCCCGGCGCGCGCGTGAGCGTGCGCACGCGGCTCGCGCCGTCGACCGGGTCGAAGCCTTCGCCGAGAAACACGGATGCCCATGCTTCATCCGGTTGCGCATCGATCCGCACGCCTGTTGGCGTGATTGCGCGTGCGACGCGGGCCGCACGCGCAACCTGCACATCCGTCGGCCGTCCTCCCGAGAAGCCGCGTCGAGCGAGTTCCTGTGCGACTGCATCGAACGTGTCCAGTTGCGGCACGCGGAACAATGCATCGAGTCCCCGTTCAACGTACGCGGCGCGGACGTTTGCAATCGCACGCGGATCGCCGGCGGCGTGCGACAGCGGCGCCGCACTCTTGGCGCGGCTCACCGTGCCGGTGTCGAAGGCAACGATCCAGCCCTCCATCTCGCAAACCGCAGCGGGAGCCACCGCATCGACGATCGCTCGTTCCAATTGCGCAACGCTTGCGCCCAACAGTTCGTCAGCACTCATGTCTTGAGCAACAAAGTGTATGAAGGTTGGCATGCCAACCGCCGGGTCACTTATCCTCTACCACTACAGATCGTTGCATCCTAACGGGAGACTCCTCATGCGCTCCGGACTCGCGTCCGTGCTGCTCCTCGCAGCCATCCCCGCCTTCGCGGCGGACATCGTGGTGGGCCAATCCGCGCCGTTGTCGGGCGGCAATGCGGAACTCGGAAACGACATCCGCAACGGCGCGCTCGCGTACTTCAAGAAGGTCAACGACACCGGCGGGCTGCCGCAAGGCAAGATCAAGCTCGTCTCGCTGGACGACAAGAACCAGACGAAGCTGTCGGCCGAGAACACCCAGAAGCTCGTGAACGAAGAGAACGCCGTCGCGCTCTTCGGTTACGGCTCTTCCACGCTGAGCATTCCCGCGATGCCGACGGTCCTGGACAAGAAGGTCCCCTTCTTCGCCCCGTTCACCGGCGCCGACACGATCCGCAAGCAGAACGAGTACGTGTACACGGTGAGGTCCACCTATGCCGACGAGATCGGCAAGATCATCAACTTCTGGGGCAACCTGGGCAGCACGAAGGTTACGGTGCTGCACTATGACGACACGGTGGGCAAGGAGAACTACGAAACCGTCGCGCGCGCGCTGGTGAAGTACGGCACGACGCCCGTCTCGGTTCCGATCAAGCGCAATGCCGACGTCACGCCGGACCAGGTCAAGCAGGTGGTCGATTCCAACCCGAACGTCCTGCTGATCACCACGCTGTATGCACCCGCGGCGCAGATGATCAAGACGCTCAAGGGTTCGGGCAAGCAGTACATGACGACCAGCCTGTCGTTCGCCGGGGCGAACCAGCTTGCCAAGGCCCTGGGGCCCGATGCGGCCGGCGTCTCGGTGGCGATCGGCGTGCCGACCGCGAAAGCCCATTCGGTCCCGGTCGTCAAGGAATGCAACGAGGCCTGGGCCGCCTCGGGCCAGAAGGACGCGATGTCGGTGACCGCGATGGAATCGTGCATCGCTGCCAAGGTGCTCGTCGAAGGAATGAAGCGCTCGGGCCCGCAGGTCACGCGCGCGTCGCTGCAACGCGCGCTCGACGGGCTCGGCCGCTACGACGCCGGCGGCTACGTCCTGAACTTCAAGCCGGGCTTCCACCATGGCGGCAGCTACGTGAACATCGCGCTGCTCAAGCCGAGCGGCGAAGTGCAGGATTGACGGGGCTCGACGAGCTGTTCGCGCGGCTTTCGGCATCGCGCTTTCGCTCGTCGCAGAAACTCTCGCCGCGGGACGCGAAATACCTGCGCGACAAGGGCCA
>DATLBJ010000102.1:0-16217 GCA_035526975.1 Ramlibacter sp.
TGCGCAATGGTCGAATACGCCAGCATGCGCTTGAGGTTGGCCTGCGCGATGGCGGCCAGGTTGCCGATGAGGAGCGAGCCGATCGCCATGATGGCGAGCATCTGCTGCCAGTCGATCGCGAGCGGCAACAAGCCTTCCACCAGCAGGCGGATGGCAATGCCGAAGGCGGCCAGTTCCGGGGCCGCGCCGATCATGAGGGTGATGGCCGTGGGGGCGCCCTGGTAGACGTCCGGGATCCACATGTGGAACGGGGCTGCACCGAGCTTGAACGCAAGCCCCGCAACGATGAACACGAGGCCGAACACCAGCACCTGGTGCTTGACCTGTCCCGAGCCGACGATCTTGAAGACGGTGCCGATGTCGAGCGAGCCTGTCGCGCCATACAGCATCGACATGCCATACAGCAGGAAGCCGCTTGCCATCGCCCCGAGCACGAAATACTTCATCGCCGCCTCGGTGGCGACGGGGTTGTCGCGGCGCAATGCGACGAGCGCGTAACTGCACAGCGTGAGCAGCTCCAGCCCGAGGTAGATCACCAGGAAGTTGCTGCCGGAGATCATCACGAACATGCCCAGCAGCGAGAACATCGACAGCGTGAACATCTCGCCGCCACGCAGCATGTCCCGGTCCGCCGCGTAGGGGCGCCCGTAAACGAGGCACACCATCATCGCGAGCGTCGAGAAACACTTGAGCCAGTTCGCCATCGGGTCGCTGACGACCATGTTGCCGAACGCATAGTGCGTTTCGTTGGCGACGGCGAGCGAAGCGGTGAAGTATGCGACGACGGCCAGCGTGGCCATCGTGACCGCGTACGTCATGTTGCGAAGTCGCGAGGTCACGCGCAAGTCGACGAGCGCGATCACGCAGGCCATTGCCAGCAGCAGGATCTCCGGCGCGACGATGACGAGGTTGTTGTTGTCGAACATTTTGCGGCCTCGCCCTTCAGATCTTGCCGGTGCCCACGTGGGCGAGGAAATTGGCGACGGAGGCGTTCATGACGTCGGTGAAGGGCTTCGGGAAGATGCCCATCCAGAGCACCGCGATGCCGAGCATGGCGAGCATCAGGAATTCGCGGCTGTTGATGTCGACAAGCGTCTTGACGTCGTCGTTGGCCACCGGGCCGAGGTACACGCGCTTGAACATCCACAGCGTGTACGCCGCGCCCCAGATCAGCGCCGACGCGGCCATCAGGCCGAGCCAGAAGTTCGCCTTGACGGTGCCAAGGATCACCATCCACTCGCCGACGAAACCGGCCGTGGCGGGCAGGCCGCAGTTGGCCATGCAGAACAACAACGCGAATGCGGTGAAGTTGGGCATGGTGTTGACGACACCGCCGTAGCTGGCGATCTCGCGCGAATGCACGCGGTCGTACAGCACGCCTACGCAAAGGAACATCGCGCCCGACACGAAGCCGTGCGCGATCATCTGGATCAGGCCGCCTTCGACGCCGAGGTCGTTGAAGATGAAGAACCCGAGCGTGACGAAGCCCATGTGCGCGACCGACGAATAGGCGATCAGCTTCTTCATGTCGGTCTGCACCATGGCGACAAGGCCGACATAGATCACCGCGATGATCGACAGCGCGATGATGAACCACGCGTATTCGTGCGCGGCGTCGGGCGCGATGGGCATCGAGAAACGCAGGAAGCCGTATGCGCCGAGCTTCAGCATGATCGCCGCCAGCACTGCGGAGCCGCCCGTGGGCGCCTCGACGTGCACGTCCGGCAGCCATGTGTGCACCGGCCACATGGGCACCTTCACCGCGAACGCGGCGAAGAATGCGAAGAACAGCCACGTCTGCGCCGGCAGCGCGAGCGGCAGCTTGTGCCACGTGAGGATGTCGAAGCTGCCGCCGGACTTGGTGTACAGGTAGACCAGCGCAACCAGCATCAGCAGCGAGCCGAGCAGCGTGTACAGGAAGAACTTGAACGCCGCGTAGATCTTGTTCGGGCCGCCCCAGATCCCGATGATGAGGTACATCGGGATCAGCGTGGCTTCGAAGAACGTATAGAACAGGATGCCGTCGAGCGCGCAGAACACGCCGATCATCAGTCCCGACAGGATCAGGAACGCGCCCATGTACTGGTTGACGCGCTCGGTGATCACTTCCCACGCGGAGATCACCACCACCAGCGTGATGAACGCCGTGAGCAGGATGAACCAGAAGGAGATGCCGTCGATGCCGAGGTGATAGAAGACGTTGAAGCGCTCGATCCACGGCTGCTTCTCCACGAACTGCATCGCCGCCGTCGTGCGGTCGAACTGCGAATACAGCGGCAGCGTGACCAGGAAGCTCACCAGCGCGCCGATCAGCGCGAGCCAGCGCACCGGGCGCGCCTGGTCGTCCCGTCCCAGCGCGAGCAGCACGACGCCGAAAGCAATCGGCGTCCAGATGGCGAGGCTCAGCAAACCCATTCTTCTTCTCTCGTTTTCTTTATCGGTGCAGCCACACGAACCACGTCATCAGCACGAATACGCCGATGATCATCGCGAAGGCGTAGTGATAGATGTACCCCGTCTGCACCCAGCGAACCACGCCGGCCACCCAGGCGACGACGCGCGCGCTGCCGTTCACCGCCACACCGTCGATGACCGCCTGGTCCCCACCCTTCCACAAGCCGACGCCGATGACACGCGCGGCACGGGCCAGCACGTTCTCGTTGAACCAGTCGAAGTAGTACTTGTTGTCGAGGATCGTGTACAGCCAGTTGAAGCGCTTCTTGATCGCGGCAGGAACAGCCGGGTTCTTCAGGTACATGTACCAGGCAGCGACGACGCCCGCGAGCGAGAACCAGAACGGCAGGCCCATGAACCCATGCAACGCCATTTGCAGCGGGCCATGGAACTCCTCGTGCAGAGTCTCCATGCCCTTGTGCGCCTCGTTGTTCACGAAGATCGCGCCCTTCATGAAATCCGAATACAGCATCGGCTCGATGAACAGGTAACCGGCAAGCACCGACGGGATCGCCAGCAGGATCAGCGGAGCGGTGACGACCCACGGCGATTCATGCGGCTCGTGGTGGTCATCGTGATGATCGTGCTGGTCGTCATGGTGCCCTTTGTGTTTCATGGGGTCCTGGTCGAAGCGCTCCTTGCCATGGAACACCAGGAAGAACATGCGGAAGGAATAGAAGGCGGTGACGAACACGCCCGCCGTCACGGCGAAGTACGCGAAGCCCGAGCCATACAGATGGCTCTCGTGCACGGCTTCGATGATCGAGTCTTTTGAATAGAAGCCCGCGAAGAAGGGCGTGCCGATCAGCGCGAGCGAACCCACCAGCGACGTCCAGTACGTGACGGGCATGTACTTGCGCACGTTGCCCATCCAGCGGATGTCCTGGTTGTGGTGCATTCCGATGATCACCGAGCCGGCCGCAAGGAACAGCAGCGCCTTGAAGAACGCATGCGTCATCAGGTGGAAGACCGCGATCGAGTACGCCGACGCACCGAGGGCCACGGTCATGTACCCGAGCTGCGACAGCGTCGAATACGCCACCACGCGCTTGATGTCGTTCTGGACGATGCCGAGAAAGCCCATGAACAACGCCGTGATCGCGCCGATGATCATCACGAACGACAGGGCCGTCTCCGACAGTTCGAACAGCGGCGACATGCGCGCGACCATGAAGATGCCCGCGGTCACCATCGTCGCCGCGTGGATCAGCGCGGAGATCGGCGTGGGGCCTTCCATCGAGTCCGGCAACCACACGTGCAGAGGAAACTGTGCGCTCTTGCCCATCGCGCCGATGAACAGGCAGATGCAGATCACGGTGATCAGCATCCAGTCCGTCCCCGGGAAGGCGAGCTTCGCGATCTCGCCCGCCTTGCCGAATACGTCGGCGTACGACAGCGAGCCGGCGAAAGCGACGATCAGGCCGATGCCGAGGATAAAGCCGAAATCGCCGACGCGGTTGACGAGAAACGCCTTGAGGTTCGCGAAGGTCGCCGTCGGCCGCGTGTACCAGAAGCCGATCAGCAGGTACGACACCAGGCCCACCGCCTCCCAGCCGAAGAACAACTGCAGGAAGTTGTTGCTCATGACGAGCATCAACATCGAGAAAGTGAACAGCGAGATGTACGCGAAGAACCGGTTGTAGCCGTCGTCCTCGGCCATGTAGCCGATGGTGTAGATGTGCACCATGAGCGAGACGAAGGTCACGACGCACATCATCATGGCGGTGAGGCCGTCGATGAGGAAGCCGACTTCCATCTTCAGCTTGCCGACCGTCATCCACTCGTACAAGGTCTGGTTGAACGTTGCGCCGTCGTGCGAGACGCTCCACAACGTCATCGCCGAGATGACGAAAGAGATGAACACGCCGAGGATCGTGGCCGTATGCGAGACGCCGCGGCCGACCTTGTTGCCGCCGAAGGTGGTGCCGAAGATGCCCGCGATGAGCGAACCAGCAAGGGGCGCCAGCGGGACGATCAGCAGCGTGGTGGCGTTGAGGGTGGAGGACATGTTCTTTTTGTCAACCCTTCAGCGTGTTCAGTTCGTCCACGCTGATGGTGTCCTTGTTGCGGAACAGCAGCACGAGGATCGCCAGGCCGATCGCGCTTTCGGCGGCGGCCACCGTGAGGATGAAGAACACGAACACCTGGCCGTGCATGTCGCCCAGGTAGTAGGAGAACGCCACGAAGTTCATGTTGACCGCGAGCAGCATCAGCTCGATGCACATCAGCAGCACGATGAGGTTGCGGCGGTTCAGGAAGATGCCGATCACCGACAGCGCGAAGAGCATCGCCCCCAGCGAGAGGAAATGGCCGAGGGTGAGGGTCATGCCTTGGTCTCCGCTGCGGCCGCTTCGGGCGGCACCGGGGGTGCCGCCATGACCGGCGGCATCTTGACGACCTGCATCCGGTCACGCGCCTTCACGCGCACTTGCTCCGATGCGTCGATGTGCTTGCTGTCCTTGCGCTCGCGCAGCGTGAGCGCGATGGCGGCGACGATCGCCACGAGCAGGATCACGGCGGCGATCTCCAGCGGGAAGAGGTATTGCGTATAGAGGAGCTTGCCGAGCTCCCTGGTGTTGGAGAACTGCACGCCTTGGGCCGCCGCTTGCGCCACGGCAGGCATCGCGCGCGGCTCCTCGGGCCGAAAGCCGCCCATCAGCACCGCGGCCATCTCGAGGGCAATGACCACACCGACCATCGCGGCGAGCGGGAAGTGCTTCCAGAAATTCGCGCGCAGCTTCGAGACGTCGATGTCAAGCATCATCACCACGAACAGGAACAGCACCATCACCGCGCCGACGTACACGAGCACGAGCGAGATCGCCAGGAATTCGGCCTTCAGCAGCAGCCACACGGCAGCCGCCTGAAAGAATGCGAGCACGAGGAACAGTGCGGCGATGACGGGGTTGCGCGCGGTGATCACGCGAAACGCCGAGAACAGCAGGACTGCCGAGAACAGGTAGAAGAAAGCGCCGCGAATGTCCATGATCAACGATATCTGGCGTCAGCCGCCCGGTTCGCCGCGATTTCGGTCTCGTAGCGGTCGCCCACGGCCAGCAGCATGTCCTTGGTGAAATACAGGTCGCCGCGCTTTTCGCCGTGGTATTCGAGGATGTGCGTCTCGACGATCGAGTCGACCGGGCAGCTCTCCTCGCAGAAGCCGCAGAAGATGCACTTGGTCAGGTCGATGTCGTAGCGCGTGGTGCGGCGCGTGCCGTCGGTGCGCTGGTCGGATTCGATCGTGATCGCGAGCGCGGGGCACACGGCCTCGCACAGCTTGCACGCGATGCAGCGCTCTTCGCCGTTCTCATAGCGGCGCAGCGCATGCAGGCCGCGAAAACGCGGCGACAGCGGCGTTTTTTCCTCCGGGAACTGCACGGTGATCTTGCGGGCGAACATGTACTTGCCCGTGATGCGCATGCCCTTGAACAGCTCCCATAGCGCGAAGCTGGAGAGGAAGTCCTTCAGCGAAAAATCGGATTGAATGGCGGTTGCAGCCATGTTCACTTCCAGATGTTGTAGGGGGTCTGCATCCAGGCGCCGACCACCACCAGCCACACGAGCGTGACCGGGATGAAGATCTTCCAGCCCAGGCGCATGATCTGGTCGTAGCGGTAGCGCGGAAACGTCGAGCGCACCCACAGGAACACCGTCACGACCATGAAGGTCTTGGCCCCGAGCCAGATCCAGCCGGGGATGAAATCGAGCGCGGCAAACGGCGACAGCCAGCCGCCGAGGAACATGACGACGGCCAGGATCGAGACCAGCCACATGTTCGCGTACTCCGCGAGGAAGAACATCGCGAAGCTCATGCCCGAGTACTCGATCATGTGGCCCGCGACGATTTCCGATTCGCCTTCCACCACGTCGAACGGGTGGCGGTTGGTTTCGGCAAGGCCCGAGATGAAGTAAACGAGGAAGATCGGCAGCAATGGCAGCCAGTTCCACGAAATGAAATTCCAGCCGTGGTTCGCGCCCATGCCGCGGGCCTGGCCCATGACGACATCCGTCATGTTCAGCGAGCCCGTGACCATCAGCACGACGACCAGCGCGAAGCCCATCGCGATTTCGTAGCTGACCATTTGCGCGGAAGCGCGCAGCGCGCCGAGGAAGGCGTACTTCGAGTTCGACGCCCAGCCCGCGATGATCACGCCGTACACCTCCATCGAGGTGATCGCCATGATGAACAGCAGGCCTGCGTTGATGTTCGACAGTGCGACGTCCGGGCCGAACGGGATCACGGCCCACGCGGCAAGCGCCGGCATGATCGTCATGATCGGCCCGAGGTAGAACAGGCCCTTGTTCGCGACCGTGGGGAGGATGATCTCCTTGGTCAGCAGCTTCACCGCATCGGCGATCGGCTGCAGCAGGCCCAGCGGACCGATGCGGTTCGGGCCGATGCGGATCTGCGTGAAGCCGATGGCCTTGCGCTCCCACAGCGTGAGGTACGCCACGGCGCCCATCAGCGGCGCGACGACGACGACGATCTTGATCAGCGTCCAGATGACCGGCCAGCCCGCGGCCGTCCACCACGGCGCTGCGATCAGTCCGTTGCCGAAGCCGTAGATGCCGTCGATCATGCCGGCACCCCTTCTTGCACCGGCAGCGCTTCCTGTGTGGAGCGCGCGTCGGCGGTCAGTTGCAGCGACGGCGCACGGCGCACGATCGAGTCAAGCTGGTAGATCGCAGCGGTGGCGGGCTTGCCCGCTTTCGCGGCCGCCTCGGCATTCGCCGAAGTCTTGTTCGACAGCAGCCCGCCTTGCACCAACGCTTGCTGCGCATCCTTTTCGCCGCGCGCGGCGACGAGCACGTCCTGTGCCGATTCGTAGTCGAAGCCCTGCAGCCCGAGCATGTTGCCCAGCACGCGCAGCACCTTCCACGCGGGACGCGCTTCGCCCAGCGGCTTGACGACCGCATGGAACGACTGCACGCGGCCTTCGGCGTTGACGAAGGTGCCCGGTGTTTCCGTCCACGGCGCGATCGGAAGCATCACGTCCGCAAAATCCATGTTCGCCTTGAACGGGCTGAGGCTGATGACCATCTCGGCCTGCGCAAGCGCTGCGCCCGCGTTGCGGCCTGTGGCGGAATCGAACTCCGGTTCGTTGTTCAACAGGACGAGGGCCTTCAGGTTGCCGCCGAGCATCTGGCCTGCGTTCAGCCCGCCCTCGCCCGGCATTGCATTCACCAGCTGCGCGCCGACCGTGTTCGCGGCTTCGGTGAGATAGCCGACCGTTGCGCCCGTTCGCTCGCCGATCCACTGCGCCAGCGCGAGCAGGGTCGACGCGTTGGCGTGATGCGCAGCAGCGTTGCCGAGCAGGATCGCGTCGCGTTCGCCGCCCCACATCAGCGACTTCGCGATCGCCTTCGCCTTGTCGGTGGCCGTGCCCTTCACCGGCGGCGTGCCGCCCTTGGCCTCGCCGACAGCAGTAGCGACATCGGCCAGCACTTGCGCCCATTCCGAGGCCGGAGCGATGTGCGACGCGGCGATCGTCATGGCCCAGTCGTTGTCCTGGTCGTGAAGCACCGCGACCTTTGCGCCCTTGCGCGTCGCCGCGCGCACGCGCAGGGCAAAGAGCGGATGGTCCTTGCGCAGGTTCGAGCCGACGACCAGCGCGCCTTGCAGATTGGACAGCGAGGCGATGCTCGTGCCGAGCCAGCGCACGCCATCATGCTTCGTGAACTGCGCGTTGCGCAGGCGGTAGTCGACGTTTTCGGAGCCGAGCGCGCGCACCAGTTTCTGCGCAAGGAACAGCTCCTCGACGGTGCTGTGCGGGCTGACGAGCGCGCCGATCGACTTCGCGCCATGTTCGGCGCCGATGTTCTTCAGGCCGTGGGCGACGTATTCGAGTGCGGTCTGCCAATCAACCGTCTTCCACTCGCCGCCCTGCTTGAGCATCGGCGCGGTGAGGCGGCCGTCCTCATTGAGCGCTTCGTAAGAGAAGCGGTCGCGGTCGGCGAGCCAGCATTCGTTGACCTCGTCGTTCTCGTACGGCAGGACGCGCAGGACCTTGTTGTTCTTCACTTGCACGATCAGGTTCGCGCCGGTCGAATCGTGCGGGCTGATCGACTTGCGCCGCGAGAGCTCCCACGGACGCGCCTGGTAGCGAAACGGCTTGCTCGTGAGCGCACCGACCGGACACAGGTCGATCATGTTGCCGGAGACTTCGCTGTCGACCGTGTCGCCCAGCACCGTCGTGATCTCGCTGTGCTCGCCGCGATGGATCATCCCCAGCTCCATCACGCCGGCCAGTTCCTGGCCGAAGCGCACGCAGCGCGTGCAATGGATGCATCGGCTCATCTCCTCCATCGAGATCAGCGGGCCGACATCCTTGTGCAGCACCACGCGCTTTTCTTCCTCGTAGCGCGAGTTGGAACCGCCGTAGCCCACAGCCAAATCCTGCAGCTGGCATTCACCGCCCTGGTCGCAGATCGGGCAGTCGAGCGGATGGTTGATCAGCAGGAACTCCATCACCGACTGCTGCGCCTTCACGGCCTTGTCGCTCTTCGTGCGAACGATCATCCCGTTGGTCACGGGCGTCGCGCACGCGGGCATGGGCTTGGGCGCCTTCTCGACGTCGACCAGGCACATGCGGCAATTCGCCGCGATGGAAAGCTTCTTGTGATAGCAGAAGTGCGGGATGTAGATGTCCGCCTTGTCCGCCGCATGCATCACCATGCTGCCTTCGGCGACTTCGACCTTCTGCCCGTCGATGTTGATTTCGATCATGCGGGAACCTTCGCACCGGCAGCGGCTTCGACCTTCGCCGCGAACTCATGCCGGAAGTGCTTGAGCATCGCTCGCACCGGCATCGCGGCGGCATCGCCCAATGCGCAGATCGTGCGGCCCTGGATGTTGTCGGCCACGTTGTCGAGCAATTCGAGATCGCCCTTCTTGCCGTGGCCGTTCTGGATGCGGTCGACCACGCGCCACAACCAGCCCGTGCCTTCGCGGCACGGCGTGCACTGGCCGCACGATTCGTGCATGTAGAAGTACGACAGGCGCAACAGGCTTTCGACCATGTCGCGCGTTTCATCCATGACGATCACCGCGCCGGAGCCGAGCATCGAGCCCGCCTTCGCGATGGAGTCGTAGTCCATCGTGCAGTTCATCATGATGTCGGCCGGAAGAATCGGCGCCGACGAACCCCCGGGGATCACGGCCTTGAGTTTCCTGCCGCCGCGCATGCCGCCACACAGTTCGAGCAGCTTCGGGAACGGCGTGCCCAACGGCACCTCGTAGTTGCCGGGCAATTCGACGTCGCCGGAGACGGAGAAGATCTTCGTGCCGCCGTTGTTCGGCTTGCCGATTTCGAGGAAGGCCTGGCCGCCGTTGCGGATGATCCAGGGCACCGCCGCGAACGTCTCGGTGTTGTTGATCGTGCTGGGCTTGCCGTACACGCCGAAGCTCGCCGGGAAAGGCGGCTTGAAGCGCGGCTGGCCCTTCTTGCCTTCGAGCGATTCGAGCAGTGCCGTCTCTTCGCCGCAGATGTACGCGCCGAAGCCGTGGAAGCCGTGAAGCTGGAACGAGAAGTTCGAGCCGAGGATGTTGTTGCCGAGATAACCGGCGGCGCGCGCTTCTTCCAGCGCCTCCTCGAAGCGTTCGTACACCTGGAAGATCTCGCCGTGGATGTAGTTGTAGCCCACGGTGATGCCCATCGCGTACGCCGCGATGATCATCCCTTCGATGACGATGTGCGGGTTGTACGCGAGGATGTCGCGGTCCTTGCACGTGCCCGGCTCGCCTTCGTCGGAGTTGCACACGAGGTACTTCTGCCCCGGGAACTGGCGCGGCATGAAAGACCACTTCAGGCCCGTCGGGAAGCCCGCGCCGCCGCGGCCGCGCAGTGCCGATTCCTTTACCGTGGCGATCACCTGGTCGGTGGTGATTCCTTCGCCCAGGATTTTCTTCAGCGCCTTGTAGCCGTCTCGCGCTTCGTAATCCTTCAAGCGCCAGTTCGTGCCGTCCAGGCCCGTGTAGATCTGCGGGTTGATGTGGCGGTCGTGGAAGCAGGTCTGGACACCCGTCGCCTGGAATTGTTCGAGGACTTGCTGCGGGCTCACTTCGTTGTTCCTTCCGCTGCACGCAGGCCGTCGACGAGCTGGTCCAGCTTGTCCTTGCTCATGAAGCTGCACATCGTGCGGTCGTTCACCAGCATCACCGGCGAATCGGCGCATGCGCCCAGGCATTCGCTTTGTTGCAGCGTGAACATGCCGTCGGCAGTGGTTTCGCCCATTGCGATGCCCAATTTCTTTTCGAGGTGGTGCAGCGCCACGGCGCCGTCACGCAGCTGGCAAGGCAGGTTCGTGCAGACGTTCAGCTTGTACTTGCCGACCGGCCGCTGGTTGTACATGTTGTAGAACGTTGTGACCTCGTGCACCGCGATCGCCGGCATGCCGAGGTAGTCGGCGACTTCCTGCTCGGATTCGCGCGAGACCCAGCCCTGCTCTTTCTGCACGATCGCCAGGCAGGCCATCACCGCGGATTGCCGCTGCTCGGCCGGGAACTTCGCGCATTCGCGGTCCATCCGCGCGCGCATTTCAGCCGTGATGTTCATCGATCGATCTCCCCGAACACGATGTCCATCGTGCCGATGATGGCCACGGCGTCCGCGATCATGTGGCCGCGTCCCATCTCGTCGAGCGCGGCAAGGTGCGGGAAGCCGGGCGCGCGGATTTTCAGGCGATAAGGCTTGTTGGCGCCGTCGCTCACGATGTAGATGCCGAATTCGCCCTTCGGGTGTTCGACGGCCGCATACGCCTCGCCTTCCGGAACGCGCATGCCTTCGGTGAAAAGCTTGAAGTGGTGGATCAGCTCCTCCATGTTCGACTTCATGGATTCGCGATCGGGCGGTGCGACCTTGTGGTTGTCGACGATCACCGGGCCGGGGTTGGCCTTGAGCCACGCCACGCACTGCTTGATGATCCGGTTGGTCTCGCGCAGTTCCTGCACGCGGCACAGGTAGCGGTCGTAGCAGTCGCCCGTCTTGCCGATCGGGATGTCGAAGTCCATCTTGTCGTAGACCTCGTACGGCTGCTTCTTGCGCAGGTCCCACGCGATGCCCGAGCCGCGCAGCATCGGCCCCGTGAAACCGAGATTGAGCGCGCGCTCCGGCGTGACGACGCCGATGCCGACCGTGCGCTGTTTCCAGATGCGGTTGTCGGTGAGGAGTGTTTCGTATTCGTCGACGTAGTGCGGGAAGCGGTTCGTGAACGCCTCGATGAAATCCAGGAGCGAACCTTGGCGGTCCTCGTTCATCCGCTTGATCTCGCGCTCGTTGCGGATCTTGCTGGCCCGGTACTGCGGCATCGAATCCGGCAGGTCGCGGTACACGCCGCCCGGGCGGAAGTACGCAGCGTGCATCCGCGCGCCCGACACTGCCTCGTACATGTCGAAGAGGTCTTCGCGCTCACGGAAACAGTAGATCAGCATGTTCATCGCGCCGCAGTCGAGGCCGTGCGCGCCAAGCCACAGCAGGTGGTTCAACAAGCGCGTGATCTCGGCGAACATGACGCGGATGTACTGGGCGCGCACCGGTACTTCGATGCCGAGGAGCTTTTCGATCGCGAGGCAGTACGCATGCTCGTTGCACATCATCGAGACGTAATCGAGCCGGTCCATGTAAGGCAGCGACTGGATGTACGTCTTCGTCTCGGCGAGCTTCTCCGTGGCGCGGTGCAACAGGCCGATGTGCGGATCGGCGCGCTGGATCACTTCGCCATCGAGCTCGAGCACCAGGCGCAGCACGCCGTGCGCGGCCGGGTGCTGCGGGCCGAAGTTCAGGGTGTAGTTCTTGATTTCCGCCATGTCAGTGCTTCGGCCGCCCGTAGTCTTCCTCGCGGATGATGCGCGGCGTGATCTCGCGCGGCTCGATCGTCACGGGCTGGTAGATGACGCGGCCCCGCTCCGGGTCGTAGCGCATCTCGGTGTAGCCGGAAACCGGGAAGTCCTTGCGGAACGGATGGCCGATGAAACCGTAGTCAGTAAGGATGCGGCGCAGGTCCGAGTGGCCTTCGAAGACGATGCCGTACAAATCGAACGCTTCGCGCTCGAACCAGTTCGCGGAACTCCACAGGCCCGTCAACGATTCCACCACCGGCAGTTCGTCGTCGGCGCAGAACACCTTCAGCCGCACGCGCTGGTTCAGGCTGATGGACAGCAGGTGCGATACCACCGCGAAGCGCGGGCTGTCCCATTCGCCGTTGCGGTAATCGGAGTAGTCCACGCCGCACACGTCGATCAGCTGTTCGAACTGGCATCCGGGCGCATCCTTCAGTATTCGCGCCGCGGCAATGTAGTTTTGCGGCGTGACAGTGACGGTGACTTCATCGAGGTGGTGCACGACGCTCTTCGCGAGATCGCCCAGCGCGGCGGCGAGCGTGTCTCTGAGCGCCGCCGGGTCGACGGCGAAAGGGGTGACGGGATTCATCAGGCCCTCGCGATCGTTTGCGTGCGCCGGATCTTCTGCTGCAGCTGGATGATTCCGTACAGGAGCGCTTCCGCCGTGGGCGGGCAGCCGGGCACGTACACGTCGACCGGCACGATGCGATCGCAGCCGCGCACCACCGAATAGCTGTAGTGGTAATAGCCACCGCCGTTCGCGCACGAGCCCATGGAGACCACCCAGCGCGGCTCGGGCATCTGGTCGTACACCTTGCGCAGCGCGGGCGCCATCTTGTTGCACAGCGTGCCCGCAACGATCATCAAATCGCTTTGGCGCGGGCTCGGGCGGAACAGCATGCCGAAGCGGTCGATGTCGTAGCGCGCCGCGCCGGCGTGCATCATCTCCACCGCGCAGCACGCAAGGCCGAACGTCATCGGCCAGAGCGAACCGGTCTTGGCCCAGTTCACCACCGTGTCGACGGTGGTCGTCACCAGGCCCTTGTCGAGAATGCCTTCAGCAGCCATAGATCACTCCCAGTCGAGAGCGCCTTTCTTCCATTCGTACACGAACCCCACCACGAGGATGGCGAGGAAAATCATCATCGACCAGAAGCCCACGGCCCCGATGTCCTTGAGCGCGACGGCCCACGGGAAGAGGAAGGCGATTTCCAGGTCGAAGAGGATGAAGAGGATGGCGACGAGGTAGTAGCGCACGTCGAACTTCATGCGCGCGTCCTCGAACGCCTCGAAGCCGCATTCGTACGGCGAGTTCTTCGCCGCGTCGGGCTTCTGGAAGCCCATGAACTTCGAGAGGGTCCAGCCCAGCACCTGCGGTGCGACCCCTACGCCGATGCCCACCAGCATGAACAGGAGGACGGGCAGGTACTGGTCAAGGCTCATTTGGGCTCTCGTCTCGCGGGCCCGCGCGGGCGTGGCCGCGGGCCAGCTTTCTTGTTTGGTGCCGTCGGCGAGACTCGAACTCGCACAGCTTTCGCCACTACCCCCTCAAGATAGCGTGTCTACCAATTTCACCACGACGGCGTGATTGCTCTTCTCGCCCGGAAACTGCGCGAGGTTTTTGCGCATTGTGGCCTTCCGGACAGCCTTGGAGTTTACCTCGATTATTTGGACGGAATTTGGGCCGCGCCCGATGCCGCAGGGGCGGCCGCCGCTGCGGAAGCCGCAGGAGCCGCAGCAGGAACCGACGTTCCCGGAATCTGACCCGCGCCTGACGCCGCAGGCGCTGCCGGCACCGCTGACGGCGCGGACTGCGCGCGCTCGAGCACGCTGCCCGAAGTGGGCGTGCGCAGGTTGCTGAAGTACGCCAGCGCCAGCGTGCACACGAAAAACACGGTGGCAAGCACAGCCGTCGTCCGCGAAAGGAAGTTCGCGCTCCCCGAAGCGCCGAACAAGCTGCCCGACGAGCCGCTGCCAAAAGCCGCTCCCATGTCCGCGCCCTTGCCGTGCTGGATGAGGATGAGGCCGATCATGGTGATCGCGCTGAGCATCTGCAGCGCGAGGATGATCGTCAACAACACGTTCATTTGTAGTTCTCCGTTTTCGGTTCTTCACTTCGCCGCGGCCGAGGCCGCGGCAATGATGGTCAGGAAATCCGCCGCCTTCAGCGAAGCGCCGCCGATGAGGCCGCCGTCGATGTCGGGCTGTGCAAGCAGCGTTGCCGCATTGGCTGCGTTCATGCTGCCGCCGTAGAGGATAGGGATGCGCCCGGAATGTTCCGTTGCCGCCTTGAGTTGCGCACGCAGCAATGCATGCACTTCCTGCGCCTGCTCGGGAGTGGCTGTCTTGCCCGTGCCGATGGCCCACACGGGTTCGTATGCGACGACGATCTCGCTGATGCAGTGGCCGTTGGTGTGGATCACCGCGGCCATCTGGCGCTTGACCACTTCCTGCGTCTTGCCCGCTTCGCGCTCGGCGAGCGTCTCGCCCACGCACACGATCGGCGTGACACCGTGCGCGAGCGCGGCTTTTGCCTTTTCGGCGACCAGCTCGTCGCTCTCGCCGTGATACTGGCGCCGCTCGGAGTGGCCGACGATCGCGTAGCGCACGCCGAATTCGCGCAGCATCGTGGCCGACACTTCGCCCGTGTACGCGCCTTGCTCGTGGCGCGATACATCCTGCGCCCCCAGCTCGATCGGCGTGCCGTGGCGCAGCTGGTTCACTTGCGCGAGGTACGCCGCGGGCACGCACACGGCTGCAATGCACTTCGCATCGCGCATGCCCTGCGCGACTGCACGCACCAGCGCCTCGTTCGCCACGAGGCCGCCGTTCATCTTCCAGTTGCCGGCAATGAGTTTCTTCTTTGCGGTCATTGCCAGGTGAGCACGATCTTGCCGATGTGCTGGTTCGATTCCATGAGCTCGTGCGCCTTCGTTGCATCGGCAGGCGCGAAAGTGCTGTGCAACACCGGGCGGATGGACTTGTCCTCGATCCGGGGCCACACCTTGTCGCGCAGCGACTTCGCGATGCCCGCCTTGAATGCGATGGGACGCGGGCGCAGTGTCGAGCCCGTGATCGTGAGGCGCTTGCGCAGCACGAGGCCCGAGTTGAATTCGCTCTTGGTACCGCCCTGGATCGCGATGATCACGAGCCGGCCGTCTTCGGCGAGCATTTCGACTTCGCGCGCGACGTAGCTGCCGGCCACCATGTCGAGGATCACGTCGACACCCTTGCCGCCGGTGAACTTCTTCGCTTCGTCCACGAAGTCCTGCGACTTGTAGTTGATCGCGAGGCCCGCGCCCAGCTTCACGCACGCATCGCACTTGTCGTCGCTGCCCGCGGTGGCGATGACTTTCGCACCGAAGGCCTTCGCCATCTGGATCGCAGTGACGCCGATACCGCTGGTGCCGCCCTGCACGAGGAAGGTTTCGCCTTGCTGCAGGCGGCCGCGATCGAAGACATTGCTCCACACGGTGAAGAACGTTTCCGGCAGCGTTGCCGCTTCGACATCGGTCAGGCCTGCGGGCACCGGAAGGCATTGCGCGATCGGCGCGACGCACAGCTCGGCGTACCCGCCGCCTGCGACGAGTGCGCAGACGTGGTCACCCTTCTTGATGCCGGCGGCGACGAGGCCATCGGCATCGCCGTCGATGACCTCACCCGCGACCTCGAGGCCCGGGATGTCGGACGCGCCGGGCGGCACGGGGTAATGCCCCATGCGCTGCAGGACGTCGGGGCGGTTGATGCCACTCGCGGTGACGCGAATGAGCAGCTCGCCCGCACCCGGTTTCGGGTCCGGGCGCTGGCCCAGCTTCAACACGCCAGGCGCGCCGAAAGACGTGATCTCGACCGCTCTCAAGATTGCCTCACCCGTTTACTGGTGCGGCGGCGTGTCGGCGGCGTCGACTTGCGGCAGCGGCTCGCG
>DATLBJ010000103.1:0-19032 GCA_035526975.1 Ramlibacter sp.
ACATCGCGCTGCTCAAGCCGAGCGGCGAAGTGCAGGATTGACGGGGCTCGACGAGCTGTTCGCGCGGCTTTCGGCATCGCGCTTTCGCTCGTCGCAGAAACTCTCGCCGCGGGACGCGAAATACCTGCGCGACAAGGGCCAGGATCTCGTCATGGACCATGCGCGCGCGTTCGTCGCGCAGCGGCTTGCGCCTGCGCATCCGGCCAACGACGGCAAGCAGACGCCGTGGAAAGGCCATCCGGTGTTCGTGGCGCAGCATGCGACCGCGTGTTGCTGCCGCGGCTGCCTCTCGAAATGGCACGGCATCGACAAGGGCCACGCGCTGACCGAAGCCGAGCAGCGCCATGTGCTCGCTGTGCTGGCGCGCTGGCTGCACGCGCAGCAATCAGCCTAGTACCGGCTCGTCGGGCAACTCGTTGGGATGGGCCTGGCCCGCCGCAGCGGGAAAGTGCTGGACCAGCAGTGCCGTGACTTCGTCGATCGCACGGCCCAGGCCCTGTTCGTATTGGCCGGTCCTGAACTCGTTCGTCATCGCGCCGACGATGCGCTGCCACTGGGCTTCGGGCACGCGTGAGGTGACGCCGCGATCCGCGACGACCTCGATCGCGCGTTCGGCCAGCAGCAGGTAGACGAGAACGCCGTTGTTGTGCAGCGTGTCCCACACGCGCAGCTTGCCGAACATCGCTACCGCGCGATCGCGCGGCGAGGCATCGCGCATGACATAACTGGTGGGAAGCGAAGCCTCCGCGTACACGCGAATCTGCCCCGTGTGGCGGGCCTCGCTCTGTGCAACGCGTTGCCCCAGGCGCGCGAGCACGTCGGGCGGGATTGCACGACGCGTGTCGCGCTCGTCGAGCAGGCGATGCCGCACGAGGCGGGAGATGCGCTGGAAAGCGGTGCTTGCCATCACCAGCTCCCGGACGCGCCACCGCCGCCGAAGTCGCCCCCACCGCCCGAACTCCATCCGCCTCCGCCCCCGCCGCTGCTCCAGCCACCGCCCCCGCCCCCGATGAAAGGCCCGCCGCCGCCCCACGCGCCGCGGCGCGGCGACATCATGCCGAGCGCGCCGGACAGCAAGGTGTAGCCCAGCGCGACGAATGCCGCAATCACGGCGAGCAACATGCTCGACGTGACGAGCATCGCGATCACGCCCGCACCGGCGCCGGTGAGCAGCGAGCCGAACGCGCGGCCGAAGATGCCGCGCAGGAACAGGCCGGCGATCGGCACGCCGATGAACAGGAAGATGGCGAGGTCGAACCAGTCGATGCCGCCGCCGCCCGCATGCGGCGATTGCGGCGCCTTGCGCCTGGCGGGCTCCGGCAAGGCTTCGCCGTTGATGCGCGCGACGAGCTGGTCGACCCCCGCCTGCAAGCCACCGGCGAAATCGTTTTGCCGGAATTTCGGGAGCATGGCGTCGTCGATGACCTGCTTTGCCGCAAGGTCAGGCACCGCGCCTTCGAGTGTCTTGGCGACTTCGATGCGCACCTTGTGGTCGTCCTTCGCAACGACGACCAGGACCCCGTCACCGACCTTCTTGCGGCCGATCTTCCACTCGTTGGCCACGCGGTTCGCGAAGCTCGCGTCGTCTTCGGGTTTGGTGGTGGGCACCATCAGCACGACGACCTGGGTGCCCTTCGCCTGCTCGAGCGCCGTGAGCTTGTCGTCGAGGCCTTTCGCCTGGATCGCATCGAGCGTGCCGGTCTGGTCGATGACGTGGCCGGTGAGCGGCGGCACCGGAAGCACACCTTGCGCAGACGCGAAGGCTGCAAGAACAAGAACACAAAGTGCGCAAAGGAAACGCAAAGGCCGCAAAGAAAAATTCATCTCTTTCGCGTCCTTTGCGTTCGGCTGTTCTACTTCTTCGTGCCGAAATCAACCTGCGGCGGCTTCGACACCTGTGCTTCGTTTTCCACCGTGAAGCTGGCCTTCGGCGCGTAATGGAACACCATCGCCGTGAGGTTCGTGGGGAAGCTGCGCGCGAGCACGTTGTACTCCTGGACGGCCTGGATATAACGGTTGCGCGCCACCGTGATGCGGTTTTCCGTGCCTTCGAGCTGCACCCGCAGGTCGCGGAACGACTGGTTCGCCTTCAGGTCCGGGTAACGCTCCGACACCGCGATCAGCCGACCGAGCGCGGACGACAGCTGCGACTGCGCCTGCTGGAACTGCTGCATCTTCTGCGGGTCGCTCACCATGTCGGGTGACACCTGGATCGACGTGGCCTTGGCGCGCGCCTCGACCACCTTCGTGAGCGTCTCCTGCTCGAAGTTCGCCTCGCCCTTCACCGTGGCGACAAGGTTCGGGACGAGGTCGGCGCGGCGCTGGTACTGGTTGAGCACTTCGCTCCACGCGGCCTTGGCCTGCTCGTCGAGCTTCTGGAAGTCGTTGTAGCCGCAGCCGGAGAGGAACAAGGCCGGGACGAATGCGAGAAGGACCAGGAACCTGCGCTTCATGACGGGCGTGCCTTTCCAAGTGGGAGCGAACGGTAGCATAGATGGATGCCAACCCGGGCGGTTCAAGGCCCGGCCCGCGCGCGGAGTCGCGGGCGCCCGGTGGCACAATTTGCCGAGGAATCCCGCCCCACCATGCCCAGGAAGAGCAAGCTGCAGGCCGCGAATCTCGACGGTGACGCCGACGAGATCGAAGCCGCCTTTTATCAGGCGCTGCAGCACGGCGACATCGACAAGCTGATGGCCTGCTGGGCCGACGAGGACGACATCGTCTGCATCCATCCGGGTGGCCCGCGCGTGATCGGCGCGGTCGCGATCCGCGCGACCTTCGAGGCGATGTTCGCCAACGGCAGCATCCGCGCGTGGCCACAGCAATGCCGCAAGACACTCGGGATGGCCAGCGCCGTGCACCATGTCCTCGAAAAAGTCGAGGTGCTGGCCGAGGACGGCCCGCAGACCGCGTGGGTGATCGCGACCAACGTCTACCACCGCACGGCGCAGGGCTGGCGCATGGTGGCGCACCACGCAAGCCCCGGGACGAGCAGCGAAGTGCAGGAAGTGTCGGGTTCGCCCCAGATCCTTCACTGAACGTGCACGACTACCGCGCGCCGTGGTGGCTGCCCGGCGGAAACCTGCAGACGATCTGGCCCGCGCTGTACGCAAGGCGCTTCTTCGGCTCGCATCCGCGCTACCGTCGGGAGCGATGGAACACGCCGGATGGCGATTTCGTCGATGTGGATTGGCTCGAAGCGCCGCCCCGCAGCGACACGTTGCTGGTGCTGTTCCACGGGCTGGAAGGCTCCTCGCGCAGCCACTATGCCGAAGCCTTTGCCGACTTCTGCGCGGAACGCGGCATTGCATTCGCGATCCCGCACTTTCGCGGCTGCAGCGGTGAATTGAACCGCGGCCCGCGCGCTTATCACTCCGGCGATCATGAAGAGATCGGCTGGATGCTCGCGCGCTTTCGCCAACATCATTCGGGCCCCATCGTCGCGGCCGGGGTCTCGCTTGGCGGCAATGCGCTGATGCGGTGGGCCGGTGAAGCCGGCGAGGGCGCGTCGAAGTTCGTACGAGCGGTCGCGTCGGTGTGTTCGCCCATCGATCTCGCCGCAGGGTCGGACGCCATCGGGCGCGGCTTCAACCGGATCACGTACACCGCCATGTTCCTGCGCACGATGAAGCCGAAGGCCCTCGAAAAGCTCGGGCAGCATCCCGGCCTGTTCGACGCGAGCCGGCTCGAGGCGGCGCGGGACCTGTACGAGTTCGACGACATCTTCACCGCACCGCTGCATGGTTTCGCGAACGCCGACGACTACTACGCGCGCGCCTCAGCGAAGCCGCACCTGCATCGCATCCGCATCCCGGCACTCGTCGTCAACGCCTTGAACGATCCCTTCGTGCCTGCGGGAAGCCTGCCGGCGCAACACGAAGTCGGGCCGTGCGTGACGCTGTCGCAGCCCAGAGAGGGCGGGCATGTCGGTTTCCCGGACGGCCACTTGCCCGGCCATGTGCGCCGGATGCCGGATGAAGTGGGCAGCTGGCTGCTGGCGAGCAGGCGCTAGAAACGCGCCCCCGCCTGCTCGCGCAGCATGTCCTGCGGCGTGAAGTTCACCCTGGGGTCCCACGCCACGCGAATGAAGTAGCGCGGCCAGTCGTAGCCCGCAGTGAACCCCACTCGGTGGATCATCACGCCGTCGACGATGCCGCGCTTGACCAGCACGTCAAGAAGCAGCCGCCTGCCATCGAACGGCATGCGGTACTGCACGTGGAAATGCCGCTGGTCCGGGTTCTCGCGGTTGTCGCCCACGAGCGTCGCGGTGATCACGCGGTTGTCGGCCCAGCGATAGCCGCCGGCAACCGTCCACGCATCGTTCGGGTCGAAATTCAGGTTGACGTACGGCCGCAGGTTCGTGCGTCCGATGCCCACGCCGGCGAACCAGGTCTCGCCGGTCTCCGCGTACAAGCTGCCGCCCCAGAAGCCGCCGCTGGCAGCCTGCACGGACGGCTGGATGCGCAATGCGCCGAAGTCGAACGTGCGGTCCCAGCCGCCGCGTGTCTGCGTCAAGTGGTCCGGCCCGCGGAACCCGCCGACCCACACGTTGCCGAACTCCGAAGTGTGGCGAAGGTTCACATCGAGCGCGCTACCCGACGGCACGCCACCGCCGCTGGACGTGTTGTAGATGCCCGTCGTCAATTTGAACGCGGGCGCATCGTCGGCGAACGCAGCCTGCGCCATCCCGATCGTGAACAGCGCAGCGGCGACGGCACGATTGATCACGGCGACGCTGCGGGCGCGGAAGCAGCGGCGACGTTCCCCGGTGCCGGTGCGGGTGTCGTGGCGTTCGTGGGCGGCCAGGCGAAATCCGCGGCGGGGCGCGGCTTGCCGATTGGCGTGGTGGCTTGCCCCTTGCGCACGGCGGCGATGTCTTCTTCGCTCGGGTACTGGCCGAGCAGGTAGTAGTCGAAGGCGCGGCGTGCGATGGGCGCCGCGTTCTGCGCGCCGAAGCCGACGTTCTCCACGACCATCCCGATCGCGATCTTGGGATCGTCGGCGGGTGCATACGCGATGAACAACGCGTGGTCGCGATGGCGCTCGTCCATCTCCGAGGCCTTGTACTTCTTGTCCTGCGCGATGGTGACGACCTGCGCGGTGCCGGTCTTGCCGCCGCTGGTGTAGCCCGCGTTGCGGAACGCGGCCGCCGACGTGCCTTCGATGTTCACGCCCTCGAGCGCCTTGCGGATGATCGCGATGTTCTCGGGCTTCGCGATGCGCTCGCCCATCACTTCCTGCGCTGCGGAGTGCACCGGCTTGTGCGTCATCACGTCCACCACCTGCTGCACCAGGTGCGGCTTCATCTTCACGCCGTTGTTCGCGAGCGTCGCCACCGCGGAAGCGACCTGCAGGATCGTGAAGCTGTTATAGCCTTGGCCGATGCCCAGCGAGATCGTCTCGCCCGCGAACCACTTCTGGTTGGCCGGGTTGCGCGTGTTCGCCGCGCGCTTCCAGCGCGTGGACGGCAGCAGGCCTTTCGATTCGCCCTGGATGTCGATGCCGGTGATGTCGCCGAAACCGAACTTGTGCATCTGCTCGTAGATCGTGTCGACGCCGAGGTCGTTGGCAAGGATGTAGTAGTAGGTGTCGCACGACTGCACGATCGACCTGTACATGTCGACCGCGCCGTGGCCGCCTTCCTTGTCGTCGCGGAACTTGTGGCCGCCGAACCAGAAGAAGCCCGGATCGTTGTACACCTGCTGCGGGTTGCGCTTGCCCACCTCGAGCGCGGCGAGCGCCATGTAGGGCTTGTACGTCGAACCCGGCGGATAGGTGCCGCGCAGCGCGCGGTTCAAAAGCGGCTTGTCGAGCGATTCGTTCAGTGCGCTCCAGTTTTCCGAATCGATGCCGTCGACGAACAGGTTCGGGTCGAAGGTCGGCTTGCTCACGAATGCGAGCACCTCGCCGGTCTTCGGGTCCATCGCGACGAACGCGCCGCGGCGATCCCCGTAAAGATCCTCCACGAGCTTTTGCAACTTGATGTCGACCGAGAGCGTCACGCTGTTGCCCGGCGTGGCCGGGTGGCTGCGCAGCTTGCGGATCGCGCGGCCGCCGGCGGACGTCTCGACGTGCTCGACACCGGTGACGCCGTGCAGCTGCTCTTCGTAGCTTTGCTCCACACCGAGCTTGCCGATGTACTCGGTGCCGCGATAGTTGGCCTGCTGCTGTTCGGGCCACTCTTCCATCTGCGACTTCTCGGCCTGGTTCACGCGGCCGATGTAGCCGATCAGGTGGCTCGCGAGCTCCCCCCACGGGTAGTTGCGGAACAGCCGCGCCTTGATGTCGACGCCCGGGAATTTCCAGCTGTTCGCCGCGAATTTCGCCACCTCTTCGTCGGTGAGCTTGGTGCGGATCGGCAGCGATTCGACCGTCTTGTTTTCTTCCAGCAGCTTCTTGAACCGCCGCTTGTCGCGCGCCTGGATGTCGATGACCCTGGCGAGGTCGTCGATCACCTTGTCCAGCGGCGCATTCACCCGTTGCGGCTGGATCTCGAGCGTGTACGCGGAATAGTTCGTCGCGAGGATGATTCCGTTGCGGTCGAGGATCAGCCCGCGGTTCGGCACGATCGGCACGACGGCGGTGCGGTTGTTCTCCGCCGCTTCGAGCAACTCGGCGTGCTTCCACACCTGCAGGTACGCCAGGCGCGCCGCGAGCAGCAGGAAACACACGACGACGACCAGGCTGGCCGCGAACACGCGCAGCCGGAACCGCGAGAGGTCCGCCTCGACATTCCTGAGTTCCGTCATTGCGCTCATAGCGGCCGGTTCGCGTCCGGATCGGGCGCGCGTCGTTGCGGGGCCAGCAGCACCACGCTGGCCACTGGCCAGAGCATCGCCTCGAAGATCGGCGCCAGGATGATGTCCCAGCCGGGGAACATGCCGCCGGCGACCATGCGGATGGCCAGCGCGATGGCATGCGCGGCGGCGAACAGCGGGAACACCTGCACGGCTTGCGAGGGCACGGTGAACCACAGCAGGCGCCGGTGGATCGCGATCGCGCCGAACGACAGCACGGTATAGGCGAGCGCGTGCTGCCCGAGCAACGAAGCCTGGTGCACGTCCATCGCCAGCCCGAAGATGAACGCGGCGCCGACGCCGATGCGCAGCGGCTGGTGCACCGCCCAGAACACGACGACGAGCGCCACGAAGTCCGGCATCCACGGCGTGCGGCCGACCGGCAGCATGTTGAGCATCAGCGCCCCGAGCAGCGAGCCCCAGATGAACAGGGGGCTGGCGGGCAGCAGCAGCGGCTGGCCGGGACGCATGATCATGGCGCGGGCCCTTTCTCTTTCTGCATGGCCTTCGCACGCGGCTTCGGGGCCGGGGCCGTGTCTTCGGGTGCGGGCTTCGCGGGCATCTGCTGTGCCGCGCTCCCGAGCACCATCACATGCCGCGCGCCGTCCACCAGCGCTTGCGGCGAGCAGCTGATGCGCGCAAAGCCGGCGTCGCTCTTGCGGTCGACCTTCATCACCTTCGCGACGGGAAGGCCGGGCGGATACACGCCGTCGACTCCGCTGGTGGTGAGCAGGTCGCCGGGTTGCACGTCGGCATTGCCGGCCATGAAGCGCAGCTCCATCGTGCCGGTGGTCGACGTCGGGTCGCCATAGGCGACGCTGCGGGCGCCGGTGCGCGTGTTGAGGACGGGAATCGCGTGCTCGCGATCGGTGATGAGCGTGACTTCGGACACCAGCGGCATCACGCGCGTGACCTGCCCGAGCACGCCCGATTCGTCGATCACCGGTGAGCCGGCTTCCACGCCTTGCGCGAGACCCTTGTCGATGACGACTTTTCGCGTGAACGGGTCCGCTGCGTCGTAGAGCACTTCCGCTGCTTGAGACGGCACGTTCACGCGCTCGCGCAATGCGAGCAGGTCACGCAGGCGCTTGTTCTCCTGCACCAGCTGCTCGACCTGGTTGGCGCGTTGCGATTGCAGGGTCAGCTTGCGGCGGGCCTGTTCCTCGTTTTCCTGCGCGCTCTTGAGCGACTCGAAGTACTCCCCGGCGTAACGCACGGCAAGAATCGGTCGCAGCGCGAGCCATTGAAGGGGGTAGAGCACCGTGGCAACGCCCGCGCGCAGCGGCTGCGACACCTTGAAGCGCGTATCGGCGACCATCAGGAACAGCGCGATGGCGGAGAACACCATCAACTTCGACAGCGCCGACGGCCCCTGCTTGAAGAAGGGCGGCGGGTTCCGGTCGAGGGTGCCGAGAGGCATGGTTCAAGCGGCTGCTACTGCTGGCCGCATTGTGCGCCGAAGCTTACTCGCTGGTGAAGATCGACCCCAGCCGCTCCATGCGCTCCAGGGCAATGCCGCACCCGCGCACGACGCAGGTCAGCGGGTCTTCCGCCACCAGCACGGGCAGGCCGGTTTCCTCGGCCAGCAGGCGGTCCAGGTCGCGCAGCAGGGCGCCGCCGCCGGTGAGCATCATCCCGCGCTCGGCGATGTCGGCGCCCAGTTCGGGCGGCGTGGACTCCAGCGCGTTCTTCACCGCCGACACGATGTTGTTCAGCGGATCCGTGAGTGCTTCGAGGATTTCGTTGGACGAGATCGTGAACGAGCGCGGCACGCCTTCGGACAGGTTGCGGCCCTTCACCTCGATTTCCTTGACCTCGCTGCCCGGGAAGGCCGAACCGATGGTCTTCTTGATGCTTTCGGCCGTGGGCTCGCCGATCAGCATGCCGTAGTTGCGGCGGATGTAGCTGATGATGGCTTCGTCGAACTTGTCGCCGCCGACGCGCACGCTGCCCTTGTAGACCATGCCGCCCAGCGAGATCACGCCCACTTCGGTGGTGCCGCCGCCGATGTCGACCACCATCGAGCCGCTGGCCTCGGAGACGGGCAGGCCCGCGCCGATTGCGGCGGCCATCGGCTCCTCGATCAGGTACACCTCGGAAGCGCCGGCGCCCAGCGCCGATTCGCGGATGGCCCGGCGCTCCACCTGCGTCGAGCCGCACGGCACGCAGATGATGATGCGGGGGCTGGGCCTCATCATGGACCGCGGGTGGACCATCTTGATGAACTGCTTGAGCATCTGCTCCGTCACCGTGAAGTCGGCGATCACGCCGTCCTTCATCGGGCGGATGGCCTCGATGTTGCCCGGCACCTTGCCGAGCATGGCCTTGGCCTCGTGGCCCACGGCCTGGATCGTCTTCTTGCCCTGGGGCCCGCCTTCGTGCCGGATCGCGACCACCGACGGCTCGTCGAGCACGATGCCCTTGTCGCGCACGTAGATCAGGGTGTTGGCCGTGCCGAGGTCGATGGCAAGGTCGGTGGAAAAGTACCGACGGAATGCTCCGAACATTGAAGGTGGTCCCGTTGTTGTTACCTGCGAAACGGGGGCCCTCAAGGCCCCCTCGCTTCAAAGGCGGGATAATACCTGATCCCCAATGGAGAGCCGGCCCTTTCAGGGCCCAATTTTTTCCGGTTACACCCATGGCGCTTTCGCCCCAAGACATCGCGCGCATCGCCCATCTCGCGCGCCTCGAACTCGATCCCGGCGAGGCGCAGAGCATGCTCTCGCAGATCAACGGCTTCTTCGACATCGTCGAGAAGATGAGAGCGATCGACACGACCGGCTTGGAGCCGCTGTCGCACCCTGTCGCCGCAGTGCAGGACGTGCAATTGCGCCTGCGCGACGACGTGGTCGCCGAAGGCGGCCCGCGCGAGGCCAACCAGCAAAGCGCGCCCGCCGTCGAGCGCGGGCTGTTCCTGGTGCCCAAGGTGATCGAATGAGCGAACTGCACGACCTGACGGTCACCCAGCTCGCCGCGCACTTGCGCGAGAAAAAGGTGTCGGCCGTCGAAGCCGCGAAACATTTCCTTGCGCGCGGCCAGCAGAACGAATCGCTGGGGGCGTATCTGGCCGTCGACGAGGCCGTGACATTGGCCCAGGCCCGCGCGGCGGACGAGCGCATCGCAAAAGGCGAAGCCGCACCGCTCGCGGGCGTTCCTGTTGCGCACAAGGACATCTTCGTCACGAAGGACTTCGCGAGCACTGCAGGCTCGAAGATCCTTGAAAACTATCGCTCTCCGTTCGATGCCACGGTGGTTGCGAAGCTCGCGAACGCGGGTTGCGTGACCCTGGGCAAGTTGAACTGCGACGAGTTCGCGATGGGTTCGTCCAACGAGAACTCGGCGTACATGCCTGCGCGCAATCCGTGGGACACCTCGCGCGTGCCCGGCGGCTCGTCGGGTGCGAGTGCCGCGGTCGTCGCGGCTCGCGTTGCACCGGCCGCGACGGGGACGGACACCGGGGGCTCGATCCGCCAGCCCGCGTCGTTCTGCGGCATCACCGGCATCAAGCCGACGTACGGCCGCGCGTCGCGCTACGGAATGATCGCCTTCGCGTCGTCGCTCGACCAGGCGGGGCCCATGGCCCGCACTGCGGAAGACTGCGCGCTGCTGCTCTCGGCGATCTGCGGCCCCGACCTCGATCGCGATTCGACCTCGCTCGACATGCCGGCCGAGGACTTCTCGCGGTCGTTGGATGGTCCGATCGAAGGCCTGCGCATCGGCGTGCCGAAGGAGTTCTTCGCGCACGGCCTTGCCGCGGATGTGCGAGCCGCCATCGACGCAGCACTCGGGCAATTCACGAAACTCGGCGCGAAGGTCGTCGAGGTGTCGGTGCCGCGCGCGGAGCTCGGCATCCCGGTCTACTACATCATCGCGCCGGCTGAAGCATCGTCGAACCTTTCGCGGTTCGACGGCGTCAAGTTCGGCCACCGCGCGAGGCAGTACGGCGACCTGCTCGACATGTACAAGAAGACGCGCGCCGAAGGCTTCGGCGATGAAGTGAAGCGCCGCATCATGATCGGCACCTACGTGCTCTCGCACGGCTACTACGACGCGTACTACCTGCAGGCGCAGAAGGTGCGCCGCATGATCGCCGACGATTTCCAGGAGGCCTTCAGGCAGTGCGACATCATTGCGGGCCCCGTGGCCCCCACGGTGGCATGGCGGATCGGCGACCACGCGAAAGACCCGCTGGCCGACTACCTCGCCGACTTCTACACGCTGCCCGGTTCGCTCGCGGGGTTGCCCGGCATGAGCATCCCCTGCGGCTTCGGTGAAGGCGGAATGCCGGTCGGCCTGCAGCTGCTCGGCAACTATTTCAAGGAAGCGCAGTTGCTCAATGCGGCGCATCGCTTCCAGCAGGCGACGGACTTCCACACCCGCAGGCCCGGGGGCGTGCAATGAGCGCCGCGGCGAAACTGGTGCGCGGCTGGGAAGTCGTGATCGGCTTCGAGACGCACGCGCAGCTGTCGACGCAGTCGAAGATCTTTTCGCGCGCGTCCACGGCATTCGGCGCGGAGCCGAACACGCAGGCCTCGCCGGTCGACATCGCGCTGCCCGGCACGCTGCCCGTCATGAACCGGGGCGCGGTCGAGCGCGCGATCGAGTTCGGCCTGGCGGTCAACGCAAAGATCGCGCCGCGATCCATTTTCGCGCGCAAGAACTATTTCTATCCCGACCTGCCCAAGGGCTACCAGATCTCGCAGTACGAGATCCCGGTGGTGCAAGGCGGTGTCGTCGAGTTCTACCTCGCCGCTTCGACAGGCTCAGGACAGTCGGTCAAGAAGTCGGTGCGCCTCGTGCGTGCGCACCTCGAGGAAGACGCGGGAAAATCCCTGCACGAGGACTTCGTCGGCCTGTCGGGCATCGACCTCAATCGCGCCGGCACGCCGCTGCTGGAGATCGTCACCGAGCCGGACATGCGTTCGAGCGATGAAGCCGTCGCCTACGCGAAGGAGCTGCACAAGATCGTGACGTGGATCGGCATCTGCGACGGCAACATGCAGGAAGGCTCGTTCCGCTGCGACGCGAACGTCTCGGTGCGCAAGCCAGGCCAGCCGTACGGCACGCGCCGCGAGATCAAGAACCTGAACAGCTTCAAGTTCATGCAGCAGGCGATCGACTTCGAGGTGCGGTGGCAGATCGACGAGATCGAGGACGGCCGCAAGATCGAGCAGGCCACCGTGCTGTTCGACCCCGACACCGGCGAGACGCGCGCGATGCGCTCCAAGGAAGACGCGGCCGATTACCGCTATTTCCCGGATCCGGACCTGCCGCCGCTGGTGGTGGCGAACGAGTGGGTCGAGCGGGTGAAGTCGCAGATGGCGGAACTGCCGCGTGCGATGGCCGCGCGTTTCGTGGCCGACTACGGCTTGCCGGAGTACGACGCGACGACGATGACGTCGTCGAAAGCCATGGCGGCGTATTTCGAGGAGGCCGCGAAGGCATCGAAGCAGCCGAAGCTCGCCAGCAACTGGGTGATGGGCGAAGTCTCGCGCAAGCTCAATGCGGAAGACCTGCCCATCGAGAGAAGTCCGGTCACCGCTGCGACGCTGGCTTCGCTGATCGGCAGGATTTCCGACGGCACCGTGTCCAACAATGCCGCGAAGCAGGTCTTCGAAGCTGTGTGGTCGGGTGAGGGAAGCGACGTCGACCGGATCATCGAGGCCCGCGGCCTCAAGCAGATGAACGACACCGGCGCGCTGGAAAAGATCGTGGATGACGTGATCGCCGCCAATGCCGACAACGTCACGCAGTACAAGGCCGGCAAGGACAAGGCGTTCAACGCGCTGGTCGGCCAGGTGATGAAGGCCAGCAAGGGCAAGGCCAACCCGCAGCAGGCGAGCGACCTGCTCAAGAAAAAGATCGGCTGATCACTTCCTGGCCGGCGCGGGCGCCGCAGCGGTCGGCGTCGCGGTCGCCGGGCGTGCACCGGCGTTCCACAGGCCCGTCAGGCGCGCGAGTTCCAGGTCGTAGCGCGCGTTGATGCGCTTCTTTTCTTCTTCCTGGTTGGCGATGAACCGCTTCTGCACGGCGGTGGACTGCTCGATTTCGTCGAAGCGGCGCTTCAGGTGCGCCGGCGCTTTTTTCATGTCGCCGCCGTAGAACTCCAGTTCGGAAACCAGTTTCTTGTGCTGCCACTGCAGCTCGGAGCTGCGGCGGTTGGCGGTCGCGATCACCTCGTCGACCGCAGCGAGCGCGCCATTGCGCTCCTTGTCGTGCGTGGCCCGGTCCGGATAGCGCGAAAGCAGCGCACGGTCGCGGCGCTTTTCTTCCATCTGGCGGTTGCGCTCTTCCACTTCCTTGCGCTGCCTTTCCTCTTCGGCGGCGCGCTCTTCCATCGTCATCGACGGGCCGAGCTTGCGAATGACCTTGCCCGTGGGACCGAGCTCGCTTTGTTCGCGGTCGAGGCAATCGAGGATGGGGCGGTCGGACGTGAGGCGGCGGCCCTTCGCGTCGACGCACGTGTAGATGCCACCCTGGGCCCACGCCGGGGGCAGCCACAAGCCCGCCAAAAGTCCGGCGGCAACGAAACTCCATGACCAGCCGCGCACCTTCAGTCCTTCTGTTCAGCCGACGCCGTAGCGTTGGCGGTAGGCGAGCACTTGCGGGTGCCAGGCGCCGAGCGCCCCGCCCTGCTGCTGTTCCAAATATTGGAGCAAATCAGACAGCCGCGCAATCGAGCAAACCTGCAGGCCGAGTTGGCGCTCGACGAACTGGATGGCGCTGTGGTCCGCGTCGCGGCCGTTTTCCGCGGCCTTTTCCTGCCGGTCCAGCGCGATCGCGACGGCGTGGGGCCGGCCCCCGGCCTGCTCGATGAGCGCGATCGATTCGCGCACCGACGTGCCCGCGGAGATCACGTCATCGACGATCAACACCCGGCCTTTCACCGGCGCGCCGACCAGCGTGCCGCCTTCGCCGTGGTCCTTGGCTTCCTTGCGGTTGTAGGCATAGGGCACGTTGCGCCCCAGGCGCGCGAGCTCGATCGCGATTCCCGCCGCGAGCGTGATGCCCTTGTACGCCGGGCCGAACAGCATGTCGAACTCGATGCCGGAAGCGACGAGGCGCTGTGCATAGAATTGCGAAAGCCGCCCGAGCTTGGCGCCGTCGTCGAACAGCCCCGCGTTGAAGAAGTACGGTGACAGGCGCCCGGCCTTGGTCTTGAATTCGCCGAAGCGAAGCACGCCCGCTTCGACGGCGAAGGCGACGAAGTCCTGGGCCAGTGTGTCGCGGTTGGTATCGGCAATCGTCATGGGCAAATCCCTGTCGTTCAAACTCACCAGCCTCAACGCGAACGGCATCCGCTCCGCCCACAGCAAGGGCGTGGAGGCATGGCTCGCCAAGACCCGCCCGGATTGTATTTGCCTGCAGGAGGTCAAGGCGCAGGCCGGCGACATCGAGGGCCGGTTCGAGGAAATGGCGGGCCTGAAGGGCCACTTCCATTTCGCGCAGAAGAAGGGCTACTCGGGCGTCGCGGTCTACACGAAACACGCGCCTTCCGATGTGATCATGGGCTTCGGCTCGAAGGAGTTCGATGCCGAGGGCCGCTACGTCGAGGTGCGCTTCGACACGCCGTCGCGCAAGTTCTCGGTGATCAGCTGCTATTTCCCCAGCGGCTCCTCGGGCGAAGAGCGCCAGCAAGCGAAGTTCCGCTTCCTCGAGGAGTTCGATCCGCACCTTGCCGGCTTGCGCGGCACACGCGACTTCGTCCTGTGCGGCGATGTGAACATCGCCCATCACGAGCGCGACCTCAAGAACTGGAAGGGCAACCGCAAGAACAGCGGGTTCCTGCCGGAAGAGCGCGCCTGGATGTCGAAGCTGCTTTCGGAAAGCGGGCTGGTCGATGTCTACCGGCACCTCAAGCCCGAGACCACCGAGGAGTGCTACACATGGTGGAGCAACCGCGGCCAGGCCTATGCGAAGAACGTGGGCTGGCGCCTGGACTATCACCTCGCAACGCGGCCCATTGCGCACCTGGCCAAGCGCGAGGCCATCTACAAGGCCGAACGCTTCTCGGACCACGCGCCGATCACGGTGGACTACGAAATGAAGTTGTGACGGGCGGGCCCGCCTACTGCTTCGACAGCGTGTAGCTGCCGCCCTGGTTGTTCTTCAGGTTCTTCCACGACACCTTGGCCGTGTTGCCGTCGCCTTCGAGCTCCATCGTGGTGACGTACCAGGCCTTGCCGTTGTTCTTCTCGGTCTGCACCAGCGTCTTGCCTTCGAGCTTGACCGAGACGCTGGTGGTGTTCGGGTTGTTCGCCATCGGCGCGTCGGTGCCGTCGGCGCGCGCGCGGTAGCTGGCGCCCTGCGGCGTGTTCATGATCACGAAAGCCTTTTCGACGCGAAACTCCACCTGGGAGGCCGGGTCGAGCGACTTGTCGGCGTTCACCCGCATCCAGTAGCCGTCGAACGGGCTTGCCGCGCCGGCCGCGAGGGGGGCAAGGGCCAGTGCAAGGCAGGCCGCGGCCCGGAAGGTGTTCATGCGGAAAAATTCTAGGCATGTCACCGGAAAGTCTCAATGGTGGTTCACCCGCGCAGTGGCGCGCTTGGCGCGTTTGTGTCATCGTGGCGTCGAAGGACGGTTGGGATGCAGATCTGGGAACTCGTGATCTGGAGCGCAGCGTCGGGAGCCATTGCGCTCGTCGTCCTGATCAACCTTGGCGATTTCATTTTCCGCCGCCACATCGCGTCGCTGCACGGCGTCGTCTACAACAGCGCCTGCCTGGCGTTCGTGCTGCTGCTTTCGGGCCTGCTGCAGACGCTGCTGCCCCGCCCCTACCTGCAGGAAGTGCGCATGGCGCAGGTGCTGGTGGGACCGGTGTGCGTGTGCCTCGGCGACCTGTGGCTTCGCACGTGGCTCGGTGCCCGGTACCGCGACCGCCTCATGAACATCGCGCTCCTCGTCGGGGGCACGGTGATGCCGCTGCTCGGCGTGGTGTCGATCTGGGTGCTGCGGCCCGCGCTGCAACTGCCCGTGGCCGCGGGACTGGTCGTCTCGAACATGGTCATCGTCGTATGGATGAGCTTGCGGGCGTGGCTGCTGGGCGATTCGCTCGCGCGCGGCATGACCATCGGCACCGTGCTGATGCTGTCTTCCGCCGGCGGCCTGTATGCGATCGCGATGGGCATGCCGATGTCGCTGGCGATGCAAGCGGCCGTTGCGATGGCAGCGGCGCTGACCGTCACGATCGTCGGCTTCATGCTGTGGCAGCGGCAGGAGCGGCGCGTGCGCGCGGCGCGGGAGGTTCATTCGCAATACGACCCGGTGACGAAGTTGCCGTCCGGCACGCCCTTGGTCCGCCACCTCATCCGTGCACAGAAACGCCGCCGCCTCACGCGCCGCGAAGGTGCCGTGATCGCGGTGATGGTGTTCGAGCCCGAACGCGTGCGCAGCGTGGCCGGCAACTCGGGGTTGAACGAGGCCTACCTCCATCTCGCGCAGCGCCTGCAGCACCAGGTCGGCGTGGTCAATCCCGTGGGCCGCTACTGGGACCGCTGCTTCATCACGCTGATGGAATCCATCCATTCGCCGGCGGCGTTGCGCACCGTCGGCCTGCGTGTCGCCAGCAGCTTGCGGCGCCCGATGGACGTCAAGGGTTCCGACGGCTCGCAGGTGCAGGTGCGCCTCGACATCGGCGTCGGCGTGCTGCGCCTGGCGAAAGAGGCCGAAGACGTCGAGGACTTGCTGGCCGATGCGCAGCAACTGGCCGAAGCCGCCCGCTCGATGTCGTCACGCGCGGCCACGCGCGATTCGGATGGCGAAGTCGTCCCGGTGGAGGACGCGCAGCTGGGCGGCCGCAAGCCGCGCGGCGGGCGCCTGGGCTGGCGCGCGGCGACGAACAACCGCGTGCGGGCGTGATCAGGCGCTGCCTGCCGCGGCCGCGCCTTCCTGCGCTTTCTTCAGGAACTCCGCGCGCAAGGCCTTGAGCTTCTCGCGCGGGTCTTCCTTCGTCGTCGCCTTCTCGAGCGCCATCTCCGCGATGAAGCGGCTCGGCTGCGCGGCGATCATCTCGCGGCCCTTCTTGCGCTTGCGCGTCCAGCTCACCGCGAGCGTGCGCTGCGCGCGCGTGATGCCGACGTACATCAGCCTCCGTTCTTCCTGCAGGCGCGCGACGATGCTTTCATTCACGCTGTCCTTGTTGCGGCCTTCGTCGTCGTCGAGCTTGAACGGCAGCATCCCTTCGTTCACGCCCACCAGCATCACATGCGGCCATTCGAGGCCTTTCGCCGCGTGCAGGGTCGAGAGCGTCACGACGTTCTGCTCCTGCTCGCGCTCGTTGATCGTGGACAACAGCGAGATTGTCTGCGCCACTTCCATCAGCGTCTTCTTGCTGCTGGCCATCGTGACGCCGCCGGCATCGTCGATCTGCCCGCCGCAGCGCTGCGCCATCCAGTCGATGAAATCCATCACGTTGGTCCACCGCGCGGCCGCGAGCCTCTCGTTGTCCTCGCTCTCGTACAGGTGCTTCTCGTAATCGATGTCCTTGAGCCAATCGACGAGGAACGTGCGTGCGTCCTCCGCGCCGCTCGTGTGGCGCGCGCGGAATTCCAGGTCGTTCACATAGCGGCCGAACTCGTGCAGGCCGCCGACCGTGCGCGACGAGATCGCCGACGCGAGCGACGGCGAGAACAGCGCGGCGAACAGCGACAGACGGTACTTGCCCGCAAAGACGCCGAGCGATTGCAACGTCTGGTGGCCGATGCCGCGCTTGGGTGACGTCACCGCGCGCAGGAACGCGGGGTCGTCGTCGTTGTTCACGACCAGGCGCAGCCAGGCACACAGGTCCTTGATTTCCGCGCGGTCGAAGAACGATTGCCCGCCCGAGACCTTGTACGGGATCTGCGCCTTGCGCAGCGCCTTCTCGAAGACCTTGGCCATGTGGTTGGCGCGGTAGAGGATGGCGAAGTCTTTCCAGTCCTTGCCCAGTCCCTCCGCGCGCAGCGACTGCACCCGCGCGACGACGCGCTCCGCCTCGTGTTCCTCGCTGTCGGAATCGACGATGCGCACCGGATCGCCTTCGCCGAGTTCGGAGAACAGCGTCTTCGGGAACAGCTTCGGGTTCGGGCCGATCACGTTGTTGGCCGCGCGCAGGATCGCCGAGGTGGAGCGGTAGTTCTGTTCGAGCTTGATCACCTTCAGCTGCGGGTAATCGAGCGGCAGGCGCTTCAAGTTGTCCAGCGTGGCGCCGCGCCAGCCGTAGATCGACTGGTCGTCGTCGCCCACGGCGGTAAAGCGCGCGCGTTCGCCGACCAATAGCTTCAGCAGTTCGTACTGCGTCGCGTTGGTGTCCTGGTACTCATCGACCAGCACATGACCGAGTTGCTTCTGCCACTTCTCGCGCACCTCCGCGTGATCGCGCAGCAACTTCAGGGGCAAGCCGATCAGGTCATCGAAGTCGACGCTCTGGTAGGCCGACAGGCGCTCTTCGTAGCGCTGCATGATGCGGGCCGTGATGCGCTCGCTGTCGTCGGCGGCTTGCGCTTCGGCCTGCGCGCCATTGAGCCCGAGGTTCTTCCACAGCGAGATCGCCCACTGCCATTGGCGCACGGTGGCCGCGTCCGTCGTGCCGCCCGCATCCTTCAGGATCGAGGCCACGTCGTCGGAGTCGAGGATCGAGAACTGGGGCTTGAGCCCCAGCGCCACGCCGTCCTGCCGCAGCATGCGCACGCCCAGCGCGTGAAAGGTGCAGATCATCACTTCGCGTGCCTTCGCGCCCACCAGCGACTTCGCGCGCTCGCGCATTTCGGCGGCGGCCTTGTTGGTGAAGGTGATGGCGGCGATGCGGTTCGCGTCGAGCCCCGCGGAAATCAGCCGCGCGACCTTGTGCGTGATGACGCGTGTCTTGCCCGAACCGGCGCCCGCAAGCACGAGGCACGGCCCCTGCAGGAAATTCACTGCGTCCTGCTGCGCGAGGTTGAGGCCGGACATCGAATGCGAAACGAACAAATGCTGCGGGCTGGAGGGCGCCGAATGATAAGCGTGATTCGGCCGGCCTTCCCGGCATTCGTCGACAATACAACTCGTGCTTGACATCCTGCTCGTCACGTTCCCGTTCTTCGCGCTGGTGCTGTGCGGATACGTGGCCGCACGCAAGCGCATGCTGCCGCTCGACGCCATCCCGGGGCTGAACACGTTCGTGCTGTATTTCGCACTGCCGTGCATGTTGTATCGCTTCGGCGCCGGCACGCCGATCGGCCAGCTGCTTGACTGGATCGCGGCGTCCGTCTACCTCAT